>NZ_JABERD010000253.1 GCF_013044505.1 Streptomyces sp. S3(2020) | reverse complement strand
TGCAGTGTGTGATAAGTGAAAGGGCGGGGGATGGGCGAGGGGGGGCTGGGGCTGGGTGGGTTGTGTGCGGGCATTCGTGGGGACCGGCGGGGAGGTATCCCTATGCCGGTCCCCTGGCGTGTGTCGGGTGTCAGGCGGTCTCCTCCTGCAAGAGCGTGGCGCCGGTGATGCGGACGCGCTGCGGGGCGGAGGCGGGGTGGAGCGCTGCCCTGACGTCGTAGCCGGTGAGGATTTCCCGGCGGGCCGCGTCGTCGGGGGCGCCGTGCCACTCGTCGGCGATGGTCTGGCCGGTGGGCATCATGCGCATGGAGGGGGCCCGGTCAGGCAGTGCCCTGAGCTCGGTGATCTCGCGTCCCATGCGGGTGTACTCGGCGCGGAACCATGCCGCGTCGTCGTCGGCGTCGTACAGGCCTGTCGCTCGGTCCTCCCGCAGCCGCTTGCGGTCGTGTTCCAGCGCGGTGATACGAGCGGCGTAGCCGGTGCCCGGGTCGTACTCCCGGCGCATCACCTGACCCGTGCCGTACCGCGTGAGAAACCACGTGGTGACCTCGGAGTCCAGCAGGTGAACGCGCATGGTGGGGGCGGGCTTGCAGTCCTGGGACGCCACGATGCCCATGAACCGCCCGTTGCACACATAGGTGGTGGTATCCGCCTCCCCGCCGGTGACCTTGAGGCGGCGTCCGCACGTTCCGCAGTACGCCAGCCCCGACAGCAGCCGTGTCCCCTTCGGTGCTCTGCTGCCCCGGCGGGTGCGCTGCTGCTTCGGCGCGGTGGCCTTGATCAGCTGATCCCGGGTGGCTCGGTCCCACAGCGGCGGCGCTAGCCGTACGGGGTGCCCGTCCCTGCCGATGACCGGGCGTCCCTGGTGCATCAGGAACCCTAGAGACGCCTCGCTGGTGAGGATGTTCCGGATCGCCGGACCGGTCCACGGTGTCCCTTGCGGCTCCCGCCCGTACATGATCGCTCGGTGATCACGCGGCGACGGAATCCCCGCCCGTGTCAGCCGCGCAGCCTCCGTGTACGTGGTGATCTTCCCCGTGGTGTCAGTCAGGATGCGCTCGGCGACCTTCCGGATGAGCTCGGCTGCCACTGGGTCGACTTCCACATGATCCACCTTGCCCATGGGGACCAAGCGCACGTAGCGGTATCCATAGGGGTTCATCTGCTTGGGCTGACCTGCTTCCCGGGCCCGGCGGGTCTCGTCACGGTTGCGCTTCTGGATCGCCCGAAGCTCCATCTGTGCTCCGAAGCTCTCCATACTGAGCCTCATCTCATCTACCGGGTCGGTAAGGTCCCACGGGCCGTCATGCCCGTAGGTCACCAGGATGCGCCCCGCCTCGTGAATGGCGTACGCGGTGTTGAGAACATCGCGCTGATTGCGCCCGATCCGGTCAACGGCCGCACCCACGATCCCTGCGTACGGGCCCATCTCTCCCCGCAGCCACGGCCCAAGCCCCGGGCGAGTCATTGGATCGGTAGCGCCACTGACCTCCCAGTCATCCGCGAACGCGATCACATGCCCGCCCACCGCCGCCACTGCCGCCAACGACTGGTCAAGCTGCCGTTCCGGCGACGACGTCGCATCAGACTTCCGCGACAGTCGCCGCACCACCACCAGGCACTTACCGCAGCCATCGAACTCCGTGGTGATCACGTCTTGCATGATGCCCACTCCGCTTCCGCACGACAGTGCGTTTAACGGAAGTCCCTGGACGGGCTGAAAGACATGGGCCGGCGCAGCCCCCCCGCAGTGTGGAAATGCCCTACGCCGGGCGCCTGCCGTGGTTGGCTCGGCCCTTTTTGACGCGCCACTTTCGTTTTCGCGTTTTCTTCGACATGTCCCTCGTACTTAGCCGAGGAACCGAACCCCGTCGAGAGGTCACGCGCGGCCGATGGGGGCCAGGACGGCTTGGGTCAGTGTTGAGAGGGACTCGGGGGAGAGTTCGACCTCCAGGCCGCGGCGGCCCGCGGAGACGCAGATGGTGGGGTGGGCCGAGGCGGAGGCGTCCAGGACCGTCGGGAGCTTCTTGCGCTGGCCCAGGGGGGAGATGCCGCCCCGGACGTAGCCCGTGGTGCGTTCGGCGAGGGCGGGGTCGGCCATGGCGGCGCGTTTGCCGCCGACCGCCGTGGCCAGGGCCTTGAGGTCCAGCTGGCCGGCGACCGGGACCACCGCCACCGTCAGCGCGCCGTCGACGTCGGCCACCAGGGTCTTGAAGACGCGTTCCGGGGAGACGCCCATCGCCTCGGCCGCCTCCTCCCCGTAGGAGGGGTGGTTCGGGTCGTGGTCGTAGGCGTGGACCGTGTACTCCACACCCGCCGCCGTCAGCGCCACCGTCGCGGGCGTGCCCCCCGACTGCTGCTGCTTCTTCGACTTCTTCGCCATTGAGGGCCCCGGCTCAGTTCAGACTCGTCGGACCGCGCGTCAGTTCCGACGCGGGCAACGACGGCAGGTTACGGATGATGGACGTCTCCGAGCGAAGGAGTTTCAGCTCGTCGCGCAGCCGGGACGAGAAGTCGGGGGCCTGGAGCAGCCGCTGCTTGGTCGGGGTGTCCAGCATCATGGCCGCGGCCACCAGGTAGGACACCACCGAGGGTTCGTCCGGCAGCTCAGAGCCCGTCGTGAGCGAGCGCTCGCGGGCGCCCGCCAGGCGCTTCTGGTACTGGCGGAAGGCCCTCAGGACGCCCTCCGCCAGCGCGCCCGCCCCCTCGCCGGGCTCCTCCGGGAGCTCTTCCAGCTCCGCCGTCAGGAACGGGCCCGAGGCGTCCACCGACAGCAGACGCACCCGCTTGGTGCCCGTCGCCAGCACCTCGAACGTGCCGTCCTCCCGCTCCCGGATCGTCGCCGCGTCGGCCACGCACCCGGTGCCGTGGAACGCCTTGAGCGGGTCCGCGCCGAAGCCCGCCGCGGGCCCGCGATCGGGCAGGGCGGTCGGGTCGGGCATACCGGGGGAGCTCGCGGCGACCTCCAGGCCGTCGCGGATCGCCACGACGGCGAAGAGGCGCGATTCGTCCTCGGGGGTCTTGAGCAGTTCGCGCATCATGGCGCGATAACGCTCCTCGAAGACGTTCAGCGGCAGCACCAACCCCGGGAACAGAACCGAGTTCAGGGGGAAGAGCGGAAGACGGACGGTGGTCACGGCGCAGAAGCCTAATGGTCGCCGGAGTGTGCACGTCCGGCGTGCCCACTCCGTGGATGTCCGGAGGCCGCGCGCAGGCGGACCTCCTCACGCAGTTCAAGGAACCGGCCCAGCGGATCGTCGGAGAGCCGGTCCCAGGGGAAGGACGTGGCGTACGGGCCGATGAGCCTCACCTGTTCGAGCGCGTCCGTCCAGCGGTCGAGGCGGGACAGGACGTAGGCCAGCTTGTTCCGCATCTGCGCCGGCCAGGGGTCGGCCGCCGGGAAACGGGCCGACAGCGCGATGGCCCGGTCCGCCGCCGCGTCCAGCCGCTCGTGCGCCACGTCGGGGCCGCAGCTGTCGGTCAGATAGGCGAAGGCGGCGCGTGTCGGCAGTGCCTGGACGAGGGAGTCCGCCGGGGCGTCCTGCGCGGCCGTCTCCGCGAAGTCGAAGCACTCGCGGTGCGAGCCGTGCCAGCTGTCGGTGAGGTAGCGCAGGGCGGCGGCATGGCAGCCGTAGTGGTGCGGGGCGCGGCGGATCGCCGCCTCCCACAGCTCCTCGAAGTACTTGTGCCCGGCGTTGGAGCCGTGCGCGTGGTCCAGCGCGATCCGCCACGGCACCGGGTCGCGGTCGTCACCGCGCGCGGCGGCCGTGATCAGCGGGCTCACCTCGCGCAGCAGCTCCGCCCGGGCCGGCGACTGCCAGGCGCGGGCCACCGCGAGCTGGGCGCCGACCAGCAGCATGTCCGGGTCGTGCGGGGCGGCCCCGCGCCAGTCCTCGAACCACTCGGCACGCGACTGCGCGAAGGACGCCAGGCCTACGGCGTAGCGGTCGCGGCTCTCCCACGCGGCGGCCGCGCGGGTCGCGGCCAGCAGCTGGGACGCGGTCTGCCAGGTGCCCTGCCCGGCGGCCACGAGGGCGGGGCCCAGGCGGTCGTCCGGCGCGTCGAGGAGCACCTCGTCGTCGGCCGGGAGTGCGACGGCGGGATGCTGGGTGGGGGTCCTGGCCGTCCGCGAGGAGCGGACGAACGGAGGCAGCAGAGCCATGGTGTCGACCATTGAAAAGCCGCTGGTCGAGGATGCGCCAGAGGTTTCGAGCAAAGTGCGGAAAGTTGTACGGCGGGAAGTCAAGAGTCGGTAAAGCGTTTACTGTTCAACAACTGTCGGGTCGCTGTACCCGTCGCGGGACCCGCCTAGCTGCGCCGCAGCAGCCTGGTCGCCCCCGCCGCCACCGTCGTCGCCAGGATCCAGCCCAGCAGGATCATCACCGCGGCCAGCCACTGCCAGCCGCCCCTGAGCTGCCAGAACCCGACCTGGCCCAGGTCGATGACCGGCAGGAGCAGGTCGAGGGCGAACAGGGCCGGGTTCCAGTACGGCGCCTCACCGCTCTTGATCGGCGGATGGTTCGCGTGCGCGAAGGCCACCGAGGCCGCCGCCCACAGCACCGCCATCCACACCAGGGCGCGCCCCGGCCGGTACCCGTAGGCGACCGTCCAGTCCTGCGCGTACCCCCACAGCTTGGCGGCCGGCGGCAGCGTCTCGCGGCGCCGGCGCTGCTTGGCGAGCAGTACCTCGCGCGCGTCCTCGTCCTCGCCGCCGGACCGCAGCACGGTCGCCAGTCGCTCGTACGGCTCCGGGTTGTACTCGGCGGTCGCCGCGGTCACCCACTCCAGCCGCTCGGCCAGCGGGAACGGACCCCTCGGCACCAGGTTCTCGTAGCTGAAGCCGCCCATGTGCAGCCGACCCGGCCCCGGCCAGCTGTCCGTGCGGTCCATCAGGTTCACCACCCGCGCCCCCGACAGCACGACCCTGCCGCGCGCGGGCCGCTCCCCGAGGAAGCGCAGCTCGGGCGTCTGGATGCGGCGCAGCGACACCTCCTGGTCGTCGGTCAGGGTGAACCGCGCCCGCTCGAAGTCGAGGGCGTCCCCGAACCGCCCGTCGTCCAGACGCAGTCCGCCCTCGCACGTGAACCGCTGGATACGCGTCCCGCGCGCCGGGGTTGCCCCGCTCAGCAGCGGGCTGCCGATGCCCGCCGGGGTCAGGTACATCGAGCGCTCGACGGTCAGCTGCGGGGCGTTCAGCGCGAGCCGTGTGTACGGGTTGGCCAGCTTCGCGCCGCGCAGGCTCAGCGAGACACCGATCTTGGCGCTGCGCAGGCTCAGCTCGCCGTGCGACTCCAGTAGCTCGGCCTGGAGGTCCTGCCCGACGGTCATGCCGTCGGCGGCGATCGAGCGGCCGCTGCGGTCCCGGTAGACGATCGCCTGGTTGAGCAGCAGGTCGGTGCCGATGTGGGCGTCGGTCAGCCGTACGCCGTTGTGGAAGCGGCAGCGGGGGAGGTGCAGGTCGCCCTCCGTGTGGATGCGGGCCGCCTCCAGGCGCGGCACCGAGCAGTCCACCATCCGCATGGTCGTGAAGCGGGCCTCCGGCAGCAGGACGTCCCGCTCGAAACGGCAGCCCCGCAGCTCCACGTACGGCACCACGACGCCGCCGGCCAGCTCCAGCGTGCCGCTGATCTGCACCCCGCTGAGCTTCAGGGACGACACCCGGCCCGCGAGCGCGGGCGGTCCGTCGAGGAGCAGCCAGCACACGATGCGGGCCCGCACGGTCCGCTCGGGTCCCCACGGGTGCCCGCCGTGCGGATCGTCGACGACCGTGTCGCCGCTGCTCAGGTCGTACACACTGCCGTTGCGGAAGGCCTGCCACATCCCGGCCTCGGCGGGTGTCAGATCGTCCGGCAGGTCGGCCTCGGTCACGGCTCTTCCATCCCCCTGGGCTCCGGTCGGGCACAACCGTTGATGCCCGCTCACCGGAGCCCTGAACGTTAGACGTGAAGGGGATCTTCCAGGTCGCGTATCAGCCAATGGAATGCCCGAACGACGCCGAACCGCGGTCTGAGAGAATTGTTCTCGTGCTGCCACCTTTCCCTATGGCCCGAATCGATCTGCGCGGCGACGCCCTCCCCGAGGGACCCGCCTTGCGCGACCTGCTGCCCCGAGCCGACTTCGACGTCTCGGCCGCCCTGGAGAAGGTGCGTCCGATCTGCGAGGCCGTGCATCATCGGGGAGACGCGGCACTGATCGACTTCGCGGAGAAGTTCGACGGAGTGCGGCTGGAATCCGTACGGGTGCCGGCGGAGGCGATCACCAAGGCCCTCGAGGAACTCGACCCGGCCGTCCGCGCGGCGCTGGAGGAGTCCATCCGCCGCGCCCGTCTCGTCCACCGCGCGCAGCGCCGCAGCACCCACACGACCCAGGTCGTGCCCGGCGGCTCCGTCACCGAGAAGTGGCTGCCGGTCGACCGGGTCGGGCTGTACGCGCCCGGCGGCCGGTCCGTCTACCCGTCCTCCGTGATCATGAACGTGGTCCCGGCCCAGGAGGCCGGCGTCGAGTCGATCGCCCTCGCCTCCCCGGCGCAGGCCGACTTCGAGGGCCTCCCGCACCCGACGATCCTCGCCGCGTGCGCGCTGCTCGGCATCGACGAGGTGTACGCCGCCGGTGGCGCCACCGCCGTCGCGATGTTCGCGTACGGCACCGAGTCCTGCCCGCCCGCCGACATGGTCACCGGCCCCGGCAACATCTGGGTCGCCGCCGCCAAGCGCTACTTCACCGGCAGGATCGGCATCGACGCCGAGGCGGGCCCGACCGAGATCGCGATCCTCGCGGACGACAGCGCCGACCCGGTGCACGTCGCCTCCGACCTGATCAGCCAGGCCGAGCACGACCCGCTCGCGGCGGCCGTGCTGGTCACCGACTCGGTGGCGCTCGCGGACGCGGTCGAGAAGGAGCTGGAGCCGCAGGTCGCGGCCAGCAAGCACATCGAGGACCGGATCCGTCCCGCCCTCGCGGGCCGGCAGTCCGCGATCGTCCTGGTCGACGGCATCGACGAGGGCCTCCGGGTCGTCAACGCGTACGGCGCCGAGCACCTGGAGATCCAGACCGCCGAGGCCGTCGCGGTGGCCGAGCGGGTCCGCAACGCGGGCGCGATCTTCATCGGCCCCTGGGCGCCCGTCTCGCTCGGCGACTACGCCGCCGGGTCCAACCACGTCCTGCCCACCGGCGGCTGCGCCTGCCACTCCTCCGGGCTCTCCGTGCAGTCCTTCCTCCGGGGCATCCACATCGTCGACTACACCGAGGACGCGCTGGCGGACGTGGCGCATCACGTGGTCACGCTGGCGGAGGCGGAGGACCTGCCCGCGCACGGCGCGGCGATCAAGGCTCGGTTCGGTTGGAAGGTACCCGGTCAGTGACTTTCGGCATCGACGATCTCCCCGTACGGGACGAGCTGCGCGGCAAGTCCCCCTATGGCGCGCCCCAGTTGGACGTCCCGGTACGGCTGAACACCAACGAGAACCCCTACCCGCTGCCCGAGCCGCTGGTCGAGCGCATCGCCGAGCGGGTCCGCGCGGCAGCCCGCGATCTCAACCGCTACCCGGACCGGGACGCCGTCGAGCTGCGCACCCAGCTCGCGAAGTATCTGACGGACACCTCCGGTCACGAGGTCGGGCTCGCCAACGTATGGGCCGCCAACGGCTCCAACGAGGTCCTCCAGCAGCTGCTCCAGACCTTCGGCGGACCGGGGCGTACGGCGATCGGCTTCGAGCCCTCGTACTCGATGCACGCGCTGATCTCGCGCGGCACGGGCACGGGCTGGATCTCCGGTCCGCGCAACGAGGACTTCACCATCGACCTCGCGGCGGCGGAGCAGGCGATCGCCGAGCACAGGCCGGACGTCGTCTTCGTCACCACGCCCAACAACCCCACCGGCACGGCGGTCCCGGCCGAGACGGTCCTCGCGCTGTACGAGGCCGCGCAGGCCGCCAAGCCCTCGCTGGTCGTGGTCGACGAGGCGTACATCGAGTTCAGCCACGGCGACTCGCTGCTGCCGCTGATCGAAGGCCGGCCGAATCTCGTCGTCTCCCGGACGATGTCGAAGGCCTTCGGCGCGGCGGGCCTGCGCCTCGGCTACCTCGCCGCGCACCCGGCGGTCGTGGACGCCGTACAGCTCGTACGACTGCCCTACCACCTGTCGGCGATCACCCAGGCGACCGCCCTGGCCGCCCTGGAGCACACCGACACGCTGCTGAAGTACGTCGAGCAGCTGAAGTCGGAGCGGGACCGGCTGGTCACCGAGCTGCTGGCGATCGGGTACGAGGTCACGGCGTCGGACGCCAACTTCGTGCAGTTCGGGCGGTTCGACGACTCCCACGCCGTATGGCAGAAGATCCTCGACCGGGGTGTCCTGGTCCGGGACAACGGGGTGCCGGGCTGGCTGCGGGTCACCGCCGGAACCCCCGAAGAGAACGACGCGTTCCTCGACGCGGTCCGTGAACTGAAGAAGGAGCAGAGCGCATGAGCCGCGTAGGGCGAGTTGAACGGGTCACCAAGGAGACCTCGGTCCTCGTCGAGATCGATCTCGACGGGTCCGGCAAGGTCGAGGTGTCGACGGGTGTCGGGTTCTACGACCACATGCTCGACCAGCTCGGCCGCCACGGTCTGTTCGACCTGACCGTGAAGACCGAGGGCGATCTGCACATCGACTCGCACCACACCATCGAGGACACCGCCCTCGCCCTCGGCGCCGCCTTCAAGCAGGCGCTCGGCGACAAGGTCGGCATCTACCGCTTCGGCAACTGCACGGTCCCGCTGGACGAGTCCCTCGCCCAGGTCACCGTCGACCTGTCCGGCCGCCCCTACCTCGTGCACACCGAGCCCGAGAAGATGGCGCCGATGATCGGCGAGTACGACACCACGATGACCCGGCACATCCTGGAGTCCTTCGTCGCCCAGGCCCAGATCGCGCTGCACGTGCACGTGCCGTACGGTCGCAACGCGCACCACATCGTGGAGTGCCAGTTCAAGGCGCTGGCCCGGGCGCTCAGGTACGCGAGTGAGCGCGACCCGCGCGCGGCCGGCATCCTCCCGTCCACGAAGGGCGCGCTGTGAACGGCCTTTCGACCGTCCTGATCGTCGTCGGCCTCTTCCTGGCCGGCGGGATCTACTCCTTCGTCAAGCAGGGGATGCCGAAGCAGCTCATCGTGCTGCTCTCCATCGGCGCCGCGATGTGTCTGGTCGCGGGTGTCATGAGGCTGGAGGTGTGGAATTGAGCGCGTCCGCCAAGAAGGTAGTCGTCTTCGACTACGGCTTCGGCAATGTCCGCTCCGCCGAGCGCGCCCTCGCACGCACCGGGGCCGAGGTCGAGATAACGCGTGACTTCGACAAGGCCATGAACGCCGACGGTCTGCTGGTGCCGGGCGTCGGCGCTTTTGCCAGCTGCATGAAGGGCCTCAAGGAAGCGCGCGGCGACTGGATCATCGACCGCCGGCTCTCCGGCGGACGCCCGGTCATGGGCATCTGCGTCGGCATGCAGATCCTCTTCGCGCGCGGCATCGAGCACGGTGTGGAGACCGAGGGTGTCGACGAGTGGCCCGGCTCGGTCGAGCCGCTCCAGGCCGACATCGTGCCCCACATGGGCTGGAACACCGTGGACGCACCGGCCGGCTCCCAGCTCTTCGCCGGCCTGGACGCGGACGCCCGCTTCTACTTCGTGCACTCCTACGCCGTCCACGACTGGACCCTGGAGACCTCGAACCCGGCGATGCGGGCACCGCTCGTGACCTGGTCCACGCACGGCAAGCCCTTCGTGGCCGCCGTCGAGAACGGCGCCCTGTGGGCCACGCAGTTCCACCCCGAGAAGTCCGGCGACGCCGGTGCGCAGCTGCTGAACAACTGGATCGGAACCCTCTGATGCCTTCCAAGCTCGAACTCCTGCCCGCCGTGGACGTCCGGGACGGCCAGGCCGTCCGTCTCGTGCACGGCGAGTCCGGCACGGAGACCTCCTACGGCTCCCCGCTGGAGGCCGCCCTGGCCTGGCAGCGGGCGGGCGCCGAGTGGCTGCACCTCGTCGACCTCGACGCCGCGTTCGGCACCGGCGACAACCGGGACCTGGTCCGCCAGGTCACCGAGGCGATGGACATCAAGGTGGAGCTGTCCGGCGGCATCCGCGACGACGCCTCGCTGGCGGCGGCCCTCGCCACCGGCTGCACCCGCGTGAACCTCGGCACCGCCGCCCTGGAGAGCCCCGAGTGGGTCGCCAAGGTCATCGCCGAGCACGGCGACAAGATCGCGGTGGGTCTCGACGTACGCGGGACGACCCTGAAGGGCCGCGGCTGGACCAGCGAGGGCGGCGACCTCTACGAGGCGCTGGCGCGGCTCGACAAGGAGGGCTGCGCGCGGTACGTCGTCACGGACATCGCGAAGGACGGCACACTCCAGGGCCCGAACCTGGAGCTGCTCCGCAACGTCTGCGCGGCCACGGACCGGCCGGTCGTGGCCTCCGGTGGCGTGTCGTCGCTGGACGACCTGCGGGCCATCGCCGAGCTGGTACCCCTCGGTGTCGAGGGCTCCATCGTCGGCAAGGCCCTGTACGCGAAGGCGTTCACGCTGGAAGAGGCACTGGAGGCGGTGGCCGAGTGAGCGAACTGCGACGCGTCTCGACCGGCGCGCCCTGGGAGGAGGCCTTCGGGTACTCCCGCGCGGTGGAGCTGCCCAACGGTCTGGTGCTGGTCTCCGGCTGCACGTCGATCGTGGACGGTCAGATCGCCGCGGGCGGTCCGTACGAGCAGACGGTCAACTCCTTCAACGTCGCGTTCGCGGCGCTGGCGCAGCTGGGACTCGGCCCGCAGGACGTCGTGCGTACGCGCATGTACCTGACCCACGGCCGGGACGTGGACGAGGTCGGACGCGCTCACAAGGAGCTGTTCGACGCCGTCCGGCCCGCCGCATCCATGATCATCGTCTCCGGCTTCGTGGACCCCAGCCTGGTCGTCGAGGTCGAGGTGGAGGCGTTCCGCCCCGGCGGAGAACCCGGAGTGTCCGCATGACCCTCGCCGTACGAGTCATCCCCTGCCTGGACGTGGACAACGGCCGGGTCGTCAAGGGCGTCAACTTCCAGAACCTGCGCGACGCGGGCGACCCCGTCGAGATGGCCAAGGTGTACGACGCCGAGGGCGCCGACGAGCTGACGTTCCTGGACATCACCGCCTCGTCGGGCAACCGCGAGACCACGTACGACGTGGTGCGCCGCACCGCCGAGCAGGTCTTCATCCCGCTGACCGTCGGCGGCGGTGTGCGCACCGCCGAGGACGTGGACAAGCTGCTGCGGGCGGGCGCGGACAAGGTGGGCGTGAACACGGCCGCCATCGCGCGCCCCGAGCTGATCAAGGAGATCGCGGAGCGGTTCGGGCGCCAGGTCCTGGTGCTCTCGGTGGACGCGCGGCGCACTGCCGAGGGCACCTTCGAGGTCACCACGCACGGCGGCCGCAAGGGCACCGGTATCGACGCCGTCGAGTGGGCACACCGGGCCGCCGAGCTGGGCGCGGGCGAGATCCTGCTCAACTCGATGGACGCGGACGGCACGAAGGACGGCTACGACCTGGAGATGATCGCCGCCGTCCGTGAGCACGTGACGGTTCCGGTGATCGCCTCCGGCGGCGCGGGCAGGCTCGCCGACTTCGCTCCGGCCATCGAGGCGGGCGCGGACGCGGTGCTGGCGGCCTCGGTCTTCCACTTCGGCGACCTGCGGATCGGCGAGGTGAAGGACGCGCTGCGGGGGGCCGGACACCCCGTGCGGTGACGTGGGTGAGGCGTTGAGGTAAGCCCCGGGCACCTGGTGGCCGGGGCTTACCTGTGGGCAGATACGAACGGTGGGCAGATGTGAAAGGAAAGTTGCGCAAAATTTATTGCGCAACTTTTCTTTCGTATCTACGGTGGAGGAATGACAGGCAAGGAGCGGGACCGGCGGATCACGGACGTGGGCACCCTGAAGGCGCTCGCGCACCCGCTGCGGATGAGGCTGTACCGGAACCTGACCCTGGCCCGCGTCGCCACCGCCTCACAGCTGGCCGAGGCGGTCGACGAAGCCGTCTCGCTGGTCAGCTATCACCTGCGCAAGCTCGCCGAGCACGGCCTGATCGAAGAGGCCCGACCGCAGCGCGCGGACGGCCGGGAGCGCTGGTGGCAGCCCGCCTCGGACGGCGTGAGCATCCGCGACGAGGACTTCCGCGACGCCCCCGAGGGAGCGGCCGCGCACACGGCGGCCAGCAGGCTCTTCGCCGAGCAGCGCATGGACATGTACCGGCGCTGGCTCGACGAACGCGCCCACTGGAGCCTCGAGTGGAACCGGACGGCCGAGTCCTCCGAGGCCGCGCTCCGCCTCACCGCGGACGAACTGGCCGAGCTGAACAGGGACATGCTCGCGCTCCTGCACACCTACGACGAGCGGGGCCGGGCCGCCGACGCCGCAGGTGACACCGAGGGCCGCGAGAACGTCGCGGTGCACACGTACGCGTTCCCGTTCCGCGCCTGAGAGGACCCGTCACCGTGCCCGCCACGCTCCTGTCCCCGCCCAGCATCAGGACGGCTCGCGGCAGCGCGCTCGCCGACAGGACGAGGCCGGCCTGGGTGGGGCTTCCGG
>NZ_JABERD010000252.1 GCF_013044505.1 Streptomyces sp. S3(2020) | reverse complement strand
CGACGCGTCCCAGCCCGCCCACACCCCCGGTGTGCCCGTCCGGCACACCCGGGCCAAGGGGGAGCCCCGTTTTCCCGACGGGCCCAAGGCCGATCCCGCCGGGTCGCACTTCGAGCGGCGGATCCGGAGTTTCCAGCCGCGGCGCAGCCGGGTGACTGCGGGGCAGGCGGACGCGTTGCAGCGGCTGTGGCCCCAGTGGGGGCTGGACATCGACGGGCAGCAGGTCTTCGACCTGACCGAACTGTTCGGCAACGACAACCCGGTCGTGCTGGAGATCGGCTTCGGGATGGGCGAGGCCACCGTGCGGATGGCGGGTTCCGACCCCGGCGTCAACATCCTCGCCGTCGACGTGCACACCCCCGGTCAGGGCAACCTGCTCAACCTCGCCGACCAGAACGGGCTCTCCAACGTCCGCGTCGGCAACGGCGACGCCATCATCCTGCTGCGCGAGATGCTGGCCCCGGAATCGCTGGACGGGCTGCGCGTCTACTTCCCCGACCCCTGGCCCAAGAAGCGGCACCACAAGCGGCGGCTGATCCAGCCGGAGTTCCTCAGCCTCGCCGCGACCCGGCTGAAGCCGGGGGCCGTGGTGCACTGTGCCACCGACTGGGAGCCGTACGCCGAACAGATGCTCGAGGTGCTCACGGCGCACCCGGACTTCGCGAACACACAGGCCGACGGCGGTTTTGCGCCGCGTCCGGACTACCGGCCGCTGACCCGTTTCGAGGGCCAGGGACTGGACAAGGGACATGTCGTGAACGACCTGTTGTTCCGCCGCGTACAGCAATAGCCGAGAGCCGCCAGCCGAGAGCCGCCAGCCATCAGCCATCAGCCGTCAGCCGATAGGCGACAGAGACAGCACCACAGCCACCCCCCTCGTTAAGGTCGAAGCCGTGGCCACCTTTCCCCCGTACCCGACGCACCCCGCCGGTCCCCCCGGTGGCGGTGCGCTGCGGCACGCGCACTGGTGGCAACGCAAGTGGGTCCGCTACGGCGCGCTGATCACCCTGCTGGCGCTCTCCGGGCTCGTCATCCTCGCCCTGGTGCGTGAACAGACCGGCACCGAGGGCTTCCTGGTCGGGCTCGGGCTCGCGATCCTGCCCGTGCCGCTGCTGATAGCCGCCTTCCGCTGGCTCGACCGGGTCGAGCCGGGGCCCTGGCGCAATCTGCTGTTCGCGTTCTCCTGGGGTGCCTGCGCGGCGGCGCTGATAGCGATCGTCGCCAACAGCTTCGCGACCCGGTGGATAGCGACGGCGACCGCGGATCCGTCCAGCGCCGACACCCTCGGGGCGACCGTCATAGCGCCCGTCGTCGAGGAGACCGCCAAGGCCGCGGCCGTCCTGCTCGTCTTCCTCTTCCGCAGACGGGACTTCACCGGGATCGTCGACGGCGTGGTGATAGCCGGGGTCACCGCCACCGGCTTCGCCTTCACCGAGAACATCCTCTATCTCGGCACCGCCTTCGGCACCGACCAGCTCACCGGCGACCGCGGGATCGCCTCCGTCACCGCGGCCACGTTCTTCGTGCGCGTCATCATGTCCCCGTTCGCGCACCCGCTGTTCACGGTCCTCACCGGCATCGGCTTCGGCGTCGCGGCACTGTCGGCGGACCGCCACCACGTACGCAGGGTGCTCCTGCCCCTGTCCGGTCTGCTGCTCGCGATGGGCATGCACGCCGTCTGGAACGGCTCCTCGACCTTCGGCGAGTACGGCTTCTTCGCCGTGTACGCGGCCTTCATGGTCCCCGCGTTCGGCCTGCTGACCTGGCTCGTCATCTGGACCCGGCAGCGCGAACTGCGCACCGTGCGCGAGGAACTGCCCGCCTACGCCGTCGCCGGCTGGCTCACCCCCGCCGAACCCTTCGCCCTCGGCTCGATGCGGGCCCGCCGGATCGCCCGCCAGTACGCCCGCGCCCACGCCGGGAAGCCGGCGGCGCGGGCGGTCGCGCAGTACGAGGCGTACGCGACGTCCCTGGCGTTCCTACGGCACCGGGGGCGCCGCGGCCGGGCCGGCGCCGACTTCGTCGTATGGGAGCGGGAACTGCTGCACGAGTTGTGGGTACGACGGGAAGCCGCCCGCCCCGCCCTGGACCACGCGGCCCGTATGACGGCCCCGCCGATCCCGGTCATGATCCCGCCGGCGCACTGGCCCATGCACGGGTACCCGGCGGTCCAGTACCCCGGCCACAACCCGTATCGGACCTGAGCCCCGAACCACCCCGCCGAGACACCCGCACGCCCCACACGCGAGAGGCCCCGGACAACCCTCCGGGGCCCTGCCCTGCGCGCTACCGATGTAGCTCTCCTACCAGCTGAAGTCGATCTGGAGCTTGCTCCAGGTGGCCGGGAAGTTGGTGGTCTTCCGCTTGTCCGGCGCGATCGACACGTACTTCCAGCCCGTGGAGTTCAGGTTGTAGCGCCAGGACTGGGTCTGAGCGCCGCAGTTCTCGACCGTGATGAAGTTCTGACGCCCGCCACCGGGATCCAGCCTCGACGCGATGACCGAAGCACACGCCATTCCACCCGCCGCGGCCGGCGGAGCGGCGACTATCGCTCCCGTGGTCAGCGCGAGCGACAGCACTGCCGCACTCCCCCATTTACGCATCGATCTCCCTGAGATTCGGTCGCGGCGAAGGTCAACTCGCCTTGTTCGTACGGTTGGTCGATGCTACAGAGCCGCTTCCCCGGTCGCCACCGGAAGGACGGTGGAAGCGGCCTCCGTCAGCCGCGTCACCTCGTCCTCCGTCAGCCGCACCTCCGCCACCTTCACCAGCGCCGGCACCTGCTCCACCGTCCGCGCGGACGCGATGGGCGCCGCCACCGTCGGCTGGGCGGCGAGCCACGCCAGGGCCACCGTCGCCACCGGCACGAGGTGGGCCTCGGCGATGTCGTCGAGGGCGGCGAGGACCTTGCGGCCGCGCTCCGTCTCCAGGTGCTTGCCGGCACCGGCGGCCGCGCGGGCGCCCTCCACCACCTCACCGTCGCGGTACTTGCCGGTGAGGAACCCGGACGCCAGCGCGAAGTACGGGACGGCGGCCAGCCCGGTCCGCCCGGCCAGGTCCTGCAGCTCACCCTCGTACGTCTCGCGCGAGACCAGGTTGTAGTGCGGCTGGAGCGCCACGTACCGGGCCAGCCCCTCGCGCTCGGAGAAGGCGAGGGACGCCGCCAGGCGCTCGGCGGAGATGTTGGACGCGGCGATGTGCCGCACCTTGCCCGCCCTCACCAGCTCGTCGAGCGCGCCGATGATCTCCTCGACCGGCACGTCCACCTTGTCGAAGTGGGTGTAGTAGAGGTCGATGTGGTCGGTGCCGAGGCGGCGCAGCGAGGCGTCCGCAGCCGCCTTGATGTTCCCGGCCGTCAGGCCCGGGAAGTCGGGGTGCTGGCTGACCTTCGTGGCGATCACGACGTCGTCGCGGTTGCCACGGGCCTTCACCCACCTGCCGATGATGGTCTCGGACTCGCCGCCGACGTTGCCGTCGATCCAGGCGGAGTAGGAGTCGGCGGTGTCCACGAAGTTGCCGCCCGCGGCCGCGTACGCGTCGAGCACGGCGAAGGACTGTGCCTCGTCGGCGGTCCAGCCGAAGACGTTGCCGCCGAGGGAAAGAGGGAAGACCTCTAGGTCGGACGTGCCCAGCTTGCGAAGAGAAGTCATGTACAGGGTCAACGCCCGCACGGAAGTCGCTCTTCCGCAACGGCCGCAAAGCAAACGCAAAACCGGCGGCCCTGACGTCGGGGGGTGTGCGTCAGGGCCGCCGGTGCTCAGGAAGGGGTGCGCCTCAGGGAGTGAGGCCCTTGCTCCGCAGCCACGCCATCGGGTCGATCCCGGTGGACGCGCCACCCGGGTGGACCTCGAGGTGCAGATGCGCGCCCGTGACGTTGCCGGTCGCGCCCACGCGCCCGATCACATCACCGGTGTTGACCTTCTGGCCCACGCTGACGCTGATCGACGACTGGTGGGCGAACCACAGCTCGGTGCCGTCGTCGAGGGTGAGGACGGTCTTGTAGCCGTACGAACCGTCCCAGCCGGCCTGCGTGATGGTGCCGCTGTGGACCGCCTTGATGAGCGTGCCCGTGGGAGCGGCGAAGTCGAGGCCCGTGTGGTAGCCGGAGGACCACAGGGATCCGGCCTGCATGAACGTCGAGGTGATCGTGTACGAGGAGGTCGGCAGCGTGTACTGCTTCGCCAGCTCGGCCAGACGCTTGGCCTCGGCGGCCTCCTTGGCGTCCGCCTCCGCCTTCTTCTTCGCCTCGGCCGCGTCGTCCGCGGCCTTCTTCAGCGCGGCGGCCTCGGCCTTGGCGGCCTCGTCGGCGGCGGCGGTCTGGGTGGCCAGCTGCGCCTTGTTGTCGACCTGCGTCTGCTGGCTCTCGGCCTGCGCCATGATCCGGTTGCGCAGCGTCTCGCCGGCGTCGGAGGCGGTGGCGGTGGCCTGGGTCACGTCCGTGGTGACCGGGGCGGCGGCCGTGGGGGCCGCGGCGAGGTCACTGAGCGCGGTGGCCGAGCCCTGCGGCGCCTCGTCCGCGTCCGACACGAACGGGAGGTCGGGCATCGTGATGGAGACCGGCGGCTTGCCGGTGTTGGCGCTGGCCATTCCGGCCCCGCCGACGGCGGCTATGACACCGACGCCCAGGACGGTGGAGCTGCGGGCGAATCCCCCGCTGCCGAAACCACTGCGCTGCTTGGCGACCCGGTGCTTGCCGCGCGCCGGTCGGATGGACTCCTCGGTGGGATTCCACTCCTCGCGCGGGCCCTCGTCGTGGTGGTAGCTGCCGTAGCCGAAGACATCGGTGGTGGTGCTGCGCTGGCTCGGCACGTACGGGGCCTCGGGGGCAGACCGGTTTGACGCCACGTGGGCGTGCTCCTTTCCTTCCTTCTCGCCTACCGGGTTAGCTGACGGGTTCGGAGCAGGAAGGTCTCCTACGCGCGTATACCTGCCGTGAGTTCACGGTGGCATCCGCGCGATTCACCCCAGGGTGTTGGTTCCCCGGCTCCCTTGCGGGATTAAGCGCGTGAGCACGGAGCCGTCTCTTGTGACGGCTGGGACGACCGCGCTGCGTTATCGAACGTTAATAGACCCGGGCCGTGGATTCCAAGCTGTTCCGCTTGATCATTAACCTTTTTCCGCTGGACGTACGGGTCCATGAGCGGTGAAAAACGGGCGAGTTGACCGCACCTCGGTAAACTCACAGGTATTGACTGTATGTCAGTTGTTATGCGGAGGGCGCTCGCCCGATCACCCCACGTGATATTGCCCCTGTGACTCCTGTGGTCACGGCCGTCGTACGGCGAGCAGCGCCATGTCGTCCGTCATGCCGCCCCCGGTGTGCCGGCGCACCTCCGCCGCGAACCGCGCCGCCGGATCGCAGAACTCCCCGTCCCGTCCCACGCCTCGGACAGCCCGTCGGTGTACAGGTCGGCCATGCCCAGCGGCAGCGCGGGCCCGGCGGCGGGCAGCGGCGGCGGATGGCCCCGGTTGAGGATCCGTACGACCCCGTCGCCGCGCGGCAGTTCGGCGAGGACGGCGGTGGTGAACCCCTCGTCGGCGTCGAGCCCCTCGCGCCGCGTGCCCTCGCGCGCCAGCGCCCGCTCCAGCCGCGCGCGACCTCCCCCCCCACTCTCGGCTTCGCTCGAGCGGGGGGACCCTCACCAGCGTCGGCTCCTGCTCGGCGGCCTCCCGGAACGCCCCGATGACGACGGCGACCGCGGCCACCGCGTACAGGTCCCCGCCGATCCGGTCGTCGGGCTCGGGCAGCACCGCCCGCTGGGCGGCCTCGGCGATCTGCCGCTGGGAGGCGAGCCGCTGGTCGCCGCGGCGCACGACACGGTTGAGGACGGCGGCCAGCACGGCGACGGTGGCGACGGTGAGCACTTCGGTGAGGGCGTCGGCGTCCATCCGGAAGCCGAACCGGGCGTGGACGGCGTAGGTGGCGATCAGGGCCACCGCCCCGGTGACGACGGTGCCGAGCAGCGGGAAGAGGGGCGCGGCGACCAGGGGGGCGGCGGTGAGGAAGGGGATCGCGGTGAAGTCCCGGGGGGTCAGGACGTCGTAGAGGACGCCACCGACGATCAGCAGGGCGGGCACCACCCGTAAGAGGGCGGAGATACGCCGTCCCGCCACCGCCTCCTGATCCACATCCCCAGGTTTCCCGGACCGGGACCCGGGGGCGAGCGGTGTGGCTCGACCGGGGGAAACACTCAGGGCCGGAGTCCAGTGACTGGACTCCGGCCCTGAGCCGTGAGTAGCGGGGACAGGATTTGAACCTGCGACCTCTGGGTTATGAGCCCAGCGAGCTACCGAGCTGCTCCACCCCGCGTCGGTGAAACCAGCATACGCCATTCGCGGGACGCTCAGCACCACGGTTTGAGCGCGGCACCACTGACCTGGGTTTTCAGTTGCCGGGGTTGCCCGCGTGGGTCAGGGTCTCCCAGGACACGAACAGGTTGTCGGTGCCCGCGGGCCGGGTCTCCTCGGCGAGTCTGTGGGCGGCCGGCACGGAGACGTCGAGCCGGCCCTCCAGGTGGTTGAGGGCGACCTCCAGGTCCGGTCCCATGGTGCGGACCACCTTCCCGCCGCACAGCCACGCGGGCGCGGGCTCGCCGGCCTGGTACCGGGCGTGGAGGGCGAGTGCCGCCTTCAGCCGGTCCTCGACCTCGCCGTACAGGTCGACGCCCTGGTGCCAGGCGGTCTCGGCGATGTGGGCGGTGGCGGCGATGGAGTAGCCGACGTGCTTGAAGTTGCGGCAGGTCTCCTGGGAGACGCCGTCCTTGTACGTCTTCTGCCCGAACCAGTACGTCCTCAGCTTCGTCGGTGTGTTCACGCCCGACCCGGCCGGGGTGAGCGGCACCTGTCCGTCCTTCTCCAGGTAGAAGTAGGCGGGGACGCGCTCCCGGAAGCGCCGCAGGGCATGGTCGAAGGCCTTGTGGTCGTCGAGGAAGACGGCGATGCCGATGGCCGCGTCGGTCATGACGAGGTCCCAGTTGCCGTTGTAGTCGGGGACCTTGCGGGTGACGGTGGGCAGATACGCGGTCCGCAGCATGGTCCGGAACCGCGCGACCCGCCCCTGCGGCCACCCCGCGCCCGCGCTGTGCCGCACGATCTCCGCGGCCCGCGCCCAGGTCGCCCCGGCCCACCCGGTCTGGAGCCCGGCGTCCTCCTCGGTGTGCTCGCGCAGCTTCGCCGACCAGGCGTCCATGATCTCCCGCGCCTTGACGGCGTGCCGCTGCTTGCCGGTGACCCGGAAGAGCAGCGCCTGCGTGTACGCGGCGATCGCGTCCTCACGCTCCTGGACACACCCGTGCGCGGGCCGGTCGGCCTGATCCCCACCGGGACAGTCCACGCTCGCGTACGGCTCGGCCCGGTACTTGTACGCCCCGTACTTGCTGTCCCTCATGTCGAGGTACGCCTTCAGCCACGGCTGCTTCCCCGCGGTGACCTTCTCCCGTACGGCGTCCAGCTGAGCCTCGCTCACCAGCACGCCGGGGTGGGTGAAGGCCGTGTCGGGGGGCAGCGCACGGGCCATGGTGCGGGTACCGGCGTCGGTGGCCCCGCAGGCGGTGGCGAGCAGGGGCGCGAGCAGAAGCGCGACGGCGGCACGGAATCGGGCTGACCTCATGGTGGCAGCGTCACCCTCTGGAGGGCGGCGCGCAGGAAATGTTGGGCTGATCGGTCGGTGCCCCGGCGACGCTCACCCCGGCAGATGAAGGTTGGGCGCCTTCGCCCGCTCCTCGAACTCCGGCAGTACGACGACCTCGACGCCCTCGCCCGCCAGCAGGCCGTTCCCGTCGGCCGAGGTCACGAAGGTGTCCGGTTCGCGCCAGGCCGTCACCACCCGTCGCACCCCGGCGTCCAGGATCAGACGGGCGCAGGGGGCCGGGCGTGAGGCTCGGCGGGCGCACGGTTCCAGGCTGGAGTACACCGTGGCCGAGGCGAGACGGTGGTCCTTCGCGTCGACCTTCGCGAGCGCCGCCTCCTCCGCGTGTACGACGGGGTCCTCGCCCTCCCTGGAGTACCCGCGCGCGAGTTCCGTCCCGTCGGCGGCGACCACGACCGCGCCCACGCTGAAGGCCGTCTCCGAGGGCGGGCACAGCGCGGCCAGTTCGCAGGCGAGGCGGAGCCAGTGGCGGTCGGCGGGGGGGAGGCCGGGTGCGGTGGGCTCGTAGCGCATGAGGACGACGTCCCCGATCTGCCGGGACTCGACCAGGCGCAGGCGTCCGCCCTGGTAGGCGCCGGGGCCGAAGAGGCGGGGGGCGGTCGCGTCGCCGACGAACAGGGGGGCCAGGACCAGCTGGAGCTCGTCCGCCAGGCCCTGCTGGAGGAGCTGGGTGTGGATCCTGCCGCCGCCCTCGACCATGAGGCGCTCCACGCCCCGGGCCGACAGGTCCGCCAGGAGGCCGGGCCAGTCCAGGTCGGCGCCCAGCGGGACCACGTCGGCGGCGAGACCTGCCGCACGGGCCCGCTCCGCGCCCTTGTCCGTCGTATAGACGACCTTGTCGCCGCCCGTGTGCCAGAACCGCGCGTCGGGGTCCAGGTCGCCCGAGCCGCTGACCGTGACCTTGAGGGGGTACTCCGGCCTGCCCGCCGCCACGCGGGCCGCGCGCCGCTCGGGGGAGTTGACGAGCAGGCGGGGGTTGTCGGCGCGGATCGTGCCGGCGCCGACGAGGATCGCGTCGACCGAGGCGCGGACCTCGTCGACGCGGTCGAAGTCGGCGGGGCTGGAGAGGAGGAGGCGGTCGGGGCCGGTGTCGTCGAGGTAGCCGTCGAGGGAGACGGCCGCGGAGAGGAGGACGTACGGGTGCGGCATGGGTGCGGTCCCTCTCGCTGTGACGTGCACATCTTGGTTCAAGTTTGAAACAAACCTACACTGGCGCTATGACGACTCGCTGGCTCACGCCCAAGGAGCAACGCGCCTGGCGCGCGTTCATCGCCGCGTCGCACCTTCTGGAGGACGCGATCGACCGGCAGCTCCAGCAGGACGCCGGCATGCCCCATCTCTACTACTCCATCCTCGCCACCCTCTCCGAGACACCGGAACGCCGGCTGCGGATGACGGATCTCGCCGAGGGGCTGAAGATCACGCGGCCCCGGCTGACGTATGCCGTGACCCGGCTGGAGAAGGACGGGCTGGTCCGGCGGGAGAGTTGCCGCTGGGACAAGCGCGGGAGCATCGCCGTGCTGACCGACGAGGGCATGGCGGAGGTGGAGCGGGCGGCGCCGGGGCATGTGGAGACGGTCCGCGCCACGCTCTTCGACCGGCTCTCCGCGGAGCAGGTGGGGCAGCTGGAGGAGATCTCCCGGGCGATCGCGGACGGGCTCCAGGAGGGCTCGGGCGACGAGGTGCCGTGGCGGCGGCGCTCGTCGTCGTGCTCCGGGTCCTGATGAGCCACCCCGAAATCCCGTTGCTTCAAATTTAAAGCATGAGGTAGGGTCTGTCCTCGTAGACCTGCTTCAAATCTGAAGCAGGTATGCCTACGGACCCTACGGACCGGAGTACCCGCATGCCGAACTTCCCCGCCGCCACCCAGCGCTCCCGCGTCCGCGTACCGCTGCGCTTCGGAGACGGCTACAGCGTCGACGCCGAGCTCGTCACCTTCCACGGCCTGACCGACGGCCAGGAGCACGTGGCGGTCGTCCTCGGTGAGCCGGGGCCCACCCCCCTGGTCCGGCTGCACTCCGAGTGCCTCACCGGCGACGTCTTCGGCTCGGCCCGCTGCGACTGCGGCCCGCAGCTGCGCGAGGCGGTCGAGCGGATAGCCGAGCGCGGCGGCGTCCTGCTGTACCTGCGCCAGGAGGGCCGCGGCATCGGCCTCTACAACAAGCTCGACGCGTACGCCCTCCAGGACCAGGGCCTGGACACCTACGCCGCCAACACCGCGCTGGGCCTGCCCGAGGACGACCGCGACTACACGGCGGCCGCGCAGATGCTGACGGCCCTCGGGATCGAGTCGCTGGACCTGCTGTCCAACAACCCCGACAAGGCGGGCCAGTTGCGCGACCTCGGCATCGACGTCCACGACCGGGTGCCGACCGGGGTGTTCACCACCGCGCACAACGTCCGCTACCTGCGGGCCAAAGTCCTCCAGACCCAGCACACGCTGCCGCTGGGCGAGTTGACGGAGCTCAGCGCCGGCTGAAGGCAGAGGGCTGAAGGGTGAAGGCTGAAGGCTGAAGGGTGTAGCCCGCTCCACCACGGTCCGGGTGAGCGCTCCCTCGTGGCGGGGAGCGGCCGGCGGAATCGTCTTCCGCATGGCTACTCTCCTTTTTCACCTGGGCCGCGCGTCCTTCCGTTTCCGGTGGTTCGTCGTCCTGTTGTGGGTGGCGGTGCTGGGCGCCGCCGGCTTCGCCGCCTCGAAGGCGCCCACCCCCGCCGACGAGGGCTTCACGATGCCCGGCATCGAGTCCCAGAAGGCGTTCGACCTGATGGAGGAGCGTTTCCCGGGGGCCGCGGCCGACGGGGCGAGCGCCCGGATCGTGTTCATCGCGCCGCGCGGTGAGAAGGTCACCGCCGCCGGCAACAAGGCCGTCGTCGAGAGACTCGTGCACTCCGCCGCGGACGGCTCCCAGGTCGCCTCCGCCGTCGACCCGTTCCAGGCGAAGGCCGTCAGCGAGGACGGTACGACGGCGTACGCGACGGTCTCCTTCGCCGCCACCGCCGACGACCTCACCGACGCCTCCAAGAGCCACCTGGAGACCGCCCTCGACAAGGCCCGGGACGCCGGTCTGACCGTCGAGGTCGGCGGTGACGCGCTGGCCACCAAGCCCTCGGCGGGCGGCGCGGCCGAGGCGATCGGCATCGCGATCGCGGCCGTCGTCCTGCTCGTCACCTTCGGCTCGCTGGCCGCCGCCGGGCTCCCGCTGCTGACCGCGATCATCGGCGTCGGCATCAGCATGACCGGCATCCTGGCCCTGTCCGAGGCCTTCGGCCTGTCCGCGAACACCGGCACCCTCGCCACCATGCTGGGCCTGGCCTGCGGCATCGACTACGCCCTGTTCGTCGTCTCCCGCTACCGCGAGGAGCGCGCCAAGGGCCGCGACCCGTGGGAGGCGGCCGGACTCGCCGCCGGTACGGCCGGCTCCGCGGTGGTCTTCGCCGGCCTCACCGTCGTCATCGCCCTCGCCGGACTCTGGGTCGTCGGCATCCCGATGCTCACCAAGATGGGGCTGGCCGCGGCCGGCGCGGTCCTCGTCGGCGTGCTGATCTGCCTGACGCTGGTCCCGGCACTGCTGGGCTTCTGGCCGAACGCGGTGCTCTCGCGCGGGGCCCGCCGCAATTCCCGGCGCCATCGCAGGAAGCAGCTGAGGACGGAGAACGGCGGCTCCCGCTGGGCGAAGCTCGTCGTACGCCACCCCCTGCCGGTCCTCCTCCTCGGCGTGGTCGGCCTGGGCGCCATGGCCACGCCCGTCCTGGACCTCCAGCTGGGCATGCCGGGTGACGAGGCGAAGGCCACCTCCACCACCGAGCGCCGGGCCTACGACGCCCTGGCCGAGGGCTTCGGGCCCGGCTTCAACGGCCCGCTGTCGATCGTGGTGGACGCGAAGGGCGCCGCCGACCCGAAGGCGGCCGTGGCCACCGTCTCCAAGGAGATAGCCGCCACCGACGGAGTCGTCTCCGTCTCCCCCGCGCGGTTCAACCAGGCCGGCGACACCGCGGTCTTCTCCGCCACCCCGTCCACCGCCCCGACCGACACGAGGACCCAGGACCTCGTCAAGACGATCCGCGACGAGCGGGCGGACATCGAGTCCCGGTCGGGCGTCAGCTACGAGGTGACCGGCCGGACCGCGCTGAACATCGACATCGCCGAGAAGGTCCAGGCGTCCCTGCTGCCGTATCTGGCGGTCGTGGTCGGCCTCGCGATCGTGCTCCTGCTGCTGGTCTTCCGCTCCCTGCTCGTCCCGCTCAAGGCCGCCTTCGGCTTCCTGCTCTCCGTGCTCGCCGCCCTCGGCGCGGTCGTCGCGGTCTTCCAGCAGGGCCACGGCGCCGAACTGCTGGGCGTGGAGTCCACCGGCCCGATCATGAGCATGATGCCGATCTTCCTGGTGGGCATCGTCTTCGGACTGGCGATGGACTACGAGGTCTTCCTCGTCTCCCGGATGCGCGAGGCCTACGTCCACGGCGACGCCCCCAAGCAGGCCATCGTCTCCGGGTTCCGGCACAGCGCCCGGGTCGTGGTGGCCGCCGCGCTCATCATGATCGCCGTCTTCTCCGGGTTCATCGGGGCCGGCGAGTCCATGATCAAGATGATCGGCTTCGGGCTCGCGATCGCGGTCCTCTTCGACGCCTTCGTGGTCCGCATGGCGATCGTCCCGGCGATCCTCGCGCTGCTGGGCCACAAGGCCTGGTCCCTGCCGCGCTGGCTGGACTTCATGCTCCCGGACATCGACGTCGAGGGCGAGAAGCTGAACCGGAAGCGGGAGGTGGCCGAGCGGGTTCCGGAACCGGTGGGCTGAGCCGAGTTGAGCTGAGTACGACGATGCCGGGCCCTTCCGATCGGAAGGGCCCGGCAGTCATGCATGGGGGCAGTCACGCCTGGGGGGTGTCACGCCGGGGGGCGGCCCGCCCGGGGGGTGTCACGCCCGGGGGGTGTGCGCCCGATCCCCCCGCCCGGCCAGCCCCCGGCCGTCGCCGCTGCCGCCCGGCGGCCCCCCCAGCTCCCGCAAGCCGCGGCCCACCGCCTTGTGCACGCCGCGCCCGGCACCCGCGCGCGCCCTGCCGCCGGCCGCCTTCCCCGGCCCCCCCGCCCCCA
>NZ_JABERD010000251.1 GCF_013044505.1 Streptomyces sp. S3(2020) | reverse complement strand
CGGGGTGGCGGGCGCTGGGATGCGGGACGCAGCCGACACCGACGTCCACGCTGACCTCGGCGTCGCCACCGGCATCGTCGCGGGCTGCGCGGGGCAACGGCCCGCCGTCATCCGCCTCCTCACCCCCGGCGCCCACCCCGCCCGTACCCACGAGGCACTCTTCGCCCCGCACTCCGGTCCCGGTGACACCCTGCTCGTCGTCGACCAGTTCGAGGAGGTCTTCACGCTCTGCGCCGACCCTGCCGAACGGGCCCGTTTTCTCGCGCAGTTGCTCACCGCGGCCGATCCGGCGGCGCGGCTGCGGGTCGTGATCGCCGTTCGGGCCGACTTCTACGGCCGCTGCGCCGAACTCGGCCCGCTGGCCGAGGCGTTGCGTGACTCGACCGTGCTCGTCGGTCCGATGGCGCCGGCCCGACTGCGGGAGGCCGTGGTCAGGCCGGCCGCCGCACGCCGGATCGTCGTCGAACGCGCCCTGACCGCCAGGATCGTCGCGGACGTCGCCGGTGAACCCGGCGGACTGCCGCTGATGGCCCACGCCCTGCGCGAGGTCTGGCGCCGCCGCACCGGCAAGACACTCACCCTCGCCGCGTACGAGGCGGTCGGCGGCGTCCAGGGCGCGGTCGCACACACCGCGGAGTCCGTCTTCACCGCCTGCACACCGGCCGAGGCGCTCGCCGTACGGGCGTTGCTGCTGCGGCTGGTGAACCCCGGCGACGGCACCGAGGACACCCGGCGGCCCCTGGACCGTACGGAGCTCGATGCCGATGCCGATACAGCGACCGCCCGTGTTCTCGAACATCTCGTCGGGGCCCGCCTGTTGACCGTCGACGGCGACACGGTCGAACTCGCCCACGAGGCACTGATCACCGCATGGCCCCGGCTGCACGGCTGGGTGGACGAGGACCGCGACCGGCTGCGCCTGCACCGCGGACTGACCGAAGCGGCCTGTGTCTGGGCCGAGTTGGGACGGGACGCGGGCGCGCTGTACCGGGGGGTGCGGCTGACGGAGGCGCGGGAGGTCTTCGGCGAAGGCGAACGCAGGGCGCGGCAAGGTGAGTTGAGCCGTCTCGAACGTGACTTCCTCGCCGCGAGCGTCGCCGCCCACGAGCAGAGCCGCCGGGCCGGCACCCGGGCGGCGCGCAGACTGCGGGCGCTCACCGGCGGGCTCGCCGTGCTGCTGTGTCTGACCGTGGTCGCCGGTGCCACCGCCTGGCGGCAGAGCGATGTCAGCGCGCGACAGCGCGACGAGGCCGAAGCCCGCAGGGCGGCCGCGCTGTCCGACACCCTGCGCTCCACCGAACCACGCACCGCGATGCGCCTCGCCCTCGCCGCCTGGCACACCGCCGACCTGCCGGAGACCCGGGCGGCCCTGCGCACCGCCGCCGCACAGAGCGAGCAGGACGTGTTCACCCAGCCCGAGGAGGGCGGCCGCGCCCTCAACGCGCCCGCCTGGCTCGACGGGAACGGGCGGATCCTCAGCACCGTCGTGGACGACAAGGTCGTCCAGTGGGACGTGCGGACGCATCGGCGCATCCGTTCCGTCGAGCGGCCAGGACTGTCGGAGCGGGTGCGGGAGGTCAGCCCTGACGGCAGGTTCGTCGCCTATCAGGGGCCCGGTCGCAAGGACGTGCTGATCGGCGGGCTGGTGGACGGGAGCACACGCCGGCTGGCGGTCGGTGAGCGGCTCGACACGGAGGTCGCGTTCGGGGGCGGCGGGCGGACGGTTCTCGTCCGGTGGAGGGTGCCGGGCGCCGACGACGGGCGCGCGACGCTCGAACTGTGGGACCTGCGGCGCCAGCGGGCCGTGATGCGGTACGAGCACGGCAGCGACGACGGGGCGATGCCCGTGCTGAGCCGTGACGACCGGTACCTCGCCTGGTGCGACCAGGACGGCGCGCGCCTGCGCGTCCTCGACGTCACCACCGAGCGCCTTGTCACCGGACAGGCGCCCGCGGCGACCCAACGGGCCGTGTGCCAGGGCGAACTCACCTTCACCGCCGATCAGCGGGCCGTGGCCGCCGGCACCCCCGACGGGGTCGTGACATGGGACTTCCGCGCGGGCCGGGAACGCCCCCCGCTGCCGCTCGACGGCGGCGCGCTCATCGTGGAGTTCACCGGCGACTACGCCCTGACCTGGGGTGTGGGCACCGTCGCGGTATGGCGTACGGACCTTCCGACGCCGCCGGGCGACCTGCCGCGCGAGCCGCTGCTGACGTATCCCGTGCAGAGCTCGGCCATCGGTGACTTCCGGCTGGATCCCGAGGAGGACGTGCTGCGCTATCGCGAGGGCGGACGCACGAGCGTCGTCCGCACCCTCTCCCTGCACGGGCTGACGGGCCGCGACTGGCGGGAGAAGGCGGCGCCCGACGCGACCGGGCGCGTCACCGTCGCAGGGGAGGAGACGCTCGCCGTCGACCCCACGGGCCGCACGGCACTCACCTACGAGGGAACGCTCGTCGATGCGTCGACGGGCAAGCCGCGCCAGGGGGCCGACGGAGCGGACGGAGCCGAGGGCGTCCGGGGAGAGGACGTCCTCACCACGGCCGCCTTCAGCGCGGACGGCGGATATCTGGCCGCCGCCGACCCGCAGGGCCGTATCACCCTGTGGGACGCCCGCGGTTGGCGCCGCCTCGCCGTCCTGAGAGGGTCCGGTTCGACCGTGCATCCGGTGACACTGGCCTTCTCACCCGACGGTTCACTGCTCGCGGGCAGCGCGCCGGACGGGGCCGTGCAGGTGTGGGAGACGGCCACACCCACCGTTCCCCCGGCCACGCTGCGGGCGGGGGACAGCCCGGTTCGACGTCTCCGATTCGCGGCGGACGGCGGGCTGTTGCACATCGCGACCTCGCATCTCACCGACCGTGTCGCCCCGTTGGCGCCCCGGGCGGCGGCGGACCTGGTGTGCGCGCGGGCCGGGGGCGGTCCGACGGTCACCGAGTGGCGCCGCTACTTCCCGTCCGCCGACTACCGTGCCACCTGCGGCACTTGACTTCGAGAACGCTCCAAGTGATCTACTCCCCGGCATCCGTCAGGACACCACAGGGGGTAACCATGACCGACTCTCCGGTCGCACTGATCACCGGCGGGGGCAGCGGCATCGGCGCCGCGGTCGCCCGGCAGCTGCTCGCGGCGGGCCACCGGGTGGCCGTCACCGGGCGCGGGGAGGAGCGGCTGAACGGCTTCGCCGAGGAGCTCGGCAACCCGGCCGGGCTGCTGACGCTCGTCGGCAACGCGGCCGAGTACGACAGTGTGCGGTCGGCTGTCGACCGTACGCTCAAGGAATTCGGTCGACTGGACACAGTCGTCGCCAACGCCGGTTTCGCCACCCACGACTCCGTCGCCGAGGGAGACCCCGCCGGCTGGACCGAGATGGTGCTGACCAACGTCCTGGGCCCGGCGCTGCTCATCCGTGCCTCCATCGACGCCCTGAAGGAGACGCGCGGCCGGATCGTGCTGGTCGGGAGCGTCGCCGGGTTCGTGCCCGGTCCGGGCAACATCTACGGGGCGACGAAATGGGCGGTGACCGGACTCGCCGAGAACACCCGGCGCCAGGTGACCGAGTGGGGCGTCGGCGTGACCCACATCGCGCCGGGCCGGGTCGAGACCCCCTTCTGGGACAGCTACGGCAGCCTCCCACCCGGCCACCTCCTCACCGCCGACCAGATCGCCGACTCGGTGGTGTGGGCGATCCGGCAACCTGAGGGAGTCGACGTCAACACGGTCGTCGTACGACCGATCGGCCAGCCCAACTGACGTGCGTGAGGGGCGCCCCCACCGAGTGGGGGCGCCCCTGGTGACGGCTAGCCGTACAGCTTGACCTCGCAGCCGAACGTCACGTCGATCCGGTCGACGTAGCAGACGTCGCGTCCCCCGTACGCGTAGATCACGTCCCGCTCGTCGTCCTGGGAGTAGAACGTGTCGCGGCCCGCGCTGCCCCGGAGGGTGTCCTTGCCGGCGCCACCGGTCAGTGCGTCGTTACCCCAGTTCCGGGTGAAGTCATGGCCGTCGCCACCGTCCAGTGTGTCGGCTCCCTCGTGGCCCCGCAGGGAGTCGTTGCCCCAGAACCCGCGCAGGCGGTCGGCGCCCCCGTATCCCTTGATGGCGTCATTGCCTTCCTCCCCGGCGACCAGGTCGTCACCGTCGCCGCCGGTCAGTCGGTCATCGCCAGCGTCCCCGCAGATGACGTCGGCGCCGCCACCGGCGTGGATCGTGTCCCTTCCGCCGAGACCGACGACGACGTCCTTGCCACCCGCCGTGTTGAGGGTGTCCGGCCCGTTGCCACCCCACACCGTGGCGTAGAAGCCGTAGCACCGCGGCGTCGCGGCCGCCGCCTGCGTCTGCGCTGCGACGACCGTGCCGCCCGCGAGGGCGACCGCCGCGCAGGCGGCCGCGAACGTCCGTGTCCTTGTCCTCATTGCTGAACCCCGTTCGTGGTTCGGATACCTGGAGTCCACGGTGAACTCACCCTGCCCCGACCACCATTCGCCATTTGACGAATCCCGCCGGCCCTCAGCGGTACCGTCGAAGAAGTCCGGCGAGAGGAAGCGGACATGAGCCGTCACTCGGTCACCGCACGGGATCTGCGGACGATGCTGGACGTCCTCGACGAGGCCCGGCACGACGACGAAGGGGAGTTCCCGCCCCGCAGCCTGCTGCGCGGCCTGGGCCGGCTGATCCCGTGCGACGCGGCCGGGTTCGACGAGACCGACATCCCCACCCGCCGGTACGTGCACCTCCAGGAGGAGCTGTACACCGGTGACTACGGCGATCCGCACGTCGAGGCCTACTGGCGCTGGCGGCACCAGCACCCGCACTGCCGGCTGGCGGAGCAGAGCTGCGGTCGCCTCCCGGTCACCCAGAACCTGGACTACCAGTCGGCACGGGAGATACGGAACCAGGCCTTCTACAGCGAGTATCTGAAGCCGGTCGTCAACACGCTCTTCGTGATGCTGCCCAGCGCGCCCGGCCGGATCCGCTCGTACAACTTCTCCCTGGAGAGCTCACGCCGCTTCAGCGACCGCGACCGCCTCGTACTGGAGTTGCTGCGTCCGCACCTGTACGCCGTCTACCGGGAGGCCGCCCTGCGGCGGCAGGCGCCGGTGCGGCTGACCGTCCGGGAGCTCGACGTCATGCGGGCCGTCGCGGACGGGCTGAGCACCGACGCCATCGCCCGCCAGTTCGTCGTCGCCCCCAGCACCGTCCGCAAGCACCTGGAGAACACCTTCCGCAAACTCGGTGTCTCCAGCCGTACCGCCGCGGTCGCGCGGCTGTTCCCGGAGCCCGAGGCGGGGACATAGCGGGGACATGACGAAGGCCCGGGCTACACCGCCGCCCGGGCCCCGAAGCGCCGTACTGTCAGGCCACGTTGAAGGTGGACGGGTTCGGACCCAGCCGACGGTCCTCGTTGAGCGCGCTGATCGCCGCGAGGTCCTCGGTGTCCAGGCTGAAGTCGAAGACCTCGATGTTCTCCTTGATCCGGGACGGGGTCACGGACTTGGGGATCACGACGAGGCCCAGCTGAAGGTGCCAGCGCAGGACGACCTGCGCCGGGGTGCGCCCGTGCTTCTGTGCGATGGCCACGATCGCCGGGACCTCCAGGAGGCCCTTGCCCGAGCCGAGCGGCGACCAGGCCTCGGTGGCGATGCCCTGCTCCGCGTGGTACTCACGGGCAGCGCGCTGCTGGAGATGCGGGTGCAGCTCGATCTGGTCGACGGCGGGGATGACGGACGTCTCGGCGATGAGGCGCCGAAGGTGATCGGGCTCGAAGTTGGACACACCGATGGCCCGGATCCGGCCGTCGGCGTGCAGCTTCTCGAACGCCTTGTACGAATCGACGTACAAGTCCCGCTCGGGGGTGGGCCAGTGGATCAGGTACAGATCCACGTACTCCAGGCCCAGCTTCTCCAGCGAGGTGTCGAAGGCGCGCAGGGTGGCGTCGTACCCCTGGTCGCTGTTCCAGAGCTTGGTGGTGACGAAAATGTCCTCGCGGGGGAGACCGGCGGCGGCGATCGCCTTGCCGGTGCCCTCTTCGTTGCCGTAGATCGCCGCTGTGTCGATGCTGCGGTACCCGGCCTCCAGAGCGGTGCTGACCGCCCGCTCGGCCTCGTCGTCCGGCACCTGCCAGACTCCGAACCCCAGCTGGGGCATCTCCACGCCGTTGTTGAGGATGATCGGGGGGACCTTGCTGCTCACGAGCTCTTGATCCTTACGGTTGCCGACAGGTGGTACTCACATCGTCAACGATCAACTGCCCCGATGCATTCCTGACCGCAGAATCAGTCGGAATCCGCCGGGAACCCGTGGGAATCCGCGGGGATCCGCCTCAGGCCCGGTACAAGGCCTCGACCTCGCCCGCGTACGTCGTCTCGATCGCCTTGCGCTTCAGCTTCAGCGACGGCGTCAGCAGCCCGTGCTCCTCGGTGAACGGCTGCGCCAGGATGCGGAACGTACGGATCGACTCGGCCTGCGAGACCAGGGTGTTCGCGGCGACCACGGCCCGTCTGACCTCCGCCTCCAGGTCCGCGTCACGCACCAGCTCGGCCGCCGTCAGCTGTGGTTTGGCGCGCATCGCCAGCCAGTGCTCGACGGCCTCCTGGTCGAGGGTGACCAGGGCGGCGATGTAGGGGCGGTCGTTGCCGACGACGATGCACTGGGCGACGAGGGGATGGTCGCGGACGCGTTCCTCCAGCAGCCCGGGCGCCACGCTCTTGCCGCCCGAGGTGACCAGGATCTCCTTCTTGCGGCCGGTGATGGTGAGGAAGCCGTCCTCGTCGAGGGAGCCCAGGTCGCCGGTGGCGAGCCAGCCGTCGTGCAGGGTCTCGTCGGTGGCCTTCTGGTTGTTGAGGTAGCACTGGAAGATGTTGGGGCCGTGCAGCCAGATCTCGCCGTCGTCCGCGATGTGCACGGTGACGCCCGGGACGGGCTGGCCGACCGTGCCGTAGCGGGTGCGCCCGGGCGGGTTGGCGGTCGCGGCCGCCGTGGACTCGGTCAGGCCGTAGCCCTCGTAGATCTGCACACCCGCGCCCGCGAAGAACAGGCCGAGCCGGCGGTCCATCGCCGAGCCGCCCGACATCGCGTTGCGGATCCGGCCACCCATCGCGGCCCGCACCTTGGCGTAGACGAGCTTGTCGAAGAGCTGGTGCTGCACGCGCAGACCCGCCGAGGGGCCGGGCCCGATGCCCCAGGCCTTGGCCTCGATGGCCTCCGCGTACTTCACCGCGACCTCGACGGCCTTCTCGAAGGGCCCGGCCTTGCCCTCCTTCTCGGCCTTGCGGCGGGCGGCGTTGAAGACCTTCTCGAAGATGTACGGCACGGCGAGGATGAACGTCGGCTTGAACGCGGCCAGGTCCGGCAGCAGAGCGGCGGCGTTGAGCTGCGGCTGATGGCCGAAACGGACCCCGCGGCTGATCGCGGCGACCTCCACCATCCGTCCGAAGACGTGCGCGAGCGGCAGGAACAGCAGGGTCGCCGCCTCGTCGCCCTTCTTGGAGTGGAACACCGGCTCCCAGCGCTCGGCGACCGTGTCGGCCTCCCACATGAAGCTGCCGTGGGTGATGACACAGCCCTTGGGGCGGCCCGTGGTGCCCGAGGTGTAGATGATCGTCGCGACGGAGTCCGGGGTGACCGCCTGCCGGTGCCGGTGCACCACGTCGTCGTCGAGGGAGGCGCCCGCGTCGTACAGCTCGTGCACGGCGTCGGCGTCCAGCTGCCACAGCCGGCCCAGCTGCGGCAGCCGGTCGATGACGGTGGCGATCGTCATCGCGTGGTCCTCGTGCTCCACGATCGCGGCCGTGCACTCGGCGTCGTAGAGCATCCAGAAACACTGCTCGGCCGAGGAGGTGGGGTAGATCGGCACCACCTGGGCGCCGATCGTCCACAGGGCGTAGTCGAAGAGGGTCCACTCGTAGCGGGTGCGGGACATGATGGCGACCCGGTCGCCGAACCGGATGCCCTGGGCGAGCAGCCCCTTGGCGAGGGCGAGCACCTCGTCGCGGAACTCCGCGGAGGAGACGTCACGCCACTGTCCGTGCTCGTCCTTGCGGCCGAGCGAGATGTGCAGCGGGTCCTCCTGGGCACGCCGGAAGACGACGTCGGCCAGTCCCCCCACGGGGGCCGGCAACGCCAACGGAGGATTGGTGAACTCGCGCAAACCCCGCTCCCCGCTCCCTGGTCCCCGTTCCTGGTGACGCACATGGTGACGCTCCGCACAGCGCCGTGAAAGCTACCCCACCCGACGACGGGACGGGAGGGGGTGCGGATCGGAGCCATGTTCAGGTTCGCACTGGTCAGCGCCGGAAAATGCGCTCACATGGGGAAGGGTCGGACACAAAGCTGACGGTTGAGTAAGTTTCGGCCCCGTAATCTCCACCGAATCTGTACGACCCGACTACGGCTCACGACGGCTCGCGGAAGGATCAGTTCCGCTGTGCCGCCTTCTCCTCTGTCAGCGTCTTCGCGGCCGGATCCGTCACACCCGGGCCGGCCGCACCCGGCGTCCGGACCAGAGCGAGGACCAGCACCCCGCCGACCGTCGCCAGCGCGCCCGCGCTCACCGCCGCCGTGTTGAGCCCCGAGGCGAACGCGGCCCGCAGCACCTGCTCCGGGAAGGCGCCCCGCAGCGCCCCGGCACCGCCGCCCGCGAGGGTGTGCGCCGCCTCCTGCGGCAGCGTGTCCCGCATCCGGGAGGTCAGCGCCGTACCGAAGCCGGCGATCCCGAGCGCGTACCCGAGCTGCCGGAAGGTGTTGACGGCGCCGCCGGCCATCCCCGCCCGCTCCGGCGGTACGGCGGCCAGCGCGGCCCCCGCGATCCCGGGCGCCACCAGCCCCGTACCGAAGCCCACCAGCAGCAGCCCCGGCACCAGCGCCCCCGCACCCGACCCCGCGTCCAGCACCGCCATGCAGAACTGCCCCGAGCCGATCAGCAGCAGTCCGCCCCCGACGGTGATCCGGGCCGGCACCCCGTGCAGCAGCCGCCCGCCGGCCGCCGACACCACGAACGCGGCCAGCGACATCCACAGGAACACCAGCCCGCCGCGCACCGGACTCATCCCCAGCACGGTCTGCGCCCAGATGGAGGTGTACGCCATCACACCGAACGCCGCCGCGTTGTAGGCGAGCGCGCCCGCCATCACCCCGGAGAACGCGGGCCGCAGGAACAGCCGCAGATCGAGCAGCGGATCGGCCACCCGCCGCTCCACCGCGACGAAGCAGACCAGCGCGAGCGCCGCGAGCCCGAAGGCGACGAGGGTGCCGGCCGCGGTCCAGCCGTGCGACCCGGCCCGCACCGCCCCGTACGTCACCCCGCCCGCGAAGGCCGCGAACGTCGCCGTACCCGCCCAGTCCACCCGGCGCCCACGCGCCACCCGCGACCTGGGTACGACCCGCAGCGTCAGCCACACCGCGGCCACGCTCACCGGCAGATTGACGTAGAAGATCCACCGCCAGCCCGGCCCCTCGGTCAGCAGCCCGCCCAGCACCGGCCCCACCGCGGCCGCTCCGCCGCTCACCGCACCCCACACACCGAGCGCCACCGACCGCTGCCGCCCCTGGTAGACCGAGCCCAGCAGCGGCAGGGTCGTCGCGAACATCGCGGCCGCGCCCACCCCTTGCAGACCCCGGGCCGCGACCAGCGTCCCCGGTCCGGAGGCGAGGCCGCACAGCAGCGACGCCACCGCGAACAGCACGACACCCGCGACATGCACCCGCCGGTGCCCGAGCACATCGGCCGCGGCCCCGATCCCGAGCAGCAGCGCGGCCAGCGCCAGCGCGTACCCGTCCATCACCCATTGCAGATCACTCAGCGACGCGTCCAGCGAACGCGCCATGTCCGGCAGCGCGACGATCGCGATCGTCACATCCAGCAACAACATGAACGTGCCCAGGCACACCGCGGTGAGCGGCCCCCATGTACGCATGTCCTCAACTCCTCGTCCGTCGTCCTCGTCCGTTGACTGCGCAGCACTTCGTACGATGGCTCCGGTGCGGACGATCCCATCGATGATGGGTGGGTGAACGCCGGAACTCGACAGGAGAAGGCATGTTGACGCTGGAATCCACCGTTCTGGACGCCCTCGACCTCCAATTGCTCTCGGCGCTGGAGGTGAACGGCCGCGCCTCCTTCAGCCGACTCGGCGCGGTGCTCGGGGCCTCCGACCAGACGATCGCCCGCCGCTACCGCAAGCTGTGCGCCGAGGCGGGACTGCGGGTCCTCGCGCTCCGCGACCCGCACGTCCTCGGCGAGGACCAGTGGATCCTCCGGTTCCGCTGCGCGCCGGACAGCGCCCCGGCCATCTCCGACGCGCTCGCCAAACGCCCCGACACGGCCTGGATCGGGCTGGCCTCCGGGGGCACCGAGATCGTCTGCATGACCAGGCCGCGCGGCCCCGGCGACCACGACGAACTCCTGCTCGGCAAGCTGCCCCGCACCCCGAGCGTGGTGGACATCCGCGCCCACCAGCTGCTCCATCGCTTCTACGGCGGCCCGGCCGGCTGGTCGAGGAAGTTCGGCGCGCTCGACGACGAGCAGATCGCCGCCCTGCGCCCGCACCCGGAACCCGGGCCCGGGCCCGGAACGGCACGTATCGAGCCGGACGACGAACCCCTGCTCGCCGTCCTGCGGCGCGACGGACGCGCTGGGTTTCCGGAGCTCCAGCGCGCGACCGGCCGCTCCGAGTCGGCCGTCAAACGCCGGCTCGCCGCGCTGCTCGCCTCGGGGGCCGTGTACATCGACATCGAGTACCACTCCGAGGCGCTCGGCTACCCACGGGCCGCGTCCCTGTGGATCACCGCCGCCCCGGGCGCCCTCACCTCCGTCGGCCAGGCTCTCGCCGGTCACGACGAGGTGGCCTTCGCCAGCGCCACGGCCGGCCCGTCCAACCTCGTCGTGACCGCGGTCGTCAGGGACACGCGGGGGCTGTACGCCTACCTCAGCGGACCGCTGGGCCGGCTGGCGGGGGTCCAGCACGTGGAGGCGACGCCGTTCCTGCGCAGGGTGAAGCAGCTGACGTACGAGGTGCCCGGCCGCTGACGTACGAGGTGCCCGGCCGCTGACCCGAGAGGTGCCGGCCGTCGACGTACGGGCTAGCGCCGGTGGAGGCGGTCCCCGCCCGTCAGGATCGCCGCCGCGAGCGCGTCCGCCGCGCCCTGGGCCGCCGTACGTCTGCGGCCGTGGACCAGGACGAAGTCGACCCGGCCGAGTTCGGGCAGGCCCGCGCGGTCCGGCATGCGGGCCAGGCCCGGCGGGATCAGGCCGCGGGAGTGGGCCATCACGCCGAGGCCGGCGCGGGCCGCCGCGATGAGGCCGTTGAGGCTGCCGCTGGTGCAGACGATGCGCCACTCGCGGCCCTGACGCTCCAGAGCCTCCAGGGCCAGGGCGCGGGTGATGCCCGGCGGGGGATACACGATCAACGGAACCGGACGGTCCGGGTCCAGCCGCAGGCGCTCCGCGCCGATCCACACCAGCCTGTCGTGCCAGACGAGTTCACCGCGCGGATCCTCCGGCCGCCGCTTCGCCAGCACCAGGTCCAGCTTCCCGGCCTCCAGTTGCTCGTGCAGGGTGCCCGAGAGCTCGACGGTCAGCTCCAGGTCGACCTCGGGATGGTCGTAGCGGAAACCCTCCAGGATCTCCGGCAGCCGGGTCAGCACGAAGTCCTCCGACGCCCCGAAGCGCAACCGGCCGCGGAGCCGGGTACCCGTGAAGAACGCCGACGCCTGCTCGTGCACGTCCAGGATCCGGCGCGCGAAGCCGAGCATCGCCTCGCCGTCCTCCGTCAGTTCGACGGAGTGGGTGTCCCGGGTGAACAACTGCCGCCCCGCGGCATCCTCCAGACGCCGTACGTGCTGGCTGACGGTCGACTGGCGCAGCCCGAGCCGCCGGGCGGCCTGCGTGAAGCTCAGCGTCTGCGCCACCGCCAGGAACGTACGCAACTGGGACGGGTCGTACATGGCCCGGATCCTAGCGCGTCTTATCGCGAAACGTGATGACAGTCAGTGCGGTATGCCGGATTCCCGATCGCGGGTGCGAGGAGGACGATGAAGGGGGGTCCTGCGGCCCCCGTACCGCCCACAGACACACGCTAGATGGAGCACCGTGAAACGCCTGCGTTGGCCGAGTTGGATGCCGATCGACCCGTACATCCTGCTGCTCCTGGGAACGGTGGGCCTCGCCGCCCTCCTCCCGGCGCGCGGGACGGGCGCGGACGTCGCCTCCGGCGCCTCCACCGCCGCGATCGCCTTCCTCTTCTTCCTCTACGGCGCCCGCCTCTCCACCCGTGAGGCGATGGACGGGCTCAAGCACTGGCGGCTCCACATCACGGTCCTGGCCTGCACCTTCCTCATCTTCCCGCTGCTGGGCATGGCCGCCCGCGGCCTCGTCCCGGTGCTGCTGACCCAACCGCTCTACCAGGGCCTGCTCTTCCTCACGCTCGTCCCCTCGACCATCCAGTCGTCGATCGCCTTCACCTCCATGGCCCGCGGCAACGTGCCCGCCGCGATCTGCGCCGGCTCCTTCTCCTCGCTGGTCGGCATCGTCCTCACCCCACTGCTCGCCGCCGCCCTGCTCGGCAGCGGCGCGGGCGGGTTCTCCGCCGACTCGCTCGTCGAGATCGTGCTCCAGCTGCTGGTGCCGTTCCTCGCCGGGCAGGTGCTGCGGCGCTGGATCGGCGGCTTCGTCACCCGGCACAAGAAGGTCCTCGGCCTGGTCGACCGCGGCTCGATCCTCCTCGTCGTCTACACCGCGTTCAGCGAGGGCATGGTCCAGGGCATCTGGCACCAGGTGAGTCCGATGCGGCTGGCCGGACTGCTCGTGGTCGAGGCCGTGCTGCTCGCCGTCATGCTGGCGTTGACCTGGTACGGCACCAAGGCGCTGCGCTTCGACCGCGAGGACCGCATCGCGATCCAGTTCGCGGGCTCGAAGAAGTCCCTCGCCTCCGGACTGCCCATGGCGAGCGTGCTGTTCGGCGCGCACGCCTCGCTGGCGGTGCTGCCGCTGATGCTCTTCCACCAGATGCAGCTGATGGTGTGCGCGGTGATCGCCAAGCGCCGCTCCCTCGACCCGCGCCCGGAGGACGGGCCGGGGGACGGGCCGGGGGACGTGG
>NZ_JABERD010000250.1 GCF_013044505.1 Streptomyces sp. S3(2020) | reverse complement strand
CCGTCACCCCCTCTACTCCCCGAACAACACCTCCTGCTCACCGACCCGCTCCGCCTGTTCCTCCCTCTCCTTCTCCTGGAGCCGGCGGTTCCGTGCCCCCACGATCACCGCCGTGGCCGCCGCCGTCACCGCGAGGGCCGTGGGGACCATCCACCCGCGGTCGAACACGTGCCCGATGGCGTGGTCGAGGGAGAGCCGTCCGGGTCCCGTGACGGCGAGCCCCGTCGCCGCGAGGCCCAGGGTCGCCGCGTACTCGAAGCCGCCCTCGGCGTTGAAGAAGCCGTTGGGTGCGTGCACGGTGGCCGCCCCCGCCATCGCACCGGCCGCCGCCGCACCCGCGGCCGGTGTCGCCAGGCCCAGCGCCAGCAGCGTGCCGCCGCCCGCCTCCGCGAGGCCCGCCGCGGTGGCGCTCGTCCTGCCGGGCGCGTAGCCGACGGACTCCATGAACCGGCCGGTCCCCTCGATGCCGTGGCCGCCGAACCAGCCGAACAGCTTCTGCGCGCCGTGCGCGGCCAGCACACCCCCGGTTCCCAGCCGGAGCAGCAGCAGGCCCAGATCGCGTCGGTCGTAGGAAGAGTCGTAGGGAGAGGTGTGTGAGGTCACGATGACTCCTGGGAGAGATGGACGGGCCCCCCGTGACGCCCCCTCGCGTTTCCACCGTCGCACTCCCGACCCCCCTCGGAGTGACCCGCGCCGCCGTTCGGGTGGCGGCCCCGGGGGAGCGGTGTGAGTCTGGCTGGCATGACGATTCAGACCGGCAAACTCAGCGACCCCGCGGTCCGCGCCTTCGTCAACGCCGTCAACGCGCACGACCGCGACGGCTTCAAGGCCCTCCTCGCCCCCGGCGCGACGATGTCGGACGACGGCTCCGACCGTGACCTCGACGACTGGATCGACCGGGAGATCTTCTCCTCCCACGGTCACATGGAGGTCGACAACGAGTCCCGCGGCGGCCGTGACCTCATCGCCCGCTACAGCAACGACACGTGGGGCGAGATGCGCACCAAGTGGCACTTCGAGGTGGACGGAGACAAGATCACCCGCTTCGAGACCGGACAGGCCTGACCAGCCTGACCAGCCCGACGGGTTCCGTGAAAGCCCTTGCCCTGGAGTGCGCTCCAAGCCCTAGCGTCTCGACCCATGGAGACGAACAGGACTTTGGGCCGCAGCGGCATAGAGGTCAGCGCGCTCGGCTTCGGCTGCTGGGCCATCGGCGGTGAGTGGCAGGCCCTGGACGGACAGCCCCTCGGCTGGGGCAAGGTCGACGACGACGAGTCCGTCCGGGCGATCCGGCGCGCCCTCGACCTCGGCGTGACCTTCTTCGACACCGCCGACGCCTACGGCACCGGGCACAGCGAGCGGGTCCTGGGCCGCGCTCTCGGCAAGCGCCGCGCAGACGTGGTCGTCGCCACCAAGTGGGGCAACCTCTTCGACGAGGACACCCGCACCCTCAACGGGCAGGACGCCTCCCCGGAGCATGCCCGCGAGGCACTGACCGCCTCCCTCACCCGCCTCGGTACGGACTACGTCGACCTGTACCAACTGCACCTCTCCGACGCCCACCCCGACCAGGGCGCCCGACTCCGCGAGGCCTGCGAGGAGTTCGTACGCGAAGGCCTCGTCCGCGCCTACGCCTGGAGCACCGACGACCCGGCCCGCGCCGCCGTCTTCGCCGAGGGCCCGCACTGCGCCGCCGTGCAGCACGCGCTCAACGTGTTCCAGGACGCGCCCGAAATGCTCGCCCTGTGCGAGGAGTCGGAGCTCGCGAGCATCAACCGGAGCCCTCTCGCGATGGGGTTGCTGGCCGGTCGGCGCCAAGGAGCCCTGGAAGCAGGTGACATCCGCAGCAGGCCCCCGGCCTGGCTGCCGGGCTTCAGCGACGGCGACGGCGCCGACCCCGACTGGCTGTCCCGCGTCGACGCGCTCAAGGACATCCTCACCAGCGACGGCCGCACCCTCGCCCAGGGCGCGCTCGCCTGGATCTGGGCCCGCAGCCCCCGCACCATCCCGATCCCGGGCTTCCGTTCCGTCGCCCAGGCCGAGGCGAACGCGGGCGCGATCGAGAAAGGGCCGCTCACCGCCGAGCAGTTGACCGAGGTCAACCGCATCCTCGAACGGTGAACGGCCCGTCCCGCTCGGCCCGTCTCCCTAGTACTGCGCGTACGCCTGCCGCTGATCCGTCAGCGTGATCTGCCCGGCCTTGATCGTGGCCAGACGCGGGGACTTCTTGGCGATCGACGAGTCGTGGGTGACCATGATGAAGGTCAGCCCGTACTCGTGCCACAGGCCTTCGAGGAGGGCCATGATCTCGTCGCGCATCGACTCGTCGAGGTTGCCCGTGGGCTCGTCGGCGAGGAGGACCTTCGGCTTCTTCACCAGCGCGCGGGCGATGGCGACGCGCTGCTGCTGGCCGCCGGACAGCTCGGACGGTGCATGGGTGAGGCGCTCGCCGAGGCCGACCGAGCGCAGCGCCTCGGCCGCCCGCTCGCGCCGCTCGGCCGGCTTCACGCCGAGCGGTACGAGGGCCGTCTCGACGTTCTCCTGCGCGGTCAGCGTCGGGATGAGGTTGAAGGACTGGAAGATGATGCCGATCTTCTCCGCCCGCAGCCTGGTCAGCTTCGCCTCGCTGATCTTCGCGAGGTCGACGCCGTCCAGCTCGACACTGCCCTCGGTCGGCCGGTCCAGGCCGCCGATCATCTGAAGCAGGGTGGACTTGCCGCCACCGGTGGGGCCCTGGATGACGAGCTGGTCGCCGTCCTCGATGGTGAGGTCGATGCCGCGCAGCGCCTCCACCGTCTCCTTGCCCCGCGAGTAGCGCTTGGTGACGCCGGTCAGTCTGTACATGGGGTGCTCCAAAAGTAAGGGGGGTGGGGCGCCGCGGCCCGGGGGGAACGGACGCGGCGCCCCAGCTCATGAGGGGTCAGGACACGCTGCGCAGCGCGTCCGCCGGCCGCATCCGGGACGCACGCCAGCCGCCCATCGCGCCGGCGATCAGACCGCCGGTCACCGCCAGGCCCACCGCGAGGGCGATGGTGGTCAGGGAGACGGGCGCGGACAGCGCGATCTCCATGGTGTTCTGGGTGGACTGCTGGCCCGGACCGCCACCGCCGCCGGGGCCGCCGCCCATGCCGCCGCCACCACCGCCGGAGCTGCCGAGCGAGGCGGTCAGCGTCGGGCTGATCATGGTCACCGTGTATGCGGCGGCGAGGCCCAGGCCGATACCGAGGGCGCCACCGATCAGGCCGTTCACCATCGACTCGCCGACGACCTGCCGGGTCACCCGGCGGCTCGGCCAGCCCAGCGCCTTCAGCGTGCCGAACTCACGCACCCGGCGGGACACCGCCGAGGACGTCAGCAGCGCGGCCACCAGGAAGGCGGCGGCGAGCACCGCGACGGACAGCCACTTGCCGACGCTGGTCGCGAGGTTCGAGGCGGTGGACAGGGAACCGGAGACGGTCTCCGCGAGGTCCGCCGAGGTCGTGACCGTCGTACCGGAGATGTTCTTCTGGATCGTCGACTTGACCGAGTCGATCTGCTGGGAGTCGGTCGCCTTGACGTAGATCGTGGTGACCTGGTTCTTGGCGTCGGCCAGTGTCTGGGCCTGCTTCAGCGGCAGGTAGACGTCGGTGGTGGACTCGCTGCTGGAGGCCGTCGCGATGCCGATGATCTTGTACTTGGTGCCGGAGATCTTGAGGGTCTTGCCGACCTTGTACGAGTTCTCCTTGGCGTAGGACTTGCTGAGCACCACGACCTTGGCGTTGGTCTGCGAGGCCGTGAAGGTCTTGCCGGAGGTGATCTCCATGCCGGCCAGCGGGCCGAGGGTCTGGTCGGTGACGTCGACGCCGGCGACCGAGTAGGAGTTCACGTCGAACGAGGCGCCGCCGCCCTGCACCTGGGGGGCCGCCGTGCTGTTGCCGCCGCTGCCGCCACCGGGGCCGCCCTGGCCCTGGGACTGGCTGCTGCCGGTCGTGGACTGCGCCTTGCCCTGGGTGAAGGAGCCGTCGACCTTGGTGACGTTCAGGGTGATCGCGCCGACCGCGTTGTCCACCCCTTCCTGCTTCGCGACCTTGGCGACCAGCGCGGCCTTGAGGGCCTGGCCGCCCTGCGTCATCACCCGGTCCGAGCTCTGCGTGTCGTCACTGTCGTTGGAACTGGCGTCGAACTCGAAGTTCGGTCTGCCCGAGCTGTTGTCGGTGGGCGCCGACCTCGCCTTGGTCACCGTCATGTCGGTGCCGAGTCCGTACAGCGACTTCAGGACCTTGTCCTGAGCCTGAGTCATACCGGCCGACACCGAGTTGACGGTGATGACCAGCGCGATACCGAGCGCCAGACCCAGTGCGATGACCAGGGCGGCCTTCTTGCGCCGGCCCAGCTCGCGCTTGAGATAGATGCCAAACATCCCGTTCCTCAGAGGTTCTTGGCGCCCGCTGTGGGCGCGGCCTCAAATTAGGGACGAACCTTTGAGCGCGGCTGAGTAAAGGATGTGTAAGGACTGAGAATGCGGGGGCTCGAATCAGAAATGGGTAAGACAGCTGATTCCTAAGCTGCGGAGGGCGTATTGCCAGGAACCCGCTGTTGGGTGGGGTCTTACTTCGCGAGGAGCGGTCCTTCTTTGAATTCCCTGTCCAGGCGGTCCCTGCTGGTGATGGCGGCGGCCGCGCCGCTGGTCACGGCCACTCCCGCGGCGGCCCTCCCGAAGAAACTCACGGCCCGCGCATGGCTCGTCGCCGACCATGACAGCGGCGACATTCTCGCCGCCCACCGCGCGCACCGACGCCTTGCTCCGGCGTCCACGCTGAAAATGCTGTTCGCCGTCACGGTCCTGCCGAAATTCGGGCCCACCGAGCGTCACAAGGTGACCGCGGCCGACCTGGCGGGAATCCCGGCCGGCTCCAGCCTCGTCGGCGTCAAGGCCGGAATCACGTACACCGTCGAGCAGTTGTGGCAGGGCGTCTTCCTGCGCTCCGGCAACGACGCCGTGCACGTCCTGGCCCACATGAACGGCGGCATCGCCGAGACGGTCGCCGAGATGCAGGCCAAGGCCGAGGACCTCCAGGCGCTGGACACCCACGTCGCCAGCCCCGACGGCTTCGACCACAAGGGGCAGCTGTCGTCGGCGTACGACCTCACGCTCTTCGCCCGGCACGGGCTGGGGGAGGCCGGCTTCCGCGCGTACTGCGCGACGAGGACCGCCGACTTCCCGGCGTCGGCGAGGGGCGGGAAGACCTTCCAGATCCAGAACACCGACCGCCTGCTGACCGGTTCGTACGGGGTGCGGACGTACGACGGTCTCATCGGCGTGAAGAACGGCTACACGAGCAACGCCGGCAACACCTTCACCGGCGCCGCCACCCGCGACGGCCGCACCCTCCTGGTGACGGTCATGCACCCCGACAGCGGCGGCAACGCCGTGTACGAGGAGACCGCCCGGCTGCTCGACTGGGGCTTCGGGGAAGGGAGTTCGGCGAAGGCGGTCGGACGGCTGGCGGATCCGGTGAGCGAGGCGAGTCCGTCGCCGACGAGCGGGACGGGCGAACCGGGTAAGGCGAGCAAGGGTGAGCGGGGCGCCGGGGGAGCGGCCGGAGCGGCGGGTGTCTCGGCGGACGGTCCCTCGCCGTGGCGGCTGCTCGAAGGGGCGGCCGGGACCCTGGCGCTGGCGGCGGGCGGGGCGTACGCGCTGCGCAGGCGCCGACGCTGACGTGCACGGCAGCCGTTCCACCCACCGGAGCTTCCCTCGCGGTCCCACGCGAGGTCCACCCCCATCCGGTGCGGTGGAACGACTGCCGTCTCCCCCCTCGGTTTGGTCTGCGGAAGCTCACTGCTCCAAGTGTGAAGTTCTGGTGGAGGAGATGTAGAGCATAAGTCTGTCACCGGCCCAGATGGAGCGGATGTTCATATTCCGGTTGTGCAGATTGAGCCCTCAGCCACGCCCCACGTACGGCATCGCCGTCGCCAGTACGGTCGCGAACTGCACGTTCGCCTCCAGAGGCAGCTCGGCCATGTGCCGCACCGTCCGCGCGACGTCGGCGACGTCCATCACGGGCTCGGGCGCGACCTCGCCGTTGGCCTGCAACGCCCCGGTCCGCATCCGCGCGGTCATGTCGGTCGCCGCGTTCCCGATGTCGATCTGCCCGACCGCGATGCCGTACGGCCGCCCGTCCAGCGACAGCGACTTGGTGAGGCCGGTCAGGGCGTGCTTGGTCGCGGTGTAGGCGACGGAGTGCGGGCGGGGCGTGTGCGCGGAGATCGAGCCGTTGTTGATGATCCGGCCGCCCTGCGGATCCTGCTCCTTCATCTGCCGGTACGCCGCCTGCGCGCACAGGAACGCCCCGTTGAGGTTGGTGTCCACCACATGCCGCCACGCGTCGTACGGCAGCTCCTCCACGGGCACCCCGCCGGGCCCGAACGTCCCCGCGTTGTTGAACAGCAGGTCCACCCGCCCGAACCGCGCCACGGTCGCGGCGAACAGCGCGGCCACCTCGTCGGGCCGTGAGACGTCCGTCCGTACGGCGAGACGCGCGCCCTCGGGCGCGAGCGCCGCCGTCTCCTCCAGCGTCTCGGTCCGCCGCCCCGCCAGCACCACCGACCAGCCCGTACGCAGCAGTTCCACGGCGACCGCGCGGCCGATCCCGGAGCCCGCTCCGGTCACCACGGCGGTCCTTGCGTTTTTCGTGTCCATGAGCGCGCAGCGTAGGTGAGCCTCCGCGATACGGAAGCGCCTGTCCGCCATCCGGGTGCTGCCGCCTCCGTGAACGTGTGTCGACGCCGGGCCCGCGCCCTTCCCCTCCCTCAACTGTGACGGGAGGAAAGAATGACCATCGCACCATCAGGCCGGTCGCAGCGACACAGCCCCGAACTGCGCGCCGCCGCCCGCCATATCGGCCGCCGCCGTTTCCTGGGCCTGACCACCGCGGCCGCCGCACTCGCCTTCGCCGTCGACCTGCCCGCGACCGGCACGGCAGCCGCCGCCCCACTCGACGCGGCACGCATCCGCGACTTCCCCTTCACCCTCGGCGTCGCCTCGGGGGAGCCACTGCCCGGCTCGGTCGTCCTGTGGACCCGGCTCGCGCCCGCTCCCTACGAGCCCGACGGCGGACTGCCCGCCGAACGCGTCGACGTCGACTGGGAGGTGGCCGAGGACGAGACGTTCGCGACGGTCGTCGCCAGGGGCACGGCCGTCGCGCACCCGGAGTTCCACCACACCGTGCACGTCGAGGCCGAGGGCCTCGCCTCCGGCCGCGTCCACTACTACCGCTTCCGGGCGGGCGACTGGCTCAGCGAGACCGGCCGCACCCGCACGGCGCCCGCCGCCGACAGCCCGGTCTCCTCCCTGACCGTGGCCGCGGTCTCCTGCCAGGCCTACCACGACGGCTACTTCACGGCCTACCGCCACCTCGCCGAGGACGACGTCGACCTGGTCCTCCACCTCGGCGACTACCTCTACGAGTACGCCGTCGACTCAGCCGGCGGCGCCCGCGGATACACCGACCGCGCGCTCCCGACCCTGTTCGACCACGAGACCGTCACGCTGGAGGACTACCGGCTGCGCTACGCCCTCTTCAAGACCGACCCCGATCTGCAGGCCGCGCACGCCAGACACCCTTTCGTGGTCACCTTCGACGACCACGAGACCGAGAACAACTACGCCGGGTCCATCCCCGAGAACGCCGTCCCGCCGGAGCAGTTCCTGCTGCGCCGCGCCGCCGCCTACCGCGCCTACTGGGAGAACCAGCCACTGCGTCCCCCTCAGCTGCCCGTCGGCCCCGACATGCAGCTCTACCGGCGGCTCCAGTGGGGCCAGCTCGCCCAGTTCGACGTCCTCGACACCCGTCAGTACCGCTCCGACCAGGCCTACGCGGGCGCCCAGCACGTCCCGGGCCCCGACTCCGAGGCCCCGGACCGGACGATGACCGGCGCCGCACAGGAGAGCTGGCTGCTGGACGGCTGGCACGCCTCCCAGGCGCTGTGGAACGTGGTGGCCCAGCAGGTCTGCTTCTCCGGCCGCAAGCTCGACCTCAACCCCGTCGCCAAGGTCTCGATGGACGCCTGGGACGGCTACCCGGCCTCCCGTCGCCGTGTTCTCGACGGCGTGAAGGCGGCCGGGATCGAGAACCTGATGGTGCTCACCGGCGACCTCCACCGCGGGTACGCCTTCGACATCAAGGACGACTTCGACGACCCGTTCTCGCGCACCCTCGGTACCGAGATCGTCGCCACATCCGTCACCAGCGGCAAAGACGGCGAGGAGAGACCCTCGAACTGGACCACCTACATGGCCGCCAACCCGCACCTGAGGTTCTACGACGGCCGGCGCGGCTACACGACCGTCACCCTCGACCGGGCCCAGGCGCGCGCCGACTTCAAGACCCTGCCGTACGTCACCACGCCCGGGGCACCGATCACCACGGCCGCCTCCTTCGTCACGGAGGTGGGCAACCAGGGCCTCACACCGGCGTGACGGCCTCCCCGGCGGCCTCCCCCGGGTAGCGGACCCCGATGTGCTCCCGGACCGTGTCCATCGTCCGCATCACCGCGAGCGTGCCCTCCAGCGGGACGAGCGGCGATTCGGTCTCGCCGGCCCGCAGCGCGCGCATGACCTCGGCGGCCTCGTGCTTGAGGCTGTTGCGGGGACCGGCCTCGGCCTTGAACTCCTCGGGGTCACGGCCGTCCCGGTGCAGGACGAAGCGGTCCGGGAAGAAGAAGCCGTTCGGCACGTCGATACGGCCCAGCGAACCGGTGACCGACGCCGAGGTCGCCGTACCGCCGACGATCGAGCAGTGCACCGAGGCGAGCGCGCCGCCGTCGTAGGAGAACAGGGCTCCGGTCTGGAGGTCGACGCCCTCCTCGGAGAGCGTCGCGCGGGCCGCGATGTCCGACGGCTCCCCGAGCAGCAACTGGGCGAACGATACCGGGTACACACCGAGGTCCAGGAGCGCGCCGCCGCCCTGCGCCGGGTCGCGCAGACGGTGGCTGGGCGGGAAGGGCCCGGCCAGTCCGAAGTCGGCCTGGACGGTGCGCACCTCGCCGATCGCACCGTCGTCGACCAGCGCCTTGAGCCGCCGTATCAAGGGATTGCAGTACATCCACATGGCTTCCATCAGGAAGCTCCCGCGCTCCCGCGCGAGCCCGACCAGTTCCTCCGCCTCGCGCGCGTTGAGCGTGAACGCCTTCTCGCAGAGCACGTTCCGCCCGGCCTCCAGACACAGACCGGCGGCCGCCCGGTGTGCCGAGTGCGGGGTGGCGACGTAGACGACATCGATGTCCGCGTCCTCGGCCAGCGCCCCCCACTCGCCGTACGCCCGCTCGATCCCGAACCGCTCCGCGAACGCCTTCGCCGACCCCTCACTCCGCGAGGCCACCGCCACGACCTCCGCATCCGGAAGATCCACCAGATCGGCCGTGAAGGCCGCCGCGATCCCACCGGTCGCCAGGATTCCCCAGCGCACCTTCTGCTCCGTCATCTCCGTGTCCGTCCTCGGTCGCGTGGCGCTCACCGGTGTGTGTCCTTGGTGAGCGAGGTCGGCGCCGGTCGCCAGGATTCCCCAGCGCGCCCTCTGCTCCGTCATCCCCGCGCCCACCCTTGCTCGCGTGACACTCGCCACTGTGTACGAGCTGAGAGCATAGGTGGCGGATCGGACTCGGAGGGAGGGGCACATGCCCGACAGCGGGGCATCGACACCGGAACTGGAAGAGGCGGCCGCGGCATCGGCACAAGCGCGGCCGCCCACTCGTGCCGTGCGCCGCACCGGCTGGGTCGTCACCCTGACCCTCGGCGGGCTGACCGCCACGCCCCCGCTCGCGATGGACATGTACCTCCCCTCGCTCCCGGAGGTCACGAACTCCCTGCACGCGCCCGCCGCGACCGTCCAGCTCACCCTCACCGCCTGTCTGCTCGGCATGGCCCTCGGACAGCTGGTGGTCGGCCCGATGAGCGACCGCTGGGGGCGCCGCCGTCCGCTGCTGACCGGTCTCGCCGTCTACGTGGTGGCCACCGCCCTGTGCGCCGTGGCGCCCACCGTCGAGACCCTGGTCGCCTTCCGGCTGACACAGGGGCTCGCGGGCGCGGCCGGGATAGTGATCGCGCGGGCCGTCGTCCGCGATCTCTACGACGGCGTGGCCATGGCCCGCTTCTTCTCCACCCTCATGCTGATCGGCGGGGTCGCCCCGATCGTCGCGCCGGTCATCGGCGGCCAGATCCTGCGCGTGACGGACTGGCGGGGCGTGTTCGTGGTGCTGACGGTCGTCGGCGCGCTGCTGGCCGTGCTGGTGTGGGCCCGTCTGCCCGAGACCCTCCCGGTGGAGCGACGCCAGGCGGGCGGGGTCGGCGCGGCCCTGCGGTCCATGGGCACCCTGCTCGCCGACCTCCCCTTCACCGGGTTCATGCTCGCGGGCGGCTTCGCCTTCGCCGCGCTGTTCGCGTACATCTCGGCCTCGCCGTTCGTGATCCAGGAGATCTACGGGGCCTCGCCGCAGACCTTCAGCCTGCTGTTCGGGCTGAACTCGATCGGCCTGGTCGTCGTCGGCCAGATCAACGGCAAGGTACTGGTCGGCCGGGTCAGCCTGGAGAAGGTGCTGGGCGCGGGCCTCGCGATCGTCATCGCCGCCGCGACCGCGCTGCTGCTGATGTCCCTGGGCGTGTTCGGCGAACCCGGCCTGGTGGCCGTGGCCGCCGCCCTCTTCGTCCTGATGTCGGCGATGGGCGTCACCCTCCCCAACGCCCAGTCCCTCGCCCTCCTGCGCACCAAGCACTCCGCCGGCTCCGCCTCCGCCCTGCTCGGCACCTCCTCCTTCCTCATCGGGGCCATCGCCTCCCCGCTGGTCGGGATCGCCGGGGAGGACACCGCCGTACCGATGGCCGTGGTCCAGGTCGTGTCGGCACTGGTCGCGCTTGCCTGTTTCATGGGAATGTGCCGTCCTTGGAACAGACGTGCGAGCGCGGAGGGGGCAGAGAACTGAGCGCGCCGAGACTGCGCAGCGACACACCGGAACGGGCCGGACTCGACCCCGGAGAGCTCGAACACCTCGTCCAGGAGGTCCATGACCTCACCACCGGCGAGCGCCCCTGGGCGGCCGGCCTCGTCGTGGTCGCCGGACGCGGCCCGGTGATCGCCGTCGAGGAGGCCTCGGGCTGGGCGGTCCGGTTCGCGTCCTACGACCCCGAGACCGACGCGGGCGTGGAACTGCCGCGCAAGGCACGCGTCCCGATGACGGCCGCGACCCCCTTCGACCTCGCCTCCCTCACCAAGCTGTTCACGGCCGTCGCCGCGATGCAGCAGATCGAACGCGGCACGCTCGGCATCGACGCCCGGGTGGGCGCGTACCTGCCGGACTTCCGCGCGGCGGCCCGGCACGGGGTGACGGTACGGGAACTGCTCACACACACCTCAGGACTGCGCCCCGAACTCCCGCTGTACGACTGCGCGGACGACGCGGAACGGCTGGAGCTGCTGCGGTCCGAGCCCCCGATCGGCGTACCCGGCACGTACACGTACTCGGACGTGAACCTGCTCCTCCTCCAGCACGTCCTGGAACGCATCACCGGCCGTGGCCTCGACACCCTCGTCCACGACGGCATCACGCGGCCGCTGGGGATGACGGCGACCGGGTTCGGGCCGTGCCCCGGGGCGGCGGCGACGGAGTACCAGCGGCGGCCCTGGGCCAAGGCGGACCGCGGGATGCTGCGGGGGGTCGTCCACGACGAGAACGCGTGGGCGCTGGGCGGGGTGGCCGGCCACGCCGGTCTCTTCTCCACCGGCCGTGACCTCGCCGTCTTCTGCCGAACCCTCCTGGCCGGCGGTTCGTACGGCCCCGCCCGCATCCTCGGACCCGACTTCGTCGACCTGCTGCTCACCCCGCCGGGCCTGGGCTTCGCCATCGACCAGCCGTGGTTCATGGGCGAGCTGGCCGGGCGGGGGGCCGCGGGGCACACCGGGTTCACGGGGACCTCGCTGGTCCTGGACCGGGCGACGGACACGTTCCTGGTGCTGCTGTCGAACGCGGTGCACCCGCGAAGACGGCCCCCGGACAGCGGGCCGAGGGCGGCGGCGGCCACCCGGCTGGCACGCGCGGTCCGGCCCACCAGCCTGGCGGGGCCGTGAGGGCTGCGTGTCCGGCGACCTAGAATCGCCGGGTGAACGCCCCCGTATCCCCGGCCGAGACCCTCCGCGCCACCCTCGCCACCCTCCTCGACGGACTGCCCCCCAAGCAGGCCGCGCAGGCGGTCGACCGGCTGATCGCCAACTACCGCGGGGCGACCCCGACCGACGCGCCCATCCTCCGGGACCGCGCGGACGTCGCCGCCTACGCCGCGTACCGGATGCCGGCCACCTTCGAGGCGGTGCGCTCGGCCCTGGACGCGTTCGCGGAAGCGGTGCCGGAGTGGGTACCGGCGAGTCATGTGGACGTCGGCGGCGGCACCGGGGCGGCGACCTGGGCGGTCAGCGCCACCTGGTCCGGTACGCGGCCCGTCACGGTGCTCGACTGGGCGGAGCCCGCGCTGGCTCTCGGCCGGGAGATCGCCGTCGCCAACCCGGCGCTGGGCAGTGCCAGTTGGCGGCGCTCCCGGATCGGGTCCTCGCTCGCGCTCGACAGCACGGACCTCGTCACGGTGTCCTACGTCCTGAACGAACTCACTCCCGCCGATCGGACCGCCCTCGTCGACGCCGCCGCGGTCGCCGCGCGGGCGGTGGTGATCGTCGAGGCGGGTACGCCGGACGGATACGCCCGGGTGATCGAGGCGCGGGACCGGCTGATCGCGGCCGGCTTCCAGGTGGCGGCGCCCTGTCCGCACAGCGCGGCCTGCCCCATCGTCCCCGGCAAGGACTGGTGCCACTTCTCCACGAGGGTCAGCCGCTCGTCGCTGCACCGTCAGGTCAAGGGCGGCTCCCTGCCCTACGAGGACGAGAAGTTCAGCTACGTCGCCGCCACCCGCTTCCCGGCCACCCCCGCTCCCTCCCGCATCGTCCGCCGCCCCCAGATCCGCAAGGGCCAGGTCCTCCTCGACCTCTGCGACACGTCCGAGCACCTGTCCCGCACGACGGTGACGAAACGGCACGGCGACCTGTACAAGGCGGCGAGGGACGCGGACTGGGGCGACCCCTGGCCCCCCCCCCCCTCGCCCCTGTCTCTTATCCCCAACCTCCCCCACCCACGACAAA
>NZ_JABERD010000249.1 GCF_013044505.1 Streptomyces sp. S3(2020) | reverse complement strand
CCAACGCACAACTCAGCACCGCACTCACACTCCGCGACGTCTTCGACCACCCCCGCATCAGCGAACTCGCCCACATCGCCGACACCACCACCAAAACCACCAAGACACCCAGCACACGAATCGGCGACCTGCCACGCCCCGCCCTGATCCCCGTCTCCTACGGACAACAAGCACTCTGGCTGATTGATCAGTTGGGTGGGCCGGGTGGGCGGTATGTGGTGCCGGTGGTGCTGCGTTTGGGCGGCGATCTGGATCCTGATGTTCTGAGCATGGCGGTACGGGATGTGGTGTCTCGTCACGAGGCGCTGCGCACGCTCTTGGTGGAGAAGGACGGCACCCTGCGTCAGGTCGTCATTCCAGCGAACGAAGCGGCCGGCAGGCTCTCTCTGCTCGTTGAGGATGTCACGGGTGTGGATGCTTCCGGCGTGGATGCGCGGGTGGGCGCGGTGGTGCAGGCCCGGTTCGATCTCGCGGTCGACATCCCGATCCGTGTCGCGCTGCTACGCGCCGGCGCTGACGACTGGGTGTTCGTCGTCGCGGTACATCACCACGCGGTGGACGAATGGTCGTTCCCGTCGCTGCTGAGCGACCTGTCGACCGCTTATCAGGCGCGGGCCGCGGGGCAGGAGCCGGGATGGACGCGGTTGCGGGCCCAGTACGCGGACTACGCGATCTGGCAACGCGATGTCCTGGGTGAGGCGTCGGATTCACGTTCACCGCTTTCCCAGCACCTTGCCTATTGGCGTGACGTCCTCGCGGATGCGCCAGAAGAGTCCACGATCACACTGGACCGGACCCGACCGGCGGCACCGACCCACCGCGGTGCGGATCTGCGGTTCGCCATCGATCCAGAGGTCGTGACCGGACTGCGTCAGGTCGCGGACGAGCAGGGCGTGAGCATGTTCATGGCTCTTCAGTCCGCGACCGCATTGACCCTTTCGGCGCTGGGCGCCGGTGCGGATGTGGTGATCGGTTCACCGGTCGGTGGACGCACCGAGGACGGCCTGGAAGACCTGGTCGGATACTTCGTGAACACCCTGCCGATCCGCCATCGGTTCCACGCCGGTGACTCGATCACCGACGTTCTGCAGAACACCAGGCGGACGGTGCTCGGCGGGTTCGAGCACCAGGCCGCGCCCTTCGAAGAAATCACCCGTGCGCTGGGCACCGAGCGATCCGTTGGCCGTAACCCTCTCTTCCAGCTCATGCTCACCCATCGCGTCGCTGACAGCCGCCGCGCAGGCGGCCTGCGCATCGGGAATGTCACGACGTCACCGAGTCCCGCGGCGGTGGGCGCGGTCAAGACCGATCTCGACCTCGACATCTTCGATTCGCTCGACGATCTGAAGGGGAAACTCTCCTACGCGACCGATCTGTTCGATGGTGCTACCGCTGAGCGGTTCGTTGCCGTCTTCAAGTCGGTGCTGGACACGATCGCTGCCGGTCCGGAGGCGCGGGTCGGTGACCTGGACCTGTTGCCCGCACCGGAGTCGCGACAACTCGATGCGTGGTCGTGTGGTGAGACGCTCGATGTTCCCACGGCGACTCTTGACGAGTTGGTGCGCCAGCAGGTCACGGCGAGCCCGGACGCGGTCGCGGTCATCGCTGATGACGGCACTGAACTCACCTATGGCGACCTTGACGCGCGGGTCAACGCTCTCGCCCACCTCCTCGCCCGGGAGGGCGTGCGGGTCGGGGATCGGGTCGCGGTCGCACTGCCGCGCTCGGCCGATCTGGTGGTCGCCTTGGCCGGGGTGATCCGTGCCGGAGCGGCGTATGTGCCGATCGACCCCGACTACCCCGCCGAACGCGTCAATCACATTCTTGCGGACGCCGAACCACGTGTGGTGGTCACAGACCGGCACACCGCCGGTGTTCACCATCACGTGCTCACCGATCATCCTGTGCGCATCCTGTTCATCGACGACGAATCGGCGCGGCAACACCTCGATGCCGGCGTGATCGACCCACCGCGGGTCTCGCGTCCGCTGCTCCCGACAGATGCCGCATACGTGATCTTCACTTCCGGCACCACCGGACGCCCCAAAGGCGTTCAGATCACCCACCAGGCAATAGTCAACCGACTGTGGTGGATGCGTGATCTCTACCGGATCGGTGCGCAGGATCGGGTGCTGTTGAAGACCCCGTTCACGTTCGACGTGTCGGTGTGGGAGTTCTTCCTACCGCTGGTCACCGGCGCGGTGGTGATCGTGGCGCAGGAGGGCGGCCACAAGGATCCGCAGTACCTGCTCGAAGTGATTGGTCGTCGTGCGGTGACGGTCACTCATTTTGTGCCGTCGATGCTGCAGGCCTTTCTCATCTCGGACCCGGACCGGACGTCGGTGGATTCGGTACGACGAGTTTTCTGCTCCGGCGAGGCATTGCCCGTCTCCCCCGCGGCCGGTGCCGTCGCGCTGTTCGAGAACGCGGAATTGCACAACCTCTACGGGCCGACGGAGGCGGCCGTGGACGTGACCGCTCACCCGGTGGTTCAGGCCGAGCTCGTCGATGCGGTGGGGGTGCCGATCGGTGCACCGGTGGCGAACACGACGGCGCGTGTTCTCAACGCGTGGTTGCGTCCGGTGCCGGTGGGTGTGGCGGGTGAGTTGTACCTGGGCGGGGTACAACTCGCGGACGGATATGTGGCTCGCCCGGGCCTGACCGCTGACCGATTCGTGGCCGATCCCTTCAGTGACGACGGCGCGCGGCTGTACCGCACCGGTGATGTGGTGCGCTGGAACTCCCAGGGGCAGTTGGAATACCTCGGCCGCAGCGATGACCAGGTGAAGATACGCGGATACCGGATCGAACTCGGTGAAATCCGTGCCGTCCTCGAACAGTACCCAGGGGTATCGGGTGCGGCGATCGCCACCTTGGATCATCCGGCCGGCGGAAAGTACCTCGCGGCATACGTGACCACGGCCAGTGCCACGACGGCCGAGGACGCAGTGCTGTTCGACGCACTGCGTGAGCATCTCGCACAGTCGCTGCCGGACTACATGGTGCCCGCGACGTTCCTGCGCCTGGACCGATTCCCGGTCACGGCGAACGGGAAGCTGGACCGCCGCGCGTTGCCGCAACCAGACCTGACCGCGAATGCAGCCGACGGCCGGCCACCGCAAACCGACACCGAGATCGCCCTCGCCGGTATCTTCCGCGACGTACTGCACCTCAGCGACAACACCGATCTCGGCGTCGACAGCGACTTCTTCCGCCTGGGCGGCGACAGCATTTCTGCGGCACGACTCGTTGCCTACGCTCGTGAGCACGATCTGACGTTCAAACTGTCCGAGGTGTTCGTGGGGCGGACCATCGGCGCCCTCGCCGAGCTGCTCGCGCCGACGACGCACGACGCCATGTCGGCCGAGCCGGTTCTTGTGCCGACTTCTGCCGCCCTAGAGCGCTTGCGCGAGGTGGGCGCCGCGCCCGACGAGTACGTCTTCACCGAGCTCATCAACTTGCCCGCGCAGTCCACGAGTGAATCGGTCGCCTCGTCCTTCCGCTCACTCGTCGCCAACACGGACGCGCTTCGCCTGTCAGTTGACGCCACCGGCCGGCGACTCTGGTTCACCCACCTCCTGCCTCCAGAAACGGTCCAGCCCCCGACCGTGGAGCTGACCACCAACACGAACGCCGACGTCGACGCGATCAGGTCGGCCGCCGTTGATCTCATCGACATCTCGACCGGCCGCCCGGCTGCCCTGGCATACACACACAACCCCGAACAGACAGTTGCGGTACTCGCCGTCCACGCGGCAACCGTCGACCGAGCCTCGCTGCACCGCCTGGCGGAGGAACTTCAGCAGGCAGTGTCCGGCGTAGCGGAAGTGTCCCGCCCACCGGCGCTCGTCCCCGCGCTCGAAGCCATCGAAGCAGCCGGCGACGCGGTCGCCACGGACGGCCTCGACCGCTGGAAGGGCCTTCTCGCCCGAGCCCAGACGATCGACGCAGCCACCTTTGCCTCCGCCACCGTCTCCACCTTCCACTGGGACAGCTCCCTTGCCGAAGGCGTCGTCAGCAAAGCCATCCGCAACGCGCTCCACTCAACAGGAATCGCACCACTGATCGGCGGCGTGGTCGACGAAGATGTCCCGCTGACTCCCGATGACAAGACGATGTCAGTCGGTCCGTTCACCGCGGCCGCCACCATCGCTCTCGACGAGGCCGAGCCGACCAGGACCGCCGAGCTCGCACTGCTGCGCTACCACAACAAGGCCGGACGCCGAGCATTGCGGCGTGCCTCCTCTCCCCCGGTGATCCTCACGCGGGTCTATGGGCCGGACAGCGGGTCACCAACCGCAGAGGGCACCGAGCGCCTGTATCGCGCGGTCATCCGGTATCACCTCGCCCCGGACACGACGACGATCACTTTCCTCGGCTTCGCGGAAAAAGTGGTCACCGATCTCCGAGCAGCTCTGGCAGACCAACTCCGTGACGAGGAAAGTCATTAGGTTAGGCAATGCTAAGCTTTGGCGTCTGACTACTGGCAGACCGCGTTTCGGTACGCCACCCCCTCGATGAGGAGTCACAGTGCCGCGTCGTGCCCGCCCCACCGTCGTACACACCATTGTCCTGCGGGAGTTGGAGGTGGCGCGGGTTGTCGATGTCACTCCCGGGATGCGCCGTGTGACCCTGACCGGTGACCAGCTGGGATCGTTCACCGGAAGCGACGGTACGGCCTTCCCCGCGTTCGCCAGCGACGGCTTCGACGACAACGTCCGGTTGATCTTCCCCTACCCCGGCGACAGCGAGCCGGTGCTCCCGGTCTACAAGGACGGCAAGTACAGGTGGCCGGCCGACCCGCCGGCGCTGTGGCGGGTCTACACGGTACGACGCTACGACGCGCAGGCTCGCGAACTCGACATCGACTTCGTGAAACACGGTGTGGGCGTCGCTACGACGTGGGCGTACCGGGCGAACCCCGGCGATCGCCTCCACGTCGGAGGACCGTCGGTCTCAAGCGGTCGGCCTGAGGGCTACGACTCGTTCCTCGTTGTCGGTGACGACACGGCCATCCCGGCGATCGCCCGGTTGCTTGAGGAACTGCCCGCCGACACACAGGCCGAGGTCTACATCGAGGTGGCTGAGGAGTCGCACCGGATCGAACTCCCGGCACGTCCCGGTGTCGAGGTGACCTGGGTCGTGCGGAACGGACCGGCAGCGGGCACCGAGCTCTTGCTGCTGGAGGCGGTACGCGAGGCCGGCCGGCGAGAGGGCTCGATGTTCGCCTGGCTCGCCGGGGAACAGTCCGTGGTACGTGATCTGCGGCGGTATCTCATCGAGGAGCGCGGTGTCGACAAGTCCGACATCGACTTCACCGGCTACTGGCGGCGCGCAGAGGTGGTGGCGTTGGGCGAAGACCCCGCCATGCCGGACCCGGAGCGCAACGACGAGGCCTTCGAGAAGTTCCATGAGATGTCCGAGTTGCTTCCGCCGCTGGCGATTCGGGTGGCCGCGAATCTCGGCATCGCCGACTGCATCAGCCGCGGAGTGCGCACCGTTCCCGCACTCGCACAGCACACCGGCGCGAACGAACGCTCCCTGGCGAAGTTCCTGCGGTACCTCCAGGCGATCGAACTCCTGGAACAAGAAGGCGATGCATACAAGCTCAGTGAGACCGGCGAATTCCTGACCAACGAGTCCGTGCTCGATCACCTGGTGTCCGACGGGGTCGACTTCCGTATGTCGCAGGCCTTCTACGGCCTTGAAGCGGCGGTCCGCCACAATCATCCGGTGTTGGAGTCGGTGACCGGCAAGGACTGGGACGCCCTCCGCGGCGATGCGACCTTCGAGCACAAGCGTTTGGAGAACAAGTCCCGGTTCGTGCAGGTACTCGCCGAGCCGCTCGCGAAGTCACCCGTGCTCGGGGGCGTCGGCAAGGTAGTTGTCCACGCGGCTGGTGCAGGGGTCCACGCCGACTACCTCACCGCGGGGCATCCGGAGGCGACGGTGACCATCGTGGCGCTCCCTACCGCGGCGGACTGGTTCCGCAAGGACATTCCGACCAGCATCGCGGATGCGACGCGACGCGACCGGATACGGATTGTCGAGCAGTCGGTGTTCGAGAAGACCGAACCCGCGGACGCCGTACTGATCATCGACACGCTCGGGCAGCATCGTGACGCGGAGGCGAGGCTCATTCTTCAGCAGGCCGCCGCGAGCCTGAGCCCTGGTGGCCGGGTGCTGTTGGTGGAGGATACTTTCGACCCCGACGAGCTGGACGAACATGACGCGGAGCGCGACATTCTCCAGTTGACGCTCCACGGATCCGGATACCGCACCGAGGACGAACTCGAGGCGGTCATCGCCAGCGCTGGATTGAAAGTGATCCAGACGTTGCTCGTGGGATGGGGTAATACGTTGCGAGTCCTGGCACCGTGACCTGAGGTTGTGGGCCCGCTGAGCAGTCCGGCCGGGCCGTCCACGACGAGCCCGGCGACCGCCCTACCGCAGGGTCATGAAGCCACTTCGTCACCGGCCTGGAACTTCTCGATGACCTCGATCCAGTGACCCAGTCTCGAGTCCTCGGCCAGGGTGATGAAGTCGATCTGGTCCACTCCCGCAGTGCGCCACCGCTCCACCAGCTCCATGAGACGCACCGAGTCCATCCCCTGGTCGCGGAGACTCACCTCGTAGTCGATCTCCGCGGGTTCGAGATACAACACGTCGGCGACGTCGGCGATCAACTGCTCGGTGCTCAGGCTCATCAGGACTCCTTGTTCATTGCTTGCCCAACCTCTTTGACAGTTCCAGCCGGCTGTGTCACACGGTGGCGATCAGCACTTCCTCGCCGCTGTACGGTCGCAGACCGTCGGTCCTGCCCGCGAAGTAACGATCGGCCAGGTCGGTTGCCGAGACATATTCGGCACCGGCGAAACCTGTATTCCGCGCCAGTTCGATGATCTGGCCGGGAGTGTAAAAGCCGATGAACGGCGTACCGGCCCGCCGAGCACCCTCCCTGGACGCTCGCCGAATCTGTACGTCCTCGGGCGCGAGATCCTCGAGATGACGGAAGAACGTGAGGATCAGTGAGGAGCCGGACGGCAGACTCGCCACCCGCTTGAGTGTCGCCGTCGTGGCCTGTTCGGTCAGATACATGGTGACCCCCAGCCAGGACACCACCGCGGGGCGCGAGGTATCGAATCCCGCCGCCTGAAGCCGATCCCACCAGTCGTCATTCGCTTCGAAGTCGACCGGAACCAGCCGCAACCAATCCGGGATGTCATATCCGAGTTCGATCAACCGGCTCCGCTTCCACCCCTGCGTCTCCGGCTGGTCGATCTCGAAGACGGTCATGGTCGAGCCCGCATCGGGATGGCGTTGGGCGTACGTGTCCAAGCCCGCGCCCAGGATCACATATTGATCCACTCCACGGCTCGCGGCCTGCGCCACCAGGTCCTCGGTCAAACGCGCCCGCCCGACAACCGTGGCGCGCTTTCCTCGTGAGTCGCCGGGGACCATGTCTCCGCGCTCGCGCCATCCGTCGTCGTCCTGCGCCAGCCGGGCGCCCAGCACGTCCTCAAGGACGTGCGGCGGCTCGTCGACCTGTGTGTGCAAGGCGCGCCACAATGCGGTCCGTACCGCGGTGTTGTCCGGCGTGCCGGCGACGTTTCCTGTCATGAGCCAGTCCTTCCTACCTTGTTGTTCATGCTCCGTCCGGACTCCCACGCGCTCCACAGCCCGCCGTACACGCCACCGGCGGCGACCAACTCGTCGTGTGTTCCGATCTCGATGATCCGGCCGTGGTCCATGACGACGATCCGGTCACAGGTCGCGGCTTGGGAGAGACGATGCGCGATCACCAACCCGGTGCGCCCACGCAAAGTCGCCTCGGCGGCACGGTCCAGCAACCCCGCGTGGGTGGAGCCCGCCTCGGCGGTCGCCTCGTCGAGGATCGCCAGTTCCGGGTCGGCGAGCAGCAGCCGGGCGAGGGCGAGCTGTTGAGCCTGTGCATCGGTGAGCGGATGTCCGCCGGTGCCGATCATCGTGTTGAGATCGTCCGGCAGTAGATCGAGCAGACCGGCTGCCCCGGTGGCGTCCAGCGCCGCGTGGATGTCGTGGTCGGTGGCCCCAGGGGCGGCAAGCGTGAGATTGTCCCGCAGAGTGCCGGCGAACACGTGCGTCTCTTGGGTGATCAACGTCGTACGGTCCGGCCGGGCCACCGTCCCGGCGTCGGGTATATGGATGCCGGCGATGACGGCGGCGAGCGTCGTCTTTCCGGCCCCGGAGGCGCCGACCACAGCGATGCGCTGACCGATGGGGATGTCGAGGGTGAGGTTGTCGAACACGGGGGGACCGTCGCCGTAGCGGAACGCGACGTCGTGGAGCCGTACGGCGATGTCCGTGTCCGCTGTCGCTGGCGGCTCGCCCGCTGCCTCCGGGATAGTGGCTACCCCGATCATGCGGCTGAGCGATGCCAGGGCCGACTGGAGGTCGTCGACGACGAACACCAGCTCGTTGATCGGTCCGAGCAGGCGCAGGACGAGCAACATCGCAGCGGTGGCGCCGCCGACGGTGGATGCGTCCGCCTCGATCAGGAAGAAGCCGACGACGAGGACGGTGGCCAGGCTCAGGCATTCGCCGAAGTTCAGACGGATGCTGAGCATGACCTGCACGGCGCGCGCGCGAAGCGTCCACACCGCGACGCCCCAGGACGCAGTCATCACGCTGTGGTGCCGCTGCTCGGTGAGCCCGAGCCCGAGCACGGTGGCGTAGCCGCGCTGGGACTCGAGGATCTGCTGCGCCCGGACGCTCATCGCCGCGCGTTCGGCGCCGTACACCCGCGGGCCGATGCGAAGGTACCAGCGCATGACGAGTATGTAGACGGGCAGTACGACGGCGAACGCAGCGGCGTACTGCCACTCCAGCGCCGCGAGCCCGCCCAGCGACACGACGATGGTGAACGCGGTGACGGTGAGCGCGGGGATCACCGCGGGGGCGGCATCGGCTACGGCGGTGACGTCGTCGCTGGTCCGGGAGATCAGGTCCCCGGTCCCGGCGCGTTCGACGACGTGCTGCGGGAGTGTCATGGCGCGGCCCACGAGCTGTTCGCGCAGCGCGGCGAGGATCGTGTGGTAGGCGCGGGTGGCAAGCACGATCGTCACCGCGGTGCCGGCCGCGCCAAGAACTGTCGAGAGCGCCATGACGGCTGTGACCGTCAGTACGGTGGCGAGGTCAGCGGTACCGGCCTGCACCCGGTTGACGAGGAACCCGATGATCACGGGCGGGATCACGTTGACGCCGGTGCTGACGATCCCCAGCACTCCGACCATGGCGAGCCGGAGCCGATGCCCGCGGCTGAGCCGCCACACCTGCTTGGCCGTCGCCCTGCCGCCCGCGACCGGCAGCGCGTGCTTGGTTGCCGCGGATATCTCGCTCATGGCGTTGTCCTTGCGCGCGTCGGGGCGTCCTCGAGCAGGTCGACGACGCGGTCGCAGCCGCCCAGCAAGGCGGGAGACGAGGTGATCAGCAAGGTCGACCGGCCCCCGCGAATGTCGCGCAGCCGCTCCGCAATCGTGTGCTCGGTGACCGAGTCGACCGCCGTGGTCGGGTCGTGCAGCACGAGCACCGGCGCGTCGCCCGCCAGGGCGCGGGCAAGAGCAAGTCGCTGGAGCTGGCCGCCGGAGAGGCGGTTGCCGTCCTCGCCGACCGGAAGGTCGAGATCGGCGGCGAAGTCGTCGCATGACGCAGCTCGCACCGCGGCCGTCACCAACTCGGGTGTGGCCGCGGTGGCGGTGAGATTGTCGCGGATCGTTCCGCTGAACAGCACGACCCGGTGCGGCGTGAACGTGACCCTGGAGCGGTACTCCCGCCCGGTCAACTCCCCCGCGGCGATCCCGTCCAGCCGCACCGCCACCTCGCTGCCGAGCCCGCGCGGATCCAGCAGCGCCTCCGCGACGCGTGCGGCAGTCAGGTCGTCGGTGCGCACTCCCACGAGTTCGCCGGGTTCCACCCGGATCGTCGTGCCGAGCGTGGACACCTCCAGCACCGGCAGCTGCGCGACTTCCGGCCGCGCCGCGGCTTCAGGCTCGGGCGTCACGGCGACGTCGGTCTTCAGGACGTCGAGGATGCGCGCGGACGAGGCACGCGATCCGGCGAGGTTGGGGATGGAATCGTTCGCGATCGACTGGATCTGCGGCAGCAGCGCCTGAGCAAGGCCGACGGCGGCGATCAGCTCGCCAATGCTCAGCTGCCCGTCCACGGCGAACCAGCCCGCCAGCCCCATCACCGCTGCGACGAATGCGCCGGTGACCACACCGGAGCCCATCAGGAACCTTCCCAGCAGTCCCGCATTGCGCTTGGCGCCGACCAGCGTCTCCTGGCTTGCCTGCCGATACCTGCTGGTCGCCTCGGCCTCGGCGCCTATGCCCTTGACCACCCGATAACCGGCCACTACATCCGTGGCCACTCCGACCGTGGTGGCCAACAGCCCCTGGTACTCGCGGGTGTCCCGGGACAGCCGCTCGCTGAGGACGCCCATCAACCACACCGCCACCGGCGCCCCCACCAGCACCGCGAGCCCGAGCAGCCAGTGCGTCGTCAACAGCGAAACAGCGATGAATCCGATGGTCACGACCCTGGCGATCGGCATGATCACGAGCTGGACCCCGTTTGCCATGCGGGCGACGTCGTTGGTCATCACCGAGACGACGCCGCCGTCCGGCGCGTGGACGCTGCCGCCGACCGGATGCAGTACGCCGGTCGAGAGGGTGCTCCGGAGGCGGTGCTGGAGCAACTGCACCGCATACGCGGTCAGTTGGGTGGCGAACTTCGCCGCCACCGTCAACCCGACATACGTGGCCACCAGTACCCCGAGCCACAGCACCAGCTGCCCCGCGTTCCCGGTCGCCAACGCCCGGTCGATCGCAAGGCCCATCACCACCGGGACCGCCGCCTCGCCCACCTGCCATACGGTCGCGGCCAGCGCCGCGGGGACGGAGACCCGCCGCACCGAGAGGATCACGCGCAACAGGAATTGACCGGCCGTGGTCACCTCGTCGGCCTCGAACGGCTGGACCTCGGGCGGATCGGTGGGCGCCTGCCAAAGCACAGGTAGCCGACGGGTCACAGGTCCCCGCCCCAGCCCCAAGGGGTCGGAGTGCGAGGCGTTACTCATGGCCGCTCCCGGTCTGTGCCCAGCAGCAGGATGCCGGCGTGCTGTGTGAGCGCCGCTGCCACCCACGCTCGCTGCTCCCGTGCTCCGGAGAGTTCGCCTTCCTGGAACGACCTGTCCGGGATCGAACACCGACAGGCCGTCGTCGCGGGGCAGTTGTCGTACCTGATGGAGGTTTCTCCTCGGTCGGTGGCGGGATGGGTGGCGGCACATTGCAAGGTTAGCCTACCCTTCGTTGAGGTTGTAGTGATCGTTGCCTTGGTCGGCTCGGTCTGGTCTCAAGAGAAGTGGGTGTGCTTCCGTTGACGGCTTTTGATCGTGTGCAGTTGACTGCGAGTCAGCGGGGCAACTGGGTGGCTCGGAGACTTGCTCCCGAGTCCTCGGTGTTTGGTGCGGGTCAGCTGATCTGGCTGGACGGTCCGGTCGATCCGACGGTGTTCGCGTCCTCGGTGAGCACGGTTTTCGCGGAGACGGATGCGCTGCGGGTACGTTTCGGCGACGACGACGGTGTCCCTTTCCAGTACGTCGATGCCGCCATGACGCTCTCGACGGAGATTGTCGATGCCGGCCACGGCGACGACCAGGTCCGCGTGCTGGCCCGGGGGCAACTCGCCGCAGGCCCGGCCACCGCTGCCGGGGAGCCGGCGACGAGGTCGATCCTTGTCCGCCGTGACAACGGTGCCTGGGCATGGATCCTGATCACCAACATCCTGCTCGTTGACGGCTACAGCATTTCTCTGTTCATCCGCCGCGTCGCCGAGGTCTACTCCGCGCGCCAGGCCGGCGGCCCGGTGCCGGAGCGCTGGTTCGGGACCCTGGAAAACATCACAAGTACCAACAGGCGCAATGATTCCAGCGCCGAGGACGCCGAGGAAGACGTCGCGTACTGGAGCGGTGTCCTCGGGGTCGGGGACACCGGTCAGGTGGTGGATTTGTCGGGGGTCTTCGTATCCTCGAGCCAGCCGGTTGCCGTCCCCATACCCGATGACACCTACTCAGGGATTCAGGAGTTCGCTCGGTCCGCGCGGGTCTCCTGGACGGATACCCTGATCGCGTTGTGGGGCGTCTACACCGCTGTGGTCGAGGGCCGTGACTGTGTGGCGGTCCGGGTTCCTCTGATGATGCGTGATGACCGTGAATCACTGAAGACACCGAGCGCGATCTCGAGGGCTATCCCGGTCGTCACCGAGATCAGTCCGTACCACACCTTCGAAAACGTCCTTGAGGTCGTCGCGGGCCAGTTGAAGGCTTCCCGGCGTCACGCGACTGTCGAGGATCACCAGATCGCGCGTTTGTGGCCAAGCGGCCAAGCCTCATACCTCACACTCCCGACGATCAACATCAGACTCTTCGAATCGGTGCCGCGCCTGGGCGACATTGACGCGGTCTCCGAAACGATCAGCACCGGCCCGGTCGGGTCTCTCGACCTCGCGGTCTACCGCCATCCCGACACCGGGATCCGGCTGGAGCTGTCCACGGGCTCCACCACCGGCAACCCACTTTGGCATGCCGAGCAGTTCAGCCGCTTCCTCAGCTCCGCTCTCCACGGTGCCCCCGGCCAGACCCTGCACGAACTGAGCACCGGATTCACGCCCGATGCCGATGGTCCGGATCCGTTGTGGGCACAAGGCGAGACGCTCGATGTCGCGCCCGCGTCGGTGACGGTGGATGCGCTGGTGCGTCACCGGGTCGCGGTGGATCCGGACGCGGTCGCGGTCGGCACCGATGACGGTACTGAACTCACTTACAGTCAGTTCGATGTGCGGGTCAACGCTCTCGCCCACCAACTCGTCGAGGAGGGCGTGCGGGTCGGGGATCGGGTCGCGGTCGCACTGCCGCGCTCGGCCGATCTGGTGGTCGCCTTGGCCGGGGTGATCCGTGCCGGAGCGGCGTATGTGCCGATCGACCCCGACTACCCCGCGGAACGCATCAAGCACATTCTCGACGACGCCGCACCTGTGCTGGTCATCACCGATCACCACACCACAGGGATACATGAACACGTACTGGGTGAACATCCCGCACCGGTACTGCGGATCGACGATCACG
>NZ_JABERD010000248.1 GCF_013044505.1 Streptomyces sp. S3(2020) | reverse complement strand
CCGTCCACCCCGGCGACCGGCCCGCCGCCAGCGCCCCCGCGTACGCCCCCGGATGCTTCACGTTCCACCAGCGCACCCCGCCCACGTGCGAGTGCGCGCCGGGTCCCGCGCCCCACCAGTCGGCGCCGCGCCAGTACAGTTCGTTGTGGAGGCAGCGGCCCGCCTCCGAGGTGGCCCAGTTCGACACCTCGTACCACTCGAACCCCGCGGCCGAGAACGTGTCCTCCGCGATGAGATACCGGTCCGCGTGGACGTCGTCGTCGGTCATCGGGACCTCGCCGCGCCGGATGCGACGGGCCAGCTGCGTGCCCTCCTCGACGATCAGCGCATACGCGCTGACGTGGTCCGGGCCGGCCCCGATCGCCGCTTCCAGGGACGCCCGCCAGTCGTCGTCGGACTCCCCCGGGGTGCCGTAGATGAGGTCCAGGTTGACGTGCTCGAAGCCCGCCGCCCGGGCCTCCGCCACACACGCCTCCGGGCGGCCCGGGGTGTGGGTGCGGTCGAGCACCTTCAGTACGTGCCGGCGCGCGCTCTGCATGCCGAAGGAGATCCGGTTGAAGCCGCCCTGGCGCAGGGTGGCGAGATACGCCGGGTCCACCGACTCGGGGTTCGCCTCCGTCGTCACCTCCGCGTCCGGCGCCAGACCGAACTCGTCACGGATCGCCGCCAGCATGCGGACGAGGTCGTCCGCGGCCAGCAGGGTCGGCGTACCGCCGCCGACGAACACCGTGCGGACCTGGCGCGGGTCGTCGCCGAGCACCTTGCGGGCGAGGCGGATCTCGTCGATCAGGGTGTCGGCGTAGTTGTCGCGGGAGGCCAGCACACCGCCCGTGCCGCGCAGCTCGGTCGCCGTGTAGGTGTTGAAGTCGCAGTAGCCGCAGCGGGTCGCGCAGTACGGGACGTGCAGGTAGAACCCGAGGGGGCGGGCTTCGGCCCCGGCGAGCGCGGACGCGGGGAGCGTGCCGTCGTCGGGGACGGGCTCGCCGTCGGGGAGTGCGGAAGGCATGCCTTCCATTGTCCAGCACCCGCGGGAGTCACTCGGCCTGGAGGACCAGCAGCGCGAGATCGTCCTCGGGCGGCCGTACGCCGAACTCGTGCACCTGCCGTCGGATGCGCTCCGCGATCAGCGCGGCGGTGAGCCCGGCGCACCCGGTGAGTGCCGTCGCGAGGCCGTCGCCGTCGTCGAACTGGCGGGGGCCGCAGCGTCGCTCCGTCACCCCGTCCGTGACGGCGAGCAGGGTGTCGCCGGGCCGCAGCTCGAAGGTCTCGCTGGTGTACGTCTCGTCCTCGACGACCCCGAGCAGGGTCTGCGGCCGGGCGGCGGTGCGGACCTCGCCGCCCGCGCCGAGGAGCAGCGGCAGCGGATGCCCCGCGGAGGCGAGGGTGCAGCGCACCCCGCCGTCGAAGGGGGCCAGCTCGCCGTAGAGGAGGGAGAGGAAGCGGGTCTGGGGGCCGTCGCCGGTCAGGGACTGGCCGCCCGCGGCGATCAGGGCGCGGGCGGCGGCGTCGGCGGCCTCCGTGGCGTCGTCGAGGAGCAGTTGGTTGAGGCGGTCCAGGACGTCGGCGACGCGGTAGCCCTCGCGGGCGAGGAGCCGCAGCCAGGGGCGGGCCAGGCCGATCACCACGGCGGCCTCGGGGCCCTTGCCCTGGACGTCGCCGACGGCGAAGCACCAGCGGCCGTCGCCGGCCGGGAACAGGTCGTAGAAGTCGCCGCTGGGGCCGCCCTTGTCGCACGGTTCGTACACCAGCGCGCTGCGCATCCCGGGGATCTCCGCGACCGCGCCGGGCAGCAGTCCGCGCTGGAGGACGGCGCTGATGGTGGCCTGGCGGGCGTACTGGCGGGCCGCGCCGACGGCGAGGGCGACCCGGCGGCCGAGGTCCTCGATCAGGCCGGTGATCTCGTCGGGGAAGCGCAGCAGCCCGGACCGTCCGATGACGAGCGTGCCGAGCGGCCGGCCGCCCGCGATCAGCCGGTACGCCAGTGCCGTGCCGTGCGCCCCGTGCGCGCCCAGCGCGTCGCCGGGCCAGGGGAACGGCACGGGCCCGGAGCGGGGCGGTTCCACGGGTCTGGGCGGGTCCTTCTCCAGGGCCTGGCGCAGGTCCTCGATACGGCTCTCGTGGCCGTGCCAGACGCGGGCGAGCCGGGGGCCCGAGCCGCCGGTCCCGTCGACGCCCCAGACGCCGCCGCGCCCCATGTGCTCGTCCTCCAGCCACACCGCGCACCAGTCGGCGAGCCTGGGCACGATCAGCTGCCCGGCGAGGGCGGCGACCAGGTTCTCGTCGAGCTGTCCGGCGAGCAGGTCGGAGGCCTCGGCGAGGAAGGACAGCGCGCCTCGGTCGAGCCACTCCCGGTCGCGTTCGGCGCGCAGGGGTTCGGGGGCGAGGACCCCGGCGAGCTCCAGCCCGTGCACCCCCGCGCACGCCCCGTCGTCCCCGCCCGTCCCCACGGCCGCGCTGTCCTCCTCGGTCAGCCGCGCCCACACGGTCTTGGTGCCCTTGCGGTAGGTGATGCCCCAGGACTCGGCGAGGGCGGCGACGAGGCGCAGTCCGCGCCCGTACTCCGGTGTCCCGTACGACTGTTCGCCCGCACTGTCGCGCGGGGCCCGCGAGGGGTGCTGGTCGCTGACCTCGACGACGAGGGCACCGGTCGCGTTCTCCAAACGGCACTCCAGATCGACGTCGGTGCCGGCGTGCACGACCGCGTTGGTGACGAGTTCGCTGACGACCACGACGGCGTCGTCGGCCAGTCGGCCGGTGAGCGGTTCCGTGCCGGTCAGGCCGAGTTCGGTCCATTCGGAGAGGGCGGCACGCAGGAGTGCGCGGGCGGCGCCCGGCGCGAGGGAGCTGCCCACCAGGGTGGCGTGCGCCCGGGCGTACGGAAGCACACTCACGTGCACAGGGGCATCAGAAGCACCGGGATCGGTCTCCCGTTGCGCCGGAATGGCCCCCATGTCCCGCTCCCCGAGCAGTTCGGACGATTACGCCTCGGTCAGTGCGGACAGAGTGACAGACTGGCCACGCCCATAAGCGCCGAGTTACCGAAGTGGGCCGCCATGAGTGAGAACAGTGCTACGCGTGTGCTCGAAGACGGACAGAAAGACGACCATATTCGAGCATCGGATCTGCGTCCGCTGCTCGCCGCGATGACGGCCGCCCGGGACGGGCACTTCGCGAAGGTGACGGAGACCGGCGTCCACGGCGTCACGGCCGAACTGGCCGCGATCTTCAATCAGCTGGTCGACCGGAACGTCCACTTCACCACCGAGATCCAGCGGGTGAAGAGGGAGTTGGTGCGGCACGGCCGGCTCGACGAGCGGCTCTCGCCGAGCCCCGGAGCGGGCGCCTGGGCGTCCCGGGTCAGCGATGTGAACCAGCTGCTCGACGCCCTGGTGGCCCCGGCGGCGAACGCGACCCGGGTCCTGGACGCGGTGGCCGGCGGTGATCTGACCCAGCGGGTCGACCTGCACGACGGCAACCGGCAGTTACGCGGCGATCTGCGGCGGCTGGGGCGGGCCGTGAACAAGATGGTCGACCAGTTGTCGTTGTTCACCGGCGAGGTGACCCGGGTGGCGCGCGAGGTCGGCACCGAAGGGCGGCTCGGCGGTCGGGCCAAGGTGCAGGGGCTGTCGGGAAGTTGGCGGGATGTGACCGAGGCGGTCAACACCATGGCGGCCCGGCTGACCGCCCAGGTGCGGGACATCGCCCTGGTGACCACGTCGGTGGCGCGCGGCGACCTGACCCGCTCGGTCACCGTCGAGGCGACCGGTGAACTGCTCGAACTGAAGCTGACCGTGAACACGATGGTGGACCAGTTGTCCGCCTTCGCCGACGAAGTGACCCGCGTCGCCCGCGAGGTCGGCACCGAGGGGCAGCTGGGCGGCCGGGCACAGGTGCGGGGCGTGTCGGGGGTGTGGAAGGACCTGACCGACAACGTCAACTTCATGGCGTCGAACCTGACCTCGCAGGTGCGGAACATCGCCCAGGTGACTACGGCCGTGGCGAACGGCGACCTGAGTCAGAAGATCACCGTCGACGCGCAGGGCGAGATCCTGGAGCTGAAGTCCACCATCAACACCATGGTCGACCAGCTCTCCGCCTTCGCCGACGAAGTGACCCGCGTCGCCCGCGAGGTCGGCACCGAGGGCAACCTCGGCGGGCGCGCTCAGGTGCGGGGTGTGAGCGGCGTCTGGAAGGACCTCACCGACAATGTCAACTTCATGGCGGACAACCTGACTTCACAGGTGCGGAACATCGCGCTGGTCTCCACCGCCGTGGCCCAGGGCGACCTCGGCAAGAAGATCACGGTGGAGGCGAAGGGCGAGATCCTGGAGCTGAAGTCCACCATCAACACCATGGTCGACCAGCTCTCCGCCTTCGCCGACGAGGTCACCCGCGTCGCCCGCGAGGTCGGCACCGAGGGCAACCTCGGCGGCCAGGCGCAGGTGCGCGGTGTGTCGGGCGTCTGGATGGACCTCACCGACAACGTCAACTTCATGGCCCTGAACCTGACTTCACAGGTGCGGAACATCGCCCAGGTGACCACCGCTGTCGCCAACGGCAACCTCTCCAAGAAGATCACCGTGGACGCGCGCGGCGAGATCCTCGAACTCAAGGACACCGTCAACACGATGGTGGAGCAGCTGCGCGCCTTCGCCGACGAGGTCACCCGCGTCGCCCGCGAGGTCGGCACCGACGGCCGGCTCGGCGGCCGCGCCCAGGTGCTGGGTGTGTCCGGTGTGTGGCGGGACCTGACGGACAACGTCAACTACATGGCGGACAACCTCACTTCACAGGTCCGCAACATCGCCCAGGTGACCACGGCCGTCGCCAACGGCGACCTCTCCAAGAAGATCGACGTGGACGCCCGCGGCGAGATCCTGGAGCTGAAGACCGCCATCAACACGATGGTCGACACCCTCTCCTCCTTCTCCTCCGAGGTCACCCGCGTGGCCCGCGAGGTCGGCTCCGAGGGCCAACTCGGCGGCCAGGCAAGGGTCGAGGGCGTGTACGGGACCTGGAAGCGCCTGACGACGAACGTGAACGAGCTCGCCCTGAACCTGACCACCCAGGTCCGCGCGATCGCCGAGGTCGCCTCCGCGGTGGCCCAGGGCGACATGTCCCGCTCGATCACCGTGGAGACCCAGGGCGAGGTCACCGAGCTCAAGGACAACATCAACCTGATGGTGGCCAACCTCCGCGAGACCACCCGCGCCAAGGACTGGCTGGAGTCCAACCTGGCCCGCCTGGCCGCGCTGATGCAGGGCCACCGGGATCTGATGGAGGTCGCCGACCTGCTGCTGCGCGAGCTGACGCCGCTGGTGAACGCCCAGTACGGCGCGTTCTTCCTGGCCGACCCCGACGAGGACGGTGCCGCTCTGCGCACGACCGTTCCCGCGAAGGGCCTCGCGTTCATCGCCGGCTACGGCTCGGCGCAGGGCGCGACCGTGGAGACCGGGGGCCTCCCGGTGCACGGCCTGGTCAGGCAGGCCGCCCGTGAGAAGAAGCGGATCCTGGTCGAGGAGACCCCGCCGGACTACATCAAGATCAACAGCGGGCTGGGGGAGGCGGCGCCCACCAGCGTGGTCATCATCCCGATCCTCTTCGAGGACAAGCTCCTCGGGGTGATCGAGCTGGCGTCCTTCTCCCGCTTCTCCGACGTCCACCTCGCCTTCTTCGACCAGTTCGTGAACACCATCGCCGTCGCGATCAACACCATCATCGCCAACTCCCGTACGGAGTCCCTGCTCGGCGAGTCCCAGCGCCTGGCCCGCCAGCTCCAGGAACGCTCCGACGAACTCCAGAAGCAGCAGGCGGAGTTGCAGCGCTCGAACGCCGAACTGGAGGAGAAGGCAGCGCTGCTGGCGACCTCGTCGCAGTACAAATCGGAGTTCCTGGCGAACATGTCGCACGAACTGCGGACGCCGCTGAACTCCCTGCTGATCCTGGCCCGGCTGCTGTCGGACAACCCGGACGGCCATCTGTCCGACCAGGAAGTCCAGTTCGCGACAACGATCCACCGCTCCGGCTCGGACCTCCTGCAACTGATCAACGACATCCTCGACCTGTCGAAGATCGAGGCGGGCCGGATGGACGTACGCCCCAAGAAGCTGCCCCTGATCAAGCTGCTCGACTACGTCCACGCCACCTTCCGCCCGCTCACCCTCGACCGGGGTCTCGCCTTCGAGGTGACGGTCGGCGAGGACGTGCCGCGCGAGATGTACTCGGACGAGCAGCGGCTCCAGCAGATCCTGCGCAATCTGCTCTCCAACGCCATCAAGTTCACCGCGACGGGCCGGGTCGAGCTGCGTGTCACCCGAGTCACGGACACCGAGCACCCCTACGTCCGCGACAGCGGGCTGGTGATCGCGTTCTCCGTCTCCGACACCGGCATCGGTATCGCCGCCGAGAAACTCCCGGTGATCTTCGAGGCGTTCCAGCAGGCCGACGGCACCACCAACCGCAAGTACGGCGGCACCGGCCTCGGTCTGTCGATCAGCCGCGAGATCGCCGGTCTGCTCGGCGGCCGTATCGTCGCCCAGAGCGAGCCCGGCAAGGGCTCCACGTTCACGCTGTACGTCCCCGTCGTCAGCCCCGGCCACACCGCGACCGGCCCGACCCCCGAGGAACGCGCCCTGCCGGTGCCGGAACAGCTGTCGACCGAGCCCTTCACCTCCGCCGACGTGGACGACTCCTGGCCTACGCCCACCAAGCTGGAGGCGTGGAAGACGGGCCGGGCGGGCCAGGTGTTGCCCGGGCGGCGGGTGCTGATCGTCGACGACGACATCCGCAACGTCTTCGCGCTCACCCATGTCCTCGGCCGGGTCGGCATGCCCGTCCTCTACGCCGAGAACGGCCGGGAGGGCATCGAGACGCTGGAGCGCAACCCGGACGTCGAACTCGTCCTGATGGACATCATGATGCCGGAGATGGACGGCTACGAGACGATCGCCGCCATCCGCCGCACCCCGCGCTGGACGGGCCTGCCCATCGTCGCGCTGACCGCGAAGGCGATGCCGGGCGACCGGGAGAAGTCGATCGCGCGGGGCGCCAACGACTACGTACCCAAACCGGTCGACGTGGACCAGTTGCTGACCGTCGTGTGCGCGCTCCTGGACCCCGAGGGGGAGGACGACACCGAGACCGACGCGGAAACCGCCGTAGCGGAAGCGGACACGGCAGGGGAAGTGCCGGTCCCGCCGACGACCGAATGAGGCACAGTCACCATGAGCGCTGAGGCAACGACCGAAGAGCGCGCCAGCATCCTCCTCGTCGACGACATGGAGGACAACCTGGTAGCCCTGGAGGCCGTCCTGGGGTCCCTCAACGAGCCGCTCGTCCGCGCGCGTTCGGGCGAGGAAGCCATGAAGGCACTGCTGCGGCAGCAGTTCGCCCTCGTCCTGCTCGATGTCCGGATGCCGGGCATGGACGGCTTCGAGACCGCCGCGAACATCAAACGGCTCGACCAGACCAAGGACGTCCCGATCATCTTCCTGACCGGCGCGGAGGACGACTCCGGCTACGCCTTCCGCGGCTACGCGACGGGCGCGGCGGACTATCTGACCAAGCCGTTCGACCCTTGGGTGCTACGGGCGAAGGTGACCGTCTTCCTGGACCTACACCGCAAGAACGTACAACTGGAACGGCTGTTGGCCCAGCAGCAGTCGGACTACGAGGAAGTGGGCAGGGGTTTGGCCGCCCTGGAGAACGATTTGACGGACCCTCAACGCACTCAGGTGGTGGAGCTACGGCACCTGTTGGGAAAGCGCCGCGTGAACTGACCTGAAGGGGCGCGGGGAACTGCGCGACAAGCCACGAACCACCCGCAGCCGCCACACAGTCCCCGCCACCCGCTACTTACGCGCTACGCCTCGCGAGTCCCCTCGTACATCTCCTCGACGAGGTGCTTGGCTGCACCACAGCGGGGGACGACCCCCGCACCCCCAGCAGGGCCCGCGACATCCCCAGCCATCCGGTCACGCCTCGCGAGTCCCCGCGTACATCTCCTCGATGAGGTGCTTGTACTCCCGCTCCACGACCGGCCGCTTCAGCTTCAGGCTGGGCGTGATCTCGCCGTGCTCGATGTCGAGGTCGCGCGGCAGCAGCCGGAACTTCTTGATGGTCTGCCAGCGCTGGAGGCCCTCGTTGAGTTCCTTGATGTGGGCGTCGATCATCTCGACGGTGGCCGGCGCGGCCACGACCTCGGCGTACGACTTGCCGTCCAGGCCGTTCTCCTTCGCCCAGCCGAGGATCGACACCTCGTCGAGGGCGATGAGGGCGGTGCAGAAGTTCCGGTCGGCGCCGTGCACGAGGATGTTGGAGACGTACGGGCACACCGACTTGAACTGTCCCTCGACCTCGGTGGGGGCGATGTACTTGCCGCCGGAGGTCTTGAAGAGGTCCTTCTTGCGGTCGGTGATGCGGAGGTACCCGTCGGGCGACAGCTCGCCGATGTCACCGGTGTGGAACCAGCCGTCGGCCTCCAGGACCTCAGCGGTCTTCTCCGGCAGCCCGTGGTAGCCCTCCATGATGCCGGGCCCGCGCAGCAGGATCTCCCCGTCCTCCGCGATCCGCACCTCCGTGCCGGGCAGCGGCTTGCCGACCGTGCCGGTGCGGTACGCCTCGCCCGGGTTCACGAAGGAGGCGGCCGACGACTCGGTGAGGCCGTAGCCCTCCAGGATGTGGATGCCGGCGCCGGAGAAGAAGAACCCGATCTCGGGGGCGAGCGCCACGGAGCCGGAGACACAGGCGCGCAGATTGCCGCCGAAGGCCTCACGGATCTTGGCGTACACCAGCTTGTCGGCGACCGCGTGCTTGGCGGCGAGACCGAAGGGGGCGCTCGCGGTGCCGGTGCGGCGGAAGTTGTCCTGGGTGACCTTGGCGTACTCGCGGGCGACCTCGGCGGCCCAGCGGAAGATCTTGTACTTGGCGCCGCCGCCCGCGCGGGCCTTGTTGGCGATGCCGTTGTAGACCTTCTCGAAGATGCGCGGAACGGCCGCCATGTACGTCGGCTGCACGATCGGCAGGTTCTCGATGATCTTGTCGACACGGCCGTCGACGGCGGTGACGTGACCGACCTCGATCTGGCCCGAGGTGAGGACCTTGCCGAAGACGTGCGCGAGCGGCAGCCACAGGTACTGCACGTCCTCGGCGCCGACGAGTCCGGTCGCGGCGATGGCCTTGGCCATGTAGGCCCAGTTGTCGTGCGGGAGCCGGACACCCTTGGGGCGGCCCGTCGTACCCGAGGTGTAGATGAGGGTGGCGAGCTGGTCCTTGGTGATCGCGCCGACCCGCTCCTTGACGAGGTCGGGGTCCTTCTCCAGACGGGCCGCGCCACGGGCCTCCAGGTCGGCGAGGGTCAGCACCCAGTCGCCGGTCTCCACGCCCTCGGCGTCGATGACCACGACATGGGTGAGGTCGGGCAGCTCGGCGCGCTTCTCCTGCGCCTTGGCCAGCTGCTCGGCGTTCTCCGCGAACAGCACCCGGCTGTCGGAGTCGGAGACGATGAACGCGGACTCGTCGGCGTTGGTCTGCGGATACACCGTGGTGGTGGCCGCTCCGGCGCACAGGATGCCGAGGTCCGCGAGGATCCACTCGATCCTGGTCGCGGAGGACAGGGCGACCCGCTGCTCGGGCTGCACCCCGAGCTCGATCAGCCCGGCGGCGATGGCGTAGACCCGCTCGGCGGTCTGCCCCCAGCTCAGCGACTTCCAGTCGTCGGGGCCCTCACCGGAGGCCGAGGGCACGGGGTAGCGGTACGCCTCTGCTTCCGGTGTGGCCGAGACTCGCTCCAGGAAGAGGGTCGCCACGCTCGGCGGACGGTTCTCGATCAGGGTCTGTGTGTCGCTCACGACATCCTCCGGGGCCCGCGACAGTGCGGCGGCTGGCTCAGTGCGGCTGGTGACTCGACGGGGTGTTGTTTAACTCACGAGTAACTATCGAGTGGAGATCAGAGTAGAGCGCGACCGACGCCTATGTAAGGGGCGGCGGCCTGTCACTTTCTACAGAGCGCGACGCTACGCACGCGTAGGGGCCCGTCACGCTCACACGCGACAGGCCCCTATTTTCACGGGAGAACGGCGTTACTTCTTGCCCTTGCCGGAACCCGCGTTGTCGTCGCTGCTCAGCACGGCGATGAAGGCCTCCTGCGGAACCTCCACAGAGCCCACCATCTTCATCCGCTTCTTGCCCTCCTTCTGCTTCTCCAGGAGCTTGCGCTTACGGGAGATGTCACCGCCGTAGCACTTGGCGAGGACGTCCTTGCGGATGGCGCGGATGGTCTCGCGGGCGATGACCCGGGAGCCGATGGCGGCCTGGATCGGCACCTCGAAGGCCTGCCGCGGGATGAGCTCGCGCAGCTTGGCGACAAGCCGCACACCGTAGGCGTACGCCGCGTCCTTGTGGGTGACCGCGGAGAAGGCGTCCACCTTGTCGCCGTGCAGCAGGATGTCGACCTTGACCAGGCTGGAGGCCTGCTCGCCGGTGGGCTCGTAGTCCAGGGAGGCGTAACCGCGCGTCTTGGACTTCAGCTGGTCGAAGAAGTCGAAGACGATCTCCGCGAGCGGGAGCGTGTAGCGGATCTCGACCCGGTCCTCGGAGAGGTAGTCCATACCGAGCAGGGTGCCGCGCCGGGTCTGGCACAGCTCCATGATCGAGCCGATGAACTCGGAGGGCGCGAGGATCGTGGCGCGTACGACGGGCTCGTACACGTCGTCGATCTTCCCCTCGGGGAACTCGCTCGGGTTGGTGACCGTGTGCTCGGCGCCGTCCTCCATGACCACGCGGTAGACCACGTTGGGCGCGGTGGCGATCAGGTCGAGCCCGAACTCGCGCTCCAGCCGCTCGCGGATCACGTCGAGGTGCAGCAGTCCGAGGAAACCGACACGGAACCCGAACCCCAGCGCCGCCGAGGTCTCCGGCTCGTACACCAGCGCGGCGTCGTTGAGCTGGAGCTTGTCGAGGGCGTCGCGCAGCTCGGGGTAGTCGGAGCCGTCCAGCGGATAGAGCCCCGAGAAGACCATGGGCTTGGGGTCCTTGTACCCGCCGAGCGCCTCGGTCGCCCCCTTGTTGAGGGTGGTGATGGTGTCACCCACCTTGGACTGCCGCACGTCCTTCACGCCGGTGATGAGATAACCCACCTCACCGACCCCGAGCCCGTCGGCCGCCTTCATCTCGGGGGCCGAGACCCCGATCTCCAGCAGCTCGTGCGTGGCCCCGGTGGACATCATCCGGATCCGCTCGCGCTTGTTGAGCTGACCGTCGATGACACGGACGTACGTCACGACACCGCGGTAGGAGTCGTAGACGGAGTCGAAGATCATGGCGCGGGCGGGCGCGTCCTGGACGCCGACCGGCGCGGGGACGTCGGCGACCACCCGGTCCAGCAGCGCCTCGACGCCCAGGCCCGTCTTGGCGGAGACCTTGAGCACGTCGTCGGGGTCGCAGCCGATGAGGTTGGCGAGCTCCTCGGAGAACTTCTCCGGCTGCGCGGCCGGCAGGTCGATCTTGTTCAGTACGGGGATGATCTTGAGGTCGTTCTCCATCGCCAGGTACAGGTTGGCGAGAGTCTGGGCCTCGATGCCCTGGGCGGCGTCGACCAGGAGGACGGTGCCCTCACAGGCGGCCAGCGACCGGGACACCTCGTAGGTGAAGTCCACGTGCCCCGGGGTGTCGATCATGTTGAGGATGTGGGTCCTGCCCGGGTCCTCGGTCGGGGCCCAGGGCAGTCGGACCGCCTGGGACTTGATCGTGATGCCACGCTCACGCTCGATGTCCATGCGGTCGAGGTACTGAGCACGCATCTGCCGCTGATCGACCACTCCGGTCAGCTGGAGCATGCGGTCGGCGAGCGTGGACTTGCCGTGGTCGATGTGCGCGATGATGCAGAAATTGCGGATCAGAGCCGGGTCGGTACGGCTCGGCTCGGGCACATTGTTAGGGGTCGCGGGCACGCAGGGTCCTGTCTCTTGAGGCGCCTTGTGCCTCGGGTCGGATCGATACGTAGGCTCCATGGTCCCACGGCGGGCGACCGGGGACCGTTTTGGGCCGCCGCCCGACCCCCTGGTAGCCTGGGTGGCTGTGTCTCATGCCCTCTCAGCACGAGGCACACCCCAAGAAATCACCTGGCCCGGGCCCCGTGTGGTCCCGTGCCTGAACCTGAAAAGGCTCAATCAGTGGCGAACATCAAGTCCCAGATCAAGCGGATCAAGACCAACGAGAAGGCTCGGCTGCGCAACAAGGCCGTCAAGTCCTCCCTGAAGACCGCCATCCGCAAGGCCCGTGAGGCCGCTGCCGCGGGTGACACCGAGAAGGCCACCGAGTACCAGCGCGCTGCCGCGCGTCAGCTCGACAAGGCCGTCGCCAAGGGCGTCATCCACAAGAACCAGGCCGCCAACAAGAAGTCGGCGCTTGCTTCGAAGGTCGCGTCCCTCAAGGGCTGACACTCTCTGCCGATCTGATCTTTTTGACCTGATCGCCGGAAGGACCCAGAGCGGGCCCTCTCTCATCCGCTCCCACCCGGCACCCAGAGCTCGTACGCGGCCTGCGTTCGCCACGCGGGTACGAGCTCGAAAGCTTGGCCCGAAGGCCCCGGAGCCCGCCCTTCCCCAGGGCGGAAGCCGGGGCCTTCGGCGTGCGGTGTCATGACCAGAAGTCGTTGACCCTGTCGATGTCCTCGACACACTCGTCGAGATCGGTGGCCTTGTCCCCGACGATCCGGAAGACGATGCAGCTGTTCTCCTCCAGGCGCTTCCCCTTGCGTTCCGCGCTGAAGCGGTGCAGGGCGACGACATGGCCGCGGCCGTCGACCAGGAGACTGCGCAGCTCGGCACTCATCGTGCCGTTGGTCTCCTCGAACAGCCGACCGTACATCTCGATGATCGCGTCCTGCCCCTTGAAGTCCCCCGAGAGCGGGTGACTACCGGGCACATGCTGCGTACAGTCCGCGGTCATCAGACCACGCAAGGCATCCATGTCACCCCGCTGAAAGGCCTCGTACCCCTTACGGACGAGCACAGCGTGCGGATGTTCAGCCATGGCAACCGCCACCTTCCCGTTGCTCGGCGATATCGGCTGATGGCCCCGATTGTCCTCCCAGAGGGACACGCCGTCACGCGGATACGGGCCTTTCATCCCACCCGACAGGGGGCCGCACCCCTGAACGCCGGTCGGTGTTTTTCAGCCCGTCCGCGCCCCTGAACGCCGGTCGGTGTTTTTCAGCCCGTCCGGCGTTTGAGGACGAGGCCCTTTCGGGGCCGATGGGGGTCTGGGGGCGCAGCCCCCAGGGGTCGGGGTCGAAGGGGCAGAGCCCCTGGAGGATGGGACGGGTAGGGGCGGCGGGGGCGAAAACAGCCGACGCCGGCCACGGACGACCCGAGGCGAGACCCGCTACACC
>NZ_JABERD010000247.1 GCF_013044505.1 Streptomyces sp. S3(2020) | reverse complement strand
GGCGTGGGCCGTGCCGGGCTGACGCGCATCACCACTTCCCTGGGTGAGGACGGCGTTCAGACGGTTTCCGTGAGGGCGGACGCGACCGTGGGGCGCGGCACGGTCGGCTGCGGTGACAGTTCCGGCGCCGCCGCCGCGGAGGGCACCGGGAAGCGTTCGGCGAGCGGCAGGAACGGCGCGGGTTCGGTCTGGCCCAGCACCACATGGCGTACGACCCGCTCGGCGGCGCGTCCGTCGTCGTAGGGGCAGAAGCGCTCGCGGAACGCCGAGCGCAGCTGGGTGGAGCGGGAGCCCCGCCAGTGGCCGGAGGCGAAGATGTCGGTCAGCTCGTCCTCGCTGCGCGCGACCGCGCCCGGCGGGAAGGCGCGCAGGTCGAAGTAGGTGCCGCGGGCCGCCTCGTACGCTTCCCAGTCATCCGCGTGGATCACGATCGGCCGGTCCAGGTTGGCGTAGTCGAACATCAGGGACGAGTAGTCCGTCACCAGGGCGTCCGAGGCGAGGCACAGGGACTCGACGCTCGGGTGGTCGGTGACGTCGATGATCCGGCCGGTGCTCGTCGCGAGAGGACCGCCGTGCCGGTGGTGGGCGCGGGCCAGGACGACGAAACGGGGGCCCAGACACCGCAGGACGCGGTCCAGGTCGAGGGCGAGGCGCTGGGTGCGGCGGTAGTCGCGGTGGGTCGGGGCGTAGAGGATCGCGACCGTGCCCTCCGGGATGCCGAGCGACTCGCGCAGTCGGCGGACATCCTGCGAAGTCGCCTGCTGGAACACGTCGTTGCGGGGATGGCCGTACTCGAGTGTCGTGTACGTGCCCGGGTAGACGCGCTCCCAGGTCAGGGTGGTGTGGCGGTTGGCGGACAGCAGGTAGTCCCACTTGTCGACGTCGTCGAGGAGGTCGGCGAAGTCCAAGCCGCGGGCGGCCGCCGGGCGTTCCTGGAGGTCCAGGCCCATGTGCTTGAGGGGGGTGCCGTGCTGGGTCTGGACGAAGACCTGGCCGGGGCGCTTGACCAGACGGCGGTCGAAGTCGACGTTGCTGACCAGGTACTTGGAGCGGGCGAGCGCCGTCCAGTACGCGGCCGAGCCCGGGCGCAGCCGGCGGGCGGCGGTGGGGATCGTGTGGTGGTGCTCGGCACCGGCGATCCACGCGGTGCGGATGTGCGGCGCGTGGGTGCGGAACGCCTGCTCCAGGGCGCCGGGGTTGCAGCTGTGGCCGCGGTTCCCGTAGGCGGCGAACACGGCGTGGTCCGCGCGCACGGGGAGGCGGAGCTGGACGCGGTAGTGAAGTCGCAGGGCCGCGGTACGCAGGGCCTTCGTGAGGCGGGCGGCGCGGCGGGCGCTCCGGTGGCCCAGCCTCCTGGCCAGCTCCAGGGCGCGGTAGGTGCGATGCAGACCGAGGCGGACCAAGGTGTCGTGGAGGCGGGCGCGCAGGAGGACGGGGTGGCCCGGGGTGCGGTAACGGCGGTAGTGGGCGCGGGCCTTGAGCAGGAACTCGGCGCGGATGCGGCGCGGCAGCCGGTGCCGCTCGGTGAAGACCGCCGACAGCTGGTCGACCATGCGGCGGAACAACACCGGGCGCCACTGCGCGAGTTCGGGGCGCTGATCGACGTAGGCGAAGACCCTGTCGTACTGGTCGAAGACATCGAAGTGGCCGCGGCTCGCCGTGCCGAGGGCGCTGGCGTGGCGGCGGTGGCGGTGGTGGACGCACACCCGGTCCAGGGTCGCGATGGTCTGGGCGGTCATCAGGGCCGGATACGTCCAGGGCGTGTCCTCGTAGTGGCCCGGCGGGAAGGAGAAGCCCGCCTGCTCCACGAACTCCCGGCGGTACGTCTTGTTCCAGGCCACCGTCATCAGGCGCAGCAGTCCCGGGCGGTCCTCCAGCCGGAAGGGCGCCGGGCCCTGCTCGGTGAGCTGCGCGGCGAAGCCGTTGCGGACCGCCTCGCCCGTCCAGTCGGTCAGCGCGTGGTCGTGGACCAGGACGTCCGGGTCGCCCGTCTCCTTCAGCCGGTCGGCGATCGCCCGCAGCGCGTCCGGGGTGAGGGTGTCGTCGCCGTCCAGGAACACCAGGTAGTCACCGGTCGCCGCCGCCAGACCGGCGTTGCGCGCACCGCCGGGACCCCGGTTCTCGGTCAGGTGCACCGGCCGCACCCGCGGGTCCCGCGCCGCGAACTCGTCGACGATCGCCCCGCAGACGTCCGGCGAACAGTCGTCGACGGCGATCAGCTCCAGATCCGCGTACGACTGGGAGAGCACCGAGTCCAGGCATTCGTGCAGGTACGCCTGAACCTTGTATGCGGGGACGATGACACTGAACCTGGGCAAGGCACATCCAAGAGTCGGCGCGGGCGTTCGGCCCGGGAACTGCCGGTGATGCGACTTGGTTACGTGCTGTGCGGCATACGGGGGATTCTTGGTGGATGCGAAGGGGCGGACTCTGGTCCGCCCCTTCGATCGGGCTGTCGTACGGGCTACTTGACCGCTCCCGCCATCACCCCGGTCACGAACTGCCGCTGGAACGCGAAGAACACGGCCAGCGGGATCACCATCGAGATGAAGGCACCGGTCGCCAGGATCTCGATGTTGCTGCCGAACTGCCGTACCTGCTGTTGCAGGGCGACCGTCAGCGGCTGCGAGTCGGCGTTGGTGAAGACCAGCGCCACCAGCATGTCGTTCCACACCCACAGGAACTGGAAGATGCCCAGCGAGGCCAGCGCGGGTGCCGCCAGCGGCATGACCACCGTCGCGAACAGCCGCGCCTCGCCCGCCCCGTCGAGGCGCGCCGCCTCCAGGAGCTCACGCGGGATCTCCGCGAAGAAGTTGCGCAGCAGGAAGATCGCGAACGGCAGTCCGAAGGCGACGTGGAACAGGACGGCGGCGATGACGTCACCGAAGATCCCGACGTCACGGAAGAGGAACGTCAGCGGGATCAGCGCGATCTGCACCGGCACCACGAGCAGCCCCACCACGACCATGAACCACCAGTCACGGCCCTTGAAGTCCATCCAGGCGAAGGCGTATCCCGCCATCGCCCCGATGATCACGACCAGCAGGGTCGAGGGGACGGTGATCCAGATGGTGTTGAACAGGGAGCTGGTGATCGCGTCGTTCTTCAGGATCGTCTCGTAGCTGTTCGCGGTCAGCTGCCCCGGCGCGGTGAACACCTTCCACCAGCCCGAGGTGGCGATGTCGGTCGGGTCGCGGAACGAGGAGACCAGCAGTCCGAAGGTCGGCACCAGCCACACCAGCGCGATGACGATCAGGAAGACCCGCATCACCCCGCCGGCCGCCCCGCTCGCCACCCGGGCGGCGAGCGAGCGCTTGGCGCGCACCGTCGTGTCGAGAGTGGTCACCGCTCACGCTCCTTCCGCAGCCGTCGGAGGTTGACCCACATCACCGGCACCACGAGCAGCAGCAGGATGACGCCGATCGCGCTGCCGATGCCGTAGCTGGCACCGCCGCCGAACGACGACTGGAACAGCTGGAGCGCCAGCACGTTGGCGTCGTCCTGACTGGGCTGCGGGGCGATGATGTAGACCAGGTCGAAGATCTTCATCACGTTGATCATCAGCGTGACGAGGACGACGACCAGGACCGGCGCCAGCATGGGCACCGTGACCTTTCTGAACACCTGCCACTCGTTGGCGCCGTCGACACGGGCCGCCTCCAGGAGGTTGCGGTCCACCCCCGCGAGGCCGGCCGCGATCAGGATCATCGCGAAGCCCGCCCACATCCACACGTACGCGCCGATGATCGCGGGGGTGATCAGCGTCGGGCCGAGCCAGTCGATGCCGTTGTAGGGCGCCGAGAAGTTCGAGCCGGGCAGCCGTAGTTGGGCCCCGTCGGCCTCGCCGGGCAGATTGAAGGTGCCGTCGGCGCCGCTCTTCGTGGAGGCGACCACCTCGCCGTCCTTCACGGCCTCGACCTTCACCCCCTTCAGCGCCTTCTCACCGGGGTCGATCTGGCCCTTCGTGCCACCACCGCCCAGTTTGAAGTCGAGCCAGACGGTGCCGGTGACGCCGTCACCCGTGGCCTCCTTGGCGTCCTCGGGGCTGCCGGGGAGCTTGTTGGGCGCGATACCGACGAGCGGGAGCAGCGCCGGCGTGCCCGCCCGCACCGTGCCGGTCGAGGTGAACGCGCCGCCGCCCGAGGCCTTCAGATCGCTCACCGCCGCGTTCGGCCGGGCCTTCGGATAGACCGAGGAGTCCACGAACGTGTCGTGCACGGTCGTCACCACCGCGTTGGCGACGCCCTGGTCAGGGTCCGCCGAGTACACCAGCCGGAAGATGATGCCCGCGGCCAGCATGGAGATCGCCATCGGCATGAAGACGATCAGCTTGAACGCCGTTCCCCAGCGCACCCGTTCGGTCAGCACCGCGAAGATCAGACCGAGCGCCGTGACCAGGGCCGGGGCGACCGCGACCCAGATCGCGGTGTTCTTGACCGCGGTCAGTGTCGCGTCGTTGCTGAAGATGTCGCCGTAGTTGTCCAGGCCGACGAAGCCGGAGCCGTCGGCGTCGTAGAGACTGCGCCAGACCGACCAGCCGATCGGGTAGACCACGAGCGCGCCGAGCAGGACCAGCGCGGGCAGCAGGAACAGCACCGCCACCCACAACCGGGTCCTCGTCACGCTCTTGTGCTCAGACACGGAGGGCGTCGGCGGTTCGCCGGCGCCCCCCGTCGAGTTCGCCACGGAGGCCATGGCGTCAGCCGGCCCCGTACGCCTTCGCGGCGTCGGCCTCCAGCTTCTGCTGGGCGCCCGCGACATCGCTCGGGTTGCTGAGGAAGTCCTGGAGGTCCTTCCACTCGCCGGCGCCCTGTGTGCCGCCGAAGGCCGCCGGTGCCTGGTCGGACATGTCGAACCGGAAGTCGTCGCCCGCGTCGATGAGCGCCTTGGCGATCTGCCGGGTCACCTCGTCCTTGTACGTGCTCTGGTCCATCTCCTTGTTCGGGGAGAGGATGCCGCCCTGCGCCGCCCACACCTCGGCCGCGTCCGTCGAGGCGAGGAAGGTGAGCAGCGCCTGCGCGCCCTCGCTGTCCTTCAGCGCCACGGCCACGTCGCCGCCGCTGACCACCGGGGAGTCGGCGCCCACCGCCGGGAACGGGAAGACCTTGGCGTCCGTGCCCACCTTCGCCTTGGTGTCGGCGTTGATGTTCGCGGTGACGAAGTCGCCCTCGAAGACCATCGCGGCCGGGGTGTCACCGGTGAAGGCCTGGGTGACCGACTTCGGGAACTCCGTGTCCAGCGCGCCCTTGCGGCCGCCCGCGAGCAGTTCGTCCTTGCCCCACAGCTCGGCGAGCGTGGAGAGGGCGTCCTTGACGGAGGGGTCCGTCCACTTGATCTCGTGCTTGGCGAGCTGGTCGTACTTCTCCGGCCCCGCCTGCGACAGATAGACGTTCTCGAACCAGTCGGTGAGCGTCCAGCCGTCCGCGCCGCCGACGGAGACGGCGGGGGAGCCGGCGTCGGACAGCGTCTGCGCGGTGGAGAGGAACTCCTTCCACGTCTTGGGCGTTTCCGTGATCCCGGCCGCCTCGAAGGCCGCGGTGTTGTACCAGATCAGGGACTTGTTGGCGGCCTTCGCGTAGACGCCGTACTGCTGGCCGTCGACCGCCCCGAGGTCACGCCATCCCTGGGAGAAGTTCTTGTCCGACTGCGCCTTGGCTTCCGCGCCGAGAGGCTTGAGCCACTTCTTCTCCGCGAACTGGTGCAACACGCCGACCTGCGGCAGGAACGCCACGTCCGGGGGCTGCCCGCCCTCGATCTTGGCGGCGAGGAAGGTGGAGGTGTTGTTGCCGGTCGGTACGAACTTGACCTTGGCGCCGGTGCGTTTGGTGAACTCGTTCAGGACCTTGGTGAAGTTCTCCTGTTCGGCTCCGGTCCAGACCGCGGCGACCTCCAGCGTCTGGCCGTCGAGCTTGGGGAGCGTGACGGAGGTGCCGCCGGTCTCCGTGCCGCCCGTCGCGTTGTCGCTGCCGTTGTCGTCGTCGCCGCCGCACGCGGTGAGCGTTAGGGCTCCCGCGAGGAGGGCGGCGGCTGTCGCGGTGACCCTTCGTCGTGTCCGGTATGTGCTGCTCGTGCTGCGCATCACTGCCCCGTTCTTCGTTCGTCGTCGAACGTCGAGCGCTGTCCCGTGGGCTCTGGTCTACGCCGGGGGCCTGGGGTCGGCAAGACCGCGTGCGGTGTCAAGCGGGGGATCGTTGTCGCGTCGTAACGGGACACAGGCGTTGGACAGAGTGCGCCGGCCGGAACTAGAGAAGCGACGGGACCTCCGTGGCCGCCACCTCCCGGGCCGCCCGCTCCAGCGCGCTCGCCAGCAGGGCCAGGTCCGTCGGCCCGTTGCCCAGCTCCCGGACCGGGCGGCGGGTCGGCGGGTCGCCCATGCGGTGCCAGTCCAGGGGGACCACCGTCGGGCGCAGGGTCGCGGTCCGGGGGATACGTCCGGTGACCCGCCCGCCCTGGAGGGGGGTGACCCTTCCGTCCGCGAAGCTCAAGTGGCCGCGTCCCGGCGCCGGTTCATCCGGGCCGGGTGCCGGGGCGTCCAGGGTGACCCGCAGGGCCGCCCTCCTGGCCGCGTCCGATTCCGCCGTACGACCGCCGGAGGTCGCCGCGGCCACCAGGTGGACGCCGAGCCGGTCGCCCTCCCTCGCCACGGCCTCCAGCGCACGCATCACCGAGCCCGCCGAGGGCCGTCCCGGCGAGCCGAGCGCCGGGGAGACCAGGGCGTCCAGGTCGTCGACGACCACCACGAGGCGGGGCAACGGCGGTGCCGACTCGGTCTGTTGACGGGCCGCGGCGGGGCGCAGCCGGATGGTCGAGCTGGGCGGGGCGTCGAGGTCACCGGCCCCGCCGGACGATCCCCGCTGGGCGACCATACGGCCCGACAGCTCCCGTCCGGTGTGCCACTCGGCGAAGTCGGAGCGGCCCAGCAGCTCGGCCCGCCGCTTCAGCTCGGCGCTCAGGGACTGGGCGAACTCCCGCATCCGCACGGGGTCGTTGGCGGTGAGATGGGTCGTGACATGCGGTACGTCCGTACAGACCCGCAGTCCCTCGCCATGGCCGCCGCCGCCCGTGCCCACGCTGTCCCGGCCGTCCATCAGGACGATGCTCAGCCGGTCCGGGCGCTCGGCCGCGGCCAGCGAGGCGACGACCGCCCGCAGCAGTTCGGTACGGCCGCTGCCCGCCGGGCCCTCGATGAGCAGATGCGGGCCGTCGGCCACGAGGTCCGCGCAGACCGGACCGCGCGGCCCGGCGCCGAGCACGGCCCAGGCCCGTCCGCCGAGCGCCTCCGTGTCGTCCGCCGCGTCCGCCCAACGTGTCATCAGCGACGCCGGGGTGGCCCGCGCCAGCCCCAACTCGTCCAGCAACCGCGCCATCTGCGGCAACGGCGCCGACACCCGCGGCTGCCGCTCACCGCCCGCGCCGTCCGTGCGCAACGGCGCCAGCGCCCGCGCGAACCGCTCCGCCCAGGCGGGGGAGACGGCGTCGACGGCGGCGACGGTGCCGTGGCCCACAGGGCCGGTGGTGTGGGCCTGGGAGACGGGGTGACCGGCGGGCGTCTCGTCGACGGGGCCGGAAGTCCGGCCGGGGGCGAGTGTGTTGCCGGAGTCGAGCACGACGGTGGCGTCGGAGCCGGGAGCCCCGCCCTGCGCCACCCGCAGCAGCCGCAACGCCGTCGCCACGTCCCCGCTGAGCAGCGCGACCGCGCCGCACTCCCGGAACGCCGGGGACGCCGCGCACGCCGTCTCGTACGTCTCCGTCACCGGCGACGCGGGCGAGGCCGGTGCCGTCTCGGCGAGACACACCACATGTATCCCGGCCCGCGGGCCTTCCAGCGCCAGCCGCGCCACGGCCTCGCGCACATCGGCGCCGCCGGGGTCGCTGTCCACGAGGAGGACGGTGTAGGGCCCTTCGAAGCCGGGTGCCTTGTCGGTGCCGTCGTCGTCCCGCGCCCAGGAAGGTCGCCGGGTCGCACCGCGCGTCGCGCCGCGGGTCTCGGCCGGGATGGTGCCTCGGCCGTCGCTCCCGGTGCCGGCGCGGGGTGCGGTCCGCTCCCGGTCCCGGTCCCGGTCCGCGATCCCCGTGCCGCCAGGACCCTGAGTCGGCCGCCCCGGTCGGCCTCCCGATCCTGCCGTCTGCGATGCCTGTGGTGTCTGCGATGTCTGCGGTGTCTCGTCCAGCCGTCGCAGGAGTTCGTCGGTGCGTGCCGTCGCCTGTTCGCGGTCGTAGGCGACGAGGAGGCGGCAGTCCTGGCCGTGGGCCGGGCGCAGATGCGGGAGCCAGCCCAACCAGGACCACTCGGCGGTGCGCTCGGCCAGGGGGCGGGAGCGGTCGGCGCTGATCAGGACTATCTCCAGGGCGTCCGGGGAGTGCAGGGCGGCGAGCTGGGCCACCACCGCGCGGGCCAGCCCGGCCAGCCGCGCGCGCGGGCCGGCCAGCCCCAGCGCCCCCCCCTCCCGCAGATCGGCGGTGACCGGCACCGCGGGCAGCAGTCCCGAACCGTCGGGTGCCGCCCGGTCCGCCGTGCCCAGCCGCACTGTCAGCGCCTCCGGGTGGTCCGGCCCACGCTCCCAGAGGCGGGGTCCGGGGCCCAGCGCGGTCAGCAGCAGTGCCGCCGGGTCCGGCCAGGTCTCCGGCTGCTGCGGGGTGACGGCCGAGGGGACGGGCGGGGTGTCGGCCACCTCCTCGTCGTACGCCTCGCTCCCGGCCTCCGCGCTCTGCTCACCGCGTCCGCCGGTCAGCTTCCGGGCCCAGGCGCCGAGTCCTCCGCGTTTGCGTACGCCCTGCGGTACGTCGGTGCCGCGCAGGGGGGTGCCCTTGCGGCGGCTGCCGGCCGGGGGGTCGGTGGCGCGGGTGTGCTCGGCGTCGGAGGCGGAGCCGGTGGCCGGGGAGGCCTGTGTGGAGTCGGGCGGCCCACTGTGGGAACCGGACGTCCCGCCGGGTGCGCGGGTGTCTCCGGAGCCGAAGCTTCCGCCGGATGCGGCGGTACCACGAGGGTGTGCGGGGCCACCGCGCGGCAGTCCGCCGGAGGCCGGAGTGCCGCCCGGGCCGGGATGACCGCTCGCGGCGGCCCTGTCGTCGGAGGCCGTGCCGGACGCGGTCGCCGGATTGCCGAAACCCGCCTCGGAGCCGCCCGCACCGAGCCGTCCGCCGTGGGTCTCCCCACCGCCCGCGGCCCCGGAGCGCCCCGCGACCCCGGAGACCCGACGGCGGGACACGGGACCCTTCGCCTCGTACGCCCGCGCCCCCCTGCTCTCGATCCGCGGCGCCTGTCCCTGGCCGGGCACGACGGGCTGTTCCTCGTCCGCCTGCCCCGGTGCGGCGCTCAGGTCCGCGGTGCCGTACGCGTACCGCGTCGGTCCGGAAGGCGCCCCCGAACCGGTGCCGGTCTCCGTCGGAGGCGCCACGCGCACGTGCCCCTCGCCGTCCGGCGTCGTGCGCAGCCGCGCGCCCGGGCCGCCGGGCGGGGCCAGCCGGAGCGCCGACTCGCCGACGCGCAGCAGCGCGCCCGGCGCGAAGCGGACCGGGCGGGTGCCCACGCGGATGCCGTCGAGGGCCGTGCCGTTGGTGGAGTCGAGGTCGGCGACCGAGACGCGGCCGTCGGAGGCGACCGTCACCGCGCAGTGCAGCCGGGAGACGTCCGGGTCGTCGAGCGGGACGTCGGCGTCGGCGGAGCGGCCGATCTCGATACGGCCGCCGTGCAGGAGGTGGACCCCGCCCGCGTCCGGCCCGGCGACCACGTCGAGGCGGGTGGGTGCGTCGGCCACCTCGGGGTGCGGCTCGGGGTCGGTGGGGGCGCCGAGGGAGAGCACGGCGCCGTCGGTCAGCGGGGGCTCGCCGAGGGTGCAGCGCTGGGCGTCGAGCCGCTCGGCACCGGCGTACAGCACGGGCTGTCCGGTGCCGGAGGCGAGCGCTCCGTCGCCGGAGACCGCCGAGGCCAGCGCGGACGAGATCGACGCGAGGGCCGTACCGGCGGGTGCTGTGACCAGCACGTCGCAGCCGGCGGCGCGGACATGGGCCTCGACAGGCGGGCCCAGCGGGTCTACGACGGTCAGCCGGATCTGCATCGCCGTCAGCGGTCCCTTCTGCCCGGGCGCGGACTGTCCCCCACCCCACACGAGCACATCGGCCAGTACTGAAGGCATCCTCGCACCTGCCACTGACAACGCGCCCCGCTCCCGAGGATAAGTGATCTTGATTGGTCAGCTCTGCCCCTAAAAGTGCCTGACCAGTGCATCGCCGACGATCACTTGAGATCGGTCACGTCCGGCTTCGGCAACCGCGAGACCGAGTCGGGCGTCTTTCCTGCGAACAGGCTTTGCAACGCCTACGTAGTGCTCAGGGAGACGGCACTACAGTGGACCGGAACACAGGCAAGCAGCAGGGAGCGCATGACGTGCGGCCGGTAGGCAGCAAGTACTTCCTCGAGGAGCCGCTCGGACGCGGCGCCACGGGCACCGTCTGGCGCGCCCGGCAGCGGGAGGCCGCGGGCGCCGAGGCCGCCGTGCAGGGGCAGGCCGGCGAGACGGTCGCGATCAAGGTCCTCAAGGAGGAGCTCGCGAGCGACCCGGACATCGTGATGCGGTTCCTGCGGGAGCGCTCCGTCCTGCTCCGGCTCACCCACCCGAACATCGTGCGGGTGCGCGACCTGGTCGTCGAGGGCGATCTGCTCGCCCTGGTCATGGACCTCGTCGAGGGCCCCGACCTGCACCGCTACCTCCGGGAGAACGGCCCCTTCAGCCCCGTCGGCGCCGCCCTGCTCACCGCGCAGATCGCCGACGCGCTCGCCGCCAGCCATGCCGACGGCGTCGTCCACCGCGACCTGAAGCCCGCCAACGTCCTGCTCAAGCAGCACGGCGGCCAGATGCACCCGCTGCTCACCGACTTCGGCATCGCGCGCCTCGCCGACTCCCCGGGCCTGACCCGCACCCACGAGTTCGTCGGCACGCCCGCGTACGTGGCCCCCGAGTCCGCCGAGGGCCGCCCGCAGACCTCCGCCGTCGACATCTACGGCGCCGGCATCCTGCTCTACGAGCTGGTCACCGGCCGTCCGCCATTCTCCGGCGGCTCCGCCCTGGAGGTGCTCCACCAGCACCTGAGCTCCGAGCCCCGGCGTCCGTCCACGGTCCCCGACCCGCTCTGGACGATCATCGAGCGCTGCCTGCGCAAGAACCCCGACGACCGGCCCAGCGCCGAGAACCTCGCGCGCGGTCTGCGGGTCGTCGCCGAGGGCGTGGGCGTGCACGCGAACTCCGCGCAGATCGCCGCCGCCGAGAACGTCGCGGCCCTCCTCGCGCCCGACCCGGCCCCCGCGGCCGTACCGGGCTCGGCCGACCCCACCCAGGTGCTGCCGCACGGCGCGGGCGCGTACGACCCGAACGCCGCGACCAACGTCCTGCCGCACGTGGGCGCCGCCGACCCCACCGCCGTACTGCCCAACCGCGGCGCGGCCGACCCGACGGCCGTGCTGCCGCCGGTGCCGCCCGGGCAGCCGGGGCAGCAGGGCCAGGGCGGGCCCGAGGACCCGCACCCCTGGCAGAACCAGCTGCGCGCGGCCCGCGACCGCAACGAGCAGACGCAGGTCCAGTACGTCGACCCCAATCAGGACCCGCTGCGCCGCCGCCCCCAGCGGCAGGTCCAGCGCCCGCAGCAGCCGCCGCAGCGCCAGCAGCCGCCGCAGCGCCAGCAGCCGCAGCAGCGGTACGGACAGCCGCAGCAGCCCCAGCAGGGCTACGGCGGTCATCCGCAGCAGCAACAGCAGCCCCAGCGGTACGCGCCACCGCCGCAGCCCCAGCCGCAGCCACAGCGGTACGCGCCGCCCCAGCAGCCGCAGCCCCAGCAGCCTCAGCGCGAGCCCCGGCAGCCGCGGCAGCGCAGCTCCAACCCGATGCGGATCCCGGGTCTCGGCTGCCTCAAGGGGTGCCTGTTCACGGTCGTCATCCTCTTCGTCGCGGGCTGGCTGATCTGGGAGCTGAGCCCGCTCCAGGACTGGATCGGCACGGGCAAGAGCTACTGGGACCAGATCGGCGACATGATCAGCACGGTCTCCGGGTGGATCGGGGATCTGGGCGGAGGCGGATCCGGCGGCCAGTAGGCCGTGACGGTCGTGACAGCCCTGACGGCTGTGACGGTCGCGACTCTGGAGATTTGTCGACTCCTGGCGGGTGATTTCCGCCTCCGCGGTGAAGGTTGGCTCATCGGACGCGTACTTTTAGCGACAACACGCGTCTGTAGGAGCAGCCTTGGCACGGAAGATCGGCAGCCGGTACACCGCCAACCAGATCCTGGGGCGGGGCAGTGCCGGCACGGTGTGGCTGGGTGAGGGGCCCGAGGGGCCCGTCGCCGTCAAGCTGCTGCGCGAGGACCTCGCGTCCGACCAGGAGCTCGTCGGGCGGTTCGTGCAGGAGCGCACGGCACTGCTCGGTCTCGAGCACCCGAACGTCGTCTCGGTCCGCGACCTGGTGGTGGACGGCAACGACCTCGCGCTCGTCATGGACCTCGTCCGCGGCACCGACCTGCGCACCCGGCTCGACCGGGACAAGCGGCTGGCGCCCGAGGCCGCGGTGGCGATCGTCGCGGACATCGCGGACGGGCTGGCGGCGGCCCACGCGGCGGGCGTCGTGCACCGGGACGTCAAGCCGGAGAACGTACTCCTCGACATGCAGGGCCCCCTGGGCCCCGGTGGCTCGCACCGCGCGCTGCTGACGGACTTCGGGGTCGCGAAGCTCATCGACACCCCGCGCCGTACCCGCGCCACGAAGATCATCGGTACGCCGGACTATCTGGCGCCGGAGATCGTGGAGGGGCTGCCGCCGCGCGCGGCCGTGGACATCTACGCGCTGGCGACGGTGCTGTACGAGCTGCTGGCGGGCTTCACGCCCTTCGGCGGCGGGCATCCGGGTGCGGTGCTGCGCCGCCATGTGACCGAGACCGTGGCGCCGCTCCCCGGCATCCCCGACGAGTTGTGGCAGCTGCTCGTGCAGTGTCTCGCCAAGGCGCCGGCCTCCCGGCTGCGGGCCTCCGAGCTGGGGGCGCGGCTGCGGGAGCTGCTGCCGCTGCTGGTCGGGATGCCGCCGCTGGACGTGGACGAGCCGGACGCGGAGGACGACGAGGAGGAGCCGTACGAGGTGCCGTCGGAGCAGCCCGCGTCCTCGGCGCCGGTGCGGCGGGGGGCGGTGCCGTTGGTGCCGGGGGCGAAGCCGGCCGACTCCAACCGGGACACGCATACGTCGATGAGGGTGCCGGCGCCGGACGAGCTGGCGGGGGGTGCGCGGGGGACGGCGCGGGTGCCTCGGGCGGCTGGGGCGCCGCGGCCCGGCTCCGCGCGGAACCGGGCGGCCACGCGGCGGCGCCGGGTCGTGGTGAGCGTTGCCGCGGTGGTGCTCGTGGCGGCGGCCGGGGTGGGTACGTGGG
>NZ_JABERD010000246.1 GCF_013044505.1 Streptomyces sp. S3(2020) | reverse complement strand
TTTTTTTTTTTTCTTCATCCGGCCACCCCCCGCATCTACCCTCGCCTCTCCGTCGGCGGCGTCAGGTGTGTATAAGAGACCGGAGCTGGAGGGCGGGCCGTCGACCGGGGCTCCCGCCGGGGCGGACGTGACGATGCCGCTTCGGCCGATACCGGGGCCGATAGCGGGGCCGGCGCCCAGCAGGACCGTGCGGCGGGGACGGCGGCGCGGTTCGTCGTCCAGGTCGGCGAGGTCGGCGTCGTCTTCCCTTGGCGAGCCCTCGAACAGGTTCAGGTCTCTCGTGCTGGGCGCCGGCCCCGCTATCGGCCCCGGTATCGGCCGTAGCGGCATCGTCACGTCCGCCCCGGCGGGAGCCCCGGTCGACGGCTCGCCCTCCAGCTCCACGTAGGGACGTATCCGCAGCGGGTCGAAGTCCTCCGCCGCGGCCGCCTCCGCGGTACGCGCATCGCGCAGGGCGTCGGACGCCCGTTGTGTGCACGCGCACGACGGCGTGTTGTCGGCCCCTCTCGGTGCCCCGCACTCCGGGCACAGATGACCGTTCGATTGCGTCATGTGTTCGTCCCTCCCCTCGCGAACTCCAGAGATTATGCAGACCCCCTCCACACTCCCGCCCCATAAGCCCCCGGAATACCGGCTTCCACCAGGACTCAACAGGCCATAAACGGTCACACCGACCACGATGGAGACGTAACGAGACCGACGGGAGGTCTTCATGGCCGCGGACGCGGACGGTATGACGGGTGATGTGCGAGACCCGGACGACGGCACACAAGGCGCGGCACGAGGTCAGGCCCAGGACCCCCACGTGTCCGGCAACGTCCTCGTCTCGATCGGCGCCCTGCTCCTCGGAATGCTCCTCGCGGCCCTGGACCAGACCATCGTCTCCACCGCGCTGCCCACGATCGTCAGCGACCTCGGCGGCCTGGAGCACCTGTCATGGGTGGTCACCGCGTATCTGCTCGCCTCGACCGCGGCGACCCCGCTGTGGGGCAAGCTCGGCGACCAGTACGGCCGGAAAAAGCTGTTCCAGACCGCGATCGTGATCTTCCTGATCGGCTCGGCGCTGTGCGGCATGGCGCAGAACATGCCCCAGCTGATCGCCTTCCGCGCTCTCCAGGGTCTCGGCGGCGGCGGCCTCATGGTGCTGTCGATGGCGATCGTCGGGGACATCGTCTCGCCGCGCGAACGCGGGCGGTACCAGGGGCTGTTCGGCGCGGTGTTCGGGGCGACCAGCGTTCTCGGACCGCTCCTCGGCGGGCTGTTCACCGAGCATCTCAGCTGGCGCTGGGTCTTCTACATCAACCTCCCCGTCGGCGTCGTCGCCCTCGCCGTCATCGCCACCGCGCTGCGCACCCCGCGCAAGGCGACGCGGCACGTCATCGACTATCTCGGCACCTTCCTGATCGCCGCCGTCGCCACCTGCCTGGTGCTCGTGGCGTCCCTCGGCGGCACCACCTGGGGCTGGGGCTCGCCGCAGATCATCGGCCTGGCGGTGCTCGGCGTCGTCCTCGGCGTGGCCTTCGTCGCCGTGGAACGGAGAGCGGCCGAACCCGTCCTCCCGCTCAAGCTCTTCCGCATCCGCACCTTCACGCTCTCCGCGATCATCAGCTTCATCGTCGGCTTCGCGATGTTCGGCGCGATGACGTACCTGCCGACGTTCCTCCAGGTCGTGCAGGGCGTCACCCCGACCATGTCCGGGGTGCACATGTTGCCGATGGTGGCCGGAATGCTGCTGGCGTCGACCGGGTCCGGGCAGATCGTCAGCCGTACCGGACGCTGGAAGGTGTTCCCGGTCGCGGGCACCGGCGTCACCACCCTCGGTCTGCTGCTCCTCCACCGGCTGGACGAGAACAGCTCGACCGCGGAGATGAGCACGTACTTCTTCGTGTTCGGTCTGGGCCTCGGCCTGGTGATGCAGGTACTGGTCCTCATCGTGCAGAACGCGGTCTCGTACGAGGATCTGGGCGTCGCCACCTCCGGCGCGACCTTCTTCCGGTCCATCGGCGCCTCGTTCGGCGTCGCCATCTTCGGCACGGTCTTCGCCAACCGCCTCGGCGACAAGCTCACCGCGGCGTTCCGTGGCACCGAACTCCCGCCGGGCGCCTCGGTGGACGCGCTGGAGTCCGACCCGCGTGGCATCTCGGAGCTGCCGGGGGCGCTCCAGCCGTCCGCGGTGCACGCGTACGCGTCGTCCATCACCGATGTCTTCCTGTACGCCGCGCCCGTCGCGCTCCTCGGCTTCGTGCTGGCCTGGTTCCTCAAGGAGGACCCGCTGCGCGGGTCGGTCACGGCGCCGGACCTCACCGAGACGCTGGCCAGCAATCCGGTGGAGCGGTCGTCGTACGACGAGGTGTGCCGGGCGCTGTCGGTGCTCGGTACGCGGGAGGGGCGGCGGGAGATCTACCGGAAGATCACCGAACGGGCGGGGTACGACCTGCTGCCGGGCGCGAGCTGGCTGCTGCTGCGGGTCAAGAAGTACGGCTGGACGGAGCCGGCCGTGCTCGCCGAACGCAGCTCCGTGCCGCTGCACGTCATCATGGCCGCCGCCCGCCAGGTCGAGGAACGGAGCCTGGCCCGGCGCGAGGGCCTCGAACTCGTCCTGACCGACACCGGCCACGAGGTCGCCGACCGTCTCGCCCGGGCCCGCGAGGAGTCCCTGGCGGAGCTCCTCGGCGACTGGTGGGGCCCGGACCGCCCGACGGACCTGGACCGCCTCGTGAAGGACCTCAACAACGAACTCTGCGGCTCGGACCGAGAACAACCCCACAACGGCTCGTCGAAACGCTTCAGCTGAGTGACTGAGGCACTGAGGCACTGAGCCCTTGAGCGCTTGAGCCGCCGTGTAGTACTCCCGCGAAATACCGGCGGTTTGAGGAGCCTCTTCGGGGCTACCCGGTAGCCATGTCAACAGGTCTGATCATCGCTCTGATCGTGATCGTTGCGGCCGTCATCGCCGTGGCGGCCGTACTGGCCCGGCGTACCGGGGGGCCGCGGCGCGGCCGGAGTCTGAAGCGGCGCTTCGGGCCCGAGTACGACCGGGTCGTGGCCCGGCACGACGGGGACCCGCAGGCTGCCGAGCGGGAGCTCGCCGAACGTGTCGAACGGCACGGTTCGCTGCGCGAGCGTCCGCTGGAACCGGCGCAGCGTCAGCAGTACGAGGCCCGCTGGACGGCAGCCCAGGAGCGCTTCGTCGATTCGCCGCGGGAGGCCGTGGCCGAGGCGGACCGGCTGCTCGCCGACCTCGCCGGAGCCAAGGGGTTCCCGGACGGCGGGCAGTACGACGAGCAGCTCGCCGCACTGTCCGTGCACCACGCCGACCATGTGCACGGCTACCGGCGTGTGCACCACGCCGCCCGACCGGGCGGGAAGGAAAGCGCCGGCACCGAGGAGATGCGCGAGGCCATGGTCGAGGCCCGGTCCCTGTTCGAGGACCTGGTGGGCCACAACGGCCATGACGGCCACAGCGGCCGGCACGAGGAGTCCGACGGCGGGAGCCGGCCCGCCCGTACCGACAGCCGCGGCCATCTGCCGTGGGCTTCCACCCGGCGTCACGCGAAGGGGAGTTGAGTGACATGACGGACGCGACGACCGGCCAGGGCGCCGACGGCGCACGGCACGGCGAGAAGACGACGGGCGTCGGCCCGGCAGGACGTGCCCACGGGACGGACGGCCGGCCGAAGAGCCCCCAGGGCGAGGAGAGCGCCCCTCCCACGGAGCGCCGCGGCTCGGGGTCTCCCCTGGTCGCAGGTTCCACCGGGCACGAAGCGGCGGCCCAAGGCCAAGGCCAGGGCCAGGAGTCCGGGACCAAGACGTCCACGGCCTCGGCGGAGTCCAAGGCGGGCCACGGCGAGGGCTCCCACCGCGGTCGGCTGATCCCGCACGACGAGTCCGACAAGCTCTCGCTGCGACTCCAGCACGCGGTCGCCGGGTTCGTCGACGAGCCCCGCAACGCCGTCGAGGAGGCCGACCACGTGATGGAGGAGGTAGCCTCCCGCGTCACCGACGCCCTGACCCGGCGCCGCCGCACCCTGCGCACCTCCTGGCAGGACGGCGCGGACAAGCACGGGAACGCCGGTGACACCGAACAGCTCCGCCTCGCCCTGCGCGACTACCGCGAGCTGACGGACCGGCTACTGCACCTCTGACCCACCGGCCTCACCCGTCCCACCCGCCGCCGCGGGGCGCTCCCGCCACTGCCGTACGACGTCCTCGACGTCGTACGGCTTCTTTCCGAGCGGAGGGCCGGGCGGCGGCCTGAACATCATCTCGCGGATCTTGACGTTGACGTCCGTGATCAGTTTCCGGACGATCCGCTCCGAGGGTGCCGCGAGCGCCGCGGCGAGGGTGTCCTCGGCCTCCTTGCGCAGCGCCAGGGCGGGCGGCAGCACGGCGAGACCCTCGCGGGCCATCTTGCGCCTGATCCACCAGAGTTCGTCGTAAGGGGTGTCGAGACCGGCGGGCAAGGGCTCGCCCACGCCGGGGAGTCGGTCGAAGTCGCCGCGGCCCTGCGCGTCTTGGATCTGCTTGTCGACCCAGGACTCGAACGGGACGCCAGGTGGCTTTCGCTCGGTCATGAGTCCATTGTGCCGGACGCGGAATGGCCGGGCGATTTATCATGCGGCCGCTGTGCAAGCACAATTGCACAGAGACATTTCAGCAACTGCACAAGGGAGCGCACGTGCTCGAACTCACCATGGCCGCCGTAGCCGCGGCGGAGGAGGGTGCCACGGCCGGCATGCAGATGGCCGACGCGCCCAGTGATCCGGGCGCCGTGCTGCGAGTCGGCCGAGACAAGTCCGTGTGCCGTCTCTCGACGCCCGACGACTGGCTGTTCGTCTCCCGGGTCCATCTGGAGTTCCTGTGCGGCCCCGAGGGCGGCTGGCAGGTCACCTGGCTCCAGGGCTCGCAGCCCGAACCGTCCTCGGAGGTGCACCTGGTGGTCGGCCAGTACGCGCAGCCGCTCGTCTACGGCGGGAGCGTCCCGCTGCCCAGGGGCGGCAACGGCGAGATCGTCATCCGGGACCGCACCGCCCCCCGTACCGTCAACGTGGGTTTCTACCACGAGGCTTGACCTTCACAGCCCCCGCGGCGGCCTCGCATCGGGCTACGACAGCACTCGCGCCAGCGCGAAGCCGTCGTAGCCCTTGCCGCCCACCGTCTGGATCGCCGTGCCGCTCAACCTCGGGTGGGAGCCGATCAGTTCGATCGCGGCCCGGGTCCCGATGACGTCCGGGGTGGTGCTGCCGGCGTCGGCGACGCGGCCCTCGCGCACGACGTTGTCGACGATGATCAGGCTGCCCGCGCGGGTGAGCTTCAGCGCCCACTCCAGGTAGTGCGGGTTGTTGGCCTTGTCGGCGTCGATGAAGACGAGGTCGAAGGGGGCCGCGTTCTCGCCGGACTCCTCGGCCAGCCGGGACAGCGAGTCCAGGGCCGGGCCGACACGGATCTCGACGATCTTGTCGAGGCCGGCCCGCGTGATGTTGCCGGTGGCGACCTCGGCGTGCCGGGCGCTGTACTCCAGGGAGACCAGGCGGCCGTCGGCGGGCAGTGCGCGGGCCAGCCAGATGGTGCTGTAGCCGCCGAGGGTGCCGATCTCCAGGATGTTCCTGGCGCCCTGGATCTGGGCGAGCAGCTGGAGGAGCTTGCCCTGTGTCCCGCTGATGGCGATCTGCGGGAGTCCGGCCTCCTCGCTGGCGCGCAGGGCGGCGGTCAGTCCCTCGTCGTCGGGTGCGAGCTGGGCGGTGAAGTAGTCGTCGACGTCGTTCCAGACCTTCGACTCGCTCATGCGACCTGTGCCTTTCATAGGGCTAATTGACTGGTGGGGGTGGCTGGAGCGGCTTCGGCGGGATCACCGGGCGCCGGGAGCGTCGTACGGCGAGCAGGGCCGTGGCCGTGACGACCAGTGCGAGACCGCCGACGACCGTCAGCAGCCATGCCGGGATCCCGGCCACCTTCCGCAGCCGGTCCTCGTAGATCACCTGCTGGAACGTGGTGTCGGACGCCGCCCGGCGCAGCACGTGGTCGCCGTCGATCAGGGACGGGGTCGGGAACTCCTGGCCGACGGCGGTCAGGAACGGTGTGCCCTGCGCCAGTTCGGCGAGCGGGCCGGACTTCGCGGTCACCCGGCCGGCGAAGGTGACCCGGGGCCGCTCCCCGCCGATCTCGGAGGCGGGCTCCATGCGGTGCGGGGCGAGGACGTACAGGCCCAGCGACTGCGGGGTCTGCGCGAGCCGGGACAGGCGCATCGGGTAGACCGGCTCGTCGGCGGAGAACGTGAGGTGGAGTGGGTCCAGGGCGCCGCTCAGGGCGCTGCCGGAGGTCTCGGGGGCCAGCCGCACCGCCACGTACTCCCAGCGGTTGCGGACATAGGGCTGGAGGGCGGTGGTGAGGCGGGGCGGGAGGGCGAAGCCGTTGGTGTTGAGCCAGCTGCCCAGCGCGTCCGGGTCGGTCGCGGTCAGCCGGGCCACGTCGAAGGGGCCGAGCTTCTGGCGGCCGACCACCCCCACGGGCGGCTCGGCGCCGATCCCGGCGCCCGGTGGTGGCGCGCCGGTGTCGGGGCCGCCCCCGCCGGAGACGAGCGGCCAGTCGCCGTCCTGGGGCCAGAAGTGGTAGCGCGTGCGGTGCACCGGAGCGCTCGCCGCGTCCAACTCGTCGAAGAGGACCGGATCGCCGAGCTTGACGGTCGCCCTGCGGGGTACCGGCATGACCCAGGCGGCCCGGTCGCTGTCGCCGTCCACCGTCAGCCGCATCACGATCTGTTCCTGCGAGCCGTCCCAGCGCACGACGGACACCTCGCGCGAGACGCCCACCCGCCGGGCGGTGTCCGGGATCAGGGCGCCGCAGCCGCACGCGTAGGCCGGGGCGACGAGCGAGCCGATCTGGGTGGCGAGTAATGCCAGAACGACCGCGAGCACGCGCCGACGCGCCCGCCCTCGTAGGAAACCGACCATTTCCCCCAGACCCCTCCGCCGTACCGTCGACGGCTTCAGACGGTAGTACGGCGGGAGCATACGGTTCCGTTCCGCGCGGTGCCGTAAGTGATCCACGTCGCGCCCGGCGAAGCGGGGCGACCGGGTGCGGACTATCGTCATTCGGACAAAAGCAGGACGGACGTCAGGTGAACCGGGGGTGCCTGCGTCTCTCTCCGGGGGGTGATGCGAGCCTTGAACAAGGTTCGCGAAATGGCCCTCACGCTCCCAATGCGTGAGAAACCGGGCGGGAGGCCTACGAGGCGTGGCGAATGCGAAACACAGCGGGCACACCGCGGAAGCGTTCGGAGCGACAGCCGCTGATTCGGCGAGAGCGCGCCTGCGGGTGGCCCGCCTGGGACTGTGGCTGATCGCCGCCATACTCGCCGTCCGGCAGGTGGCCGTCTTCCTGAGCACCCCCGACGGGGAGCGGCTGACCTATCTGGAGACCTGGGTCGGTCCGGACGGGGTCCTCCATGTGAAGGGCTCGCTCTACGACTCGACCCTGTTCACCGGTACCCCTTTCGGGGGGCTTGTTCTCAAGCCGTTGACACGTGCCGCCGAACAGGCGCTCGGCTGGGGATGGACCTTCGGCACGCTGCTGTTGGTCGCCGCTCTCGGCCTTGTCGCCGCGCGTGCGCTTCCTCAGCCGGTGAACAGACGTACGGCTCTGCTGGCCGCGCCGGTCGCGATCAGCCTGCTGATGCTGTCGCTGCCGGTCCGCAACACGCTGTACCTGGGCCAGACGAGCATCATGCCGGTGCTCCTGGTCCTGCTGGGCTGCTTCGTCGTCCGCGGTGAGCGGGCGGGCGGGCTGCTGATCGGGGTGGCGGCCGCGCTCCAGCCGACGGTGCTGCTGTTCGCGCCGCTGCTGTGGCTGACGGGGCGGCGCCGGGCCGGGCTGTCGGCCGGCGCGACCTTCGCTGCGTGCACGGCGCTCGCGTGGCTGGCGATGCCGCACGACTCGTACACCTACTGGGTCCACCACGTGGCGGGCACGGGGCTCGGCGGTGCGGCGGACGGTCTCGCCAACCAGTCGCTGCACGGCCTGCTGCTGCGGGCGGGTCTGTCCGGGCCGCTGGAGATCGTGCTGTTCCTCGTGCTGGGCGCGGCGGTGGCGGCGCTCGCCCTGCGCCGGGCCGTGCACTACGCCCGCGACGGGCAGTTGCTGCTCGCGGTCGCGATCACGGGCTGCGCGGCGGTCCTGGTCTCGCCGACGAGCTGGCAGCACCAGTTGCTGTGGGTGCTGCTCGCCCTGGTCGGCCGGGTCGGCAAGCGCGCGTCGGACCGGTATGTGTGGCCGGTCGCGGTGATCCTGGTGATGACGCTGCCGGCGAAGATGATCCTGCCGAACATGTCGGTGCTCTACCCGCTGCGCGACAACGTCGTGCTGCTGGCGGCGTTCGCGGCGGCCACGGTGATCCCCTTCCTGTCCCGCACCTCGCCGTACTACGGGGCCCCGGTCCCCGCGCGGTACGCCGAACCGGTCCCGGCCCGCTTCGGGCGCGTGCCGCTGCTGCCGTTCCTCCAGCGGGTGCTGACCCGCCCGAACCTGCTCCTCGAACTGCTGCTGATCCGGGTGACGTACGCGGCGTACCAGAAGGTGCGGCTGGCGGCGACGGGCGGCAGCAACTCGGAGGGCCGGGCGCGGGCCGAGGCGCACGGGCAGCAGATCCTCGACATCGAGCGCCGGCTGCACATCGACATCGAGCACTGGGCCAACCACGCGGTGGTCAAGGTCGGATGGCTGCGCGAGTTCTTCGACTTCTACTACACGTCCTTCCACTTCGTGGTGCCGCTGTCGGTGCTGGCGGTCCTGTACTGGCGCCGCCCGGTCGACTACCGCTGGGCCCGCTCGGCGCTGGGCTTCACGACCCTGCTGGCCCTGGTCGGCTTCTGGCTCTACCCGTTGGCCCCGCCCCGGCTCATGCCGTCGCTGGGCGTCATCGACACGGTCCACGGTGTGCAGGACTTCTCCAAGCCGGACTACGGCACCCTGACCGCCCTGACCAACCAGTACGCGGCGATGCCGTCCCTGCACTTCGGCTGGTCGCTGTGGTGCGGTCTGGTCATCGCGCTCGTCGCCCCGAAGTGGTGGCTCAAAGCCCTGGGCCTGCTGCACCCGCTGTTCACGGTGACGGCGATCGTGGCGACCGGCAACCACTGGGTGCTGGACGCGGTGGGCGGCGCGCTGGTGGTGGGCGGCGGCTTCGGGCTGACCTATCTGTTGCAGGGGCCGCGGGCGCGGTTGGTCGTGCGGCAGGCCAAGGGCAGCCGGGCAGCAGGGGAGTTGGAGCCGGTGGCGTAGGCCGCGGCGTGGAGGCTGGGCGAAGGCTGCGCGGGCTGCGCGGGTTCGAGGACGGAGACGGGCCGACGGCGCCGGGAAGCCGCCGGCCCGAGTAGTGGGGGTCAGTCCATGTGTGGTGTCAGCCCACGCTCACCTGGAGTTCCTTCACGCCGTTGATCCACGCGGAGCGCAGCCGGCGGGGGTCGCCGGTCAGATGGAGGCCGGGCATGGCGTCGGCGATGGCGTTGAAGATCAGGTTGATCTCCAGGACCGCCAGGGACTTGCCGAGGCAGAAGTGCGGGCCGCCGCCTCCGAAGCCGAGGTGGGGGTTGGGGTCGCGGGTGATGTCGAAGGTGTCCGGGTTCTCGAAGACGTCCGGGTCGTGGTTGGCCGAGGCGTAGAAGATGCCGACCCGGTCGCCCGCCTTGATCTTCTTGCCGCCCAGTTCGGTGTCCTGCGTCGCCGTGCGCTGGAAGCTGACCACCGGGGTCGCCCAGCGGACGATCTCCTCCGCCGTCGTCACCGGGCGTTCGCGTTTGAAGAGCTCCCACTGGTCGGGGTGGGTCAGGAAGGCGTGCATGCCGTGGCTGATCGCGTTGCGGGTGGTCTCGTTGCCCGCGACCGCCAGCGCGAGGACGAACATGCCGAACTCGTCCGAGCCCAGGTTGCCTTCGTCCTCCGCCGCCACCAGCGTGGTGACGATGTCCTTCGCCGGGCACTTCTTGCGGTCGGCGGCCATGTTCATGGCGTAGGCGATGACCTCCATCGCCGCCTCCTGGCCGACCTCCTCGGTGATGGCGTACTCGGGGTCGTCGTACGAGATCATCCGGTTCGACCACTCGAAGATCTTGAGGCGGTCCTCCTGCGGGATGCCGATCAGCTCGGCGATGGCCTGGAGGGGGAGTTCGCAGGCGACCTGGGTGACGAAGTCGAAGGAGCCCTCCTGGGCGAGGGCGTTCTGGACGATGCCCTGGGCCCTGGCGCGCAGGGTGTCCTCCAACGCCCGGATCGAGCGCGGGGTGAAACCGCGCTGGACGATCTGGCGGACCCGGGTGTGCTCCGGCGGGTCCATGTTGAGGATGATCAGCCGCTGGGCGTCGATGGCGTCGCGCTCGATGCGCTCGTTGAAGCGGATGATCGCCGTGTTGAGCATCGAGGAGAAGATCTCCGGGTGCGTGGAGACGAACTTGACGTCCTCGTGCCGGGTGACGGCCCAGTAGCCCTCGTCCTGGAATCCGGCGACGTTGCCCGCCTGGGCGATCCAGTGGACCGGTTCCGTCCGGCGCAGTTCGGCGAACTCCGGTAGCGGTACGCGCTGTTGCAGCATGTCGGGGTCGGTGAGGTCGAACCCGTCGGGGAGCGCGGGACAGGTCATGGGCAGCTCCAGCCGTGTTCCGGCAGACTTCTGACGGTCCATCAGTTCGTGTCGTGAACGTAGTAACCGGTTCTAGAAGTAGCAAGAGGCGTGCACGACTCTTGCGGCGATGGACTCCCTGTCAGCAGACTGCCTTTGGAACTAGAACACGTACTAGTTCCGCGTGGCGGGCCGGGCCGGGACGCCCCCGCGCCGCGCGGGTACGCAGGAGAGGAACTCCTTTTCATGGCCGCGGAACCCGTGATCGTCGAAGCCGTACGCACCCCCATCGGCAGGCGCGGTGGCGCGCTCGCCAACCTCCACCCCGCCTACCTTCTGGGCGAGACCTACCGTGAACTCCTCGGCCGCACCGGCATCCCCGCCGACTGCGTCGAGCAGATCGTCGGCGGCACGGTGACCCACGCCGGCGAACAGTCCATGAACCCCGCCCGCACGGCCTGGCTCACCATGGGTCTGCCGTACGAGACGGCGGCGACGACCGTCGACTGCCAGTGCGGCTCCTCGCAGCAGGCCTCGCACATGACGGCGAACCTGATCGCGGCGGGCGTCATCGACGTCGGTATCTCCTGCGGCGTCGAGGCGATGTCGCGGGTGCCGCTCGGGTCCGGCTCCAAGCACGGGCCGGGCAAGCCCTTCCCCGACGAGTGGAACGTGGACCTGCCCAACCAGTTCGAGGCGGCCGAGCGGATCGCCCGCCATCGCGGACTGACCCGCGAGAACGTCGACGCGCTCGGCCTCATCTCGCAGGAGCGGGCCGCTGTCGCCTGGAGCGAGGAACGCTTCAAGCGCGAGACGTTCGCCGTGCAGGTGCCGACGACCGAGGACGAGCAGCACGCCGGACAGGGCATGTGGCGGCTGGTGGACCGGGACGAGGGCCTGCGCGACACCTCCATGGAGGCCCTGGCGGGCCTGAAGTCCGTCATGCCCACCGCCATCCACACGGCCGGCAACTCGTCCCAGATCAGCGACGGCGCGGCGGCCATCATGTGGGCGTCGAAACGGATGGCCCGCGCCCTGAAGCTGCGGCCCCGGGCGCGGATCGTCGCCCAGGCACTCGTCGGCGCCGACCCGCACTTCCACCTCGACGGACCGATCGACGCGACGCGCGCGGTGCTGGGCAAGGCCGGGATGTCCCTCAAGGACATCGACCTCGTCGAGATCAACGAGGCTTTCGCGTCCGTGGTGTTGAGCTGGGCGCAGGTCTTCGAACAGGACCTGGAGAAGGTGAACGTGAACGGCGGGGCGATCGCGCTCGGCCACCCGGTGGGCGCGACCGGCGCCCGTCTCATCGCCACCGCGCTTCATGAACTGGAGCGTGCGGACAAGGAGTTCGCGCTGGTGACGATGTGCGCGGGGGGCGGCCTCGCCACCGGCACGATCATCCAGCGGATATAGGCTCGACAGGCATTGACGTGACCTGATCACGTGGACAGGGGTGGCTTCGGGCTTCTGTTCCTCGCCGTCGCCGGCCTGCGTGCGTACTTCTTCCGTAAGGAGTGGAGAGAGCACCAGGCGGCGAAGGCGGGGGGTGTCAGACCTCAGTCGTGACGCTGCCGCTCCAGCAGACGAAGTGGTGGAACGCGGCGGGGGCGATGGTGAGGATCGGGCCTGCGGGGGTCTTTGAGTCGCGGATGGCGATGGTGGGGGGTGCGTCGGCGATTTCTACGCACTCGCCGCCCTGGTCGCCGCTGTAGCTGGACTTACGCCACTCCGTCTTGCTCTCCATAGCGTTCCTCCATCACTCGCCGGATCAGCTCCGCCGAGTCCTTCAAGGAGAGCGCGGCGGCCCGCAGATGATCGTAACGGAGCGAGCAGTCCTTGACGGTGTCCGGGTTCGCGGTGGGATGCCCGCTGCTGTAGCCCTCGGTGTAGACGATGGTCGGATCGCTCGCGAAGCGGAAGAGGGTGAATGAGCCTTGGAGACCCGCGTGTGATCCTGCCGAGAACGGCAGTACCTGGATGTTGATTCGAGGGCTGTGCTCGAACGCCAACAGGTGGGTCAGTTGGCCGCGCATGGTTTCCCGGTCGCCGATCTCCTGGTAAAGAGCGGCCTCGCTGACGACCACCCAGCAGACGGGCGGCTCCGCCTTCTCGAAGATGCGCTGACGGGCCAGCCGTACGGCGGTGCGGTCGTCGAGGTCGTTCTGGTCGAGTGCGCCGAGCACTCCGCGTACGTAGGTGGCGGTCTGCAGGAGCCCATGGATCATGTGGGTCTGGAACGTACAGATCTCCGTCGCCCGCGCCTCCAGCTCCGCCACCTGCCTGAACCAGGCCGGAAGTTGACTCCGCAGCACCAGCTCCACGAGCCGCGTGAGTAAGCCGTCCGATCCCAGCGCCGCATCCGCCCGCACGCTGAACTCCGGCGTCGGCACCTTCCTCGCCGTCTCGATCTGGCCGATCAGTGAGCCGGTGTAGTTGAGGATGTCGCCGAGCTGTTTCTGGCTCAGCCCCGCCGCCTCCCGCAGGCGCCGCAACTCGAAACCGTAGTAGTCGAGAGGTGAGGCCCCCGGGTCAAGGACGTTGATGTGCGCCACGAAGTGTGCCCCCACTTCAGAACAGGTTGTTTCCAGCCTGTAGCCCAGCGTAGTCGCGCCAGTTCAGGCTCGTCCCGTGAACACATACTTTCCCCCCACCACGCACTACCGCATGAGCCTCACCGTCGGCGAGCACTCGGTCCGTCACATCCGCCGTATCGTCCGCTCGTTGCTCGCCGAGTGGGAACTGGCCGAGCTGACCGACGCCGTGGAGCTGGGCGTGACGGAGCTGGTGGCCAATGTCGTACGGCATGTTCCGGACCGGCGGTGTCAGGTGGTCGTGCTGAGAACGGCGGGGGTGCGGGTGGAGGTGAGCGACGGGAGTGCGCAACGGCCCGTGC
>NZ_JABERD010000245.1 GCF_013044505.1 Streptomyces sp. S3(2020) | reverse complement strand
AACCGATCAGTCTCCCGACGCAATCCCGCCCCGCCACGAACTCGACAGCGCCCGGCCCCGGGCCACCTTGTCCACTTCCACATCGGCAACCGATCCGTTTTCCTCTGTGGCAACAGACCGGTTTCCACCCGCCCGGCCACCCATGACCACACCACACGGGGCCAAGTGCCTACCACCCACGACCACGCAGCCCCCACCACCGGCTGAACGGCTCCGCCGCCACCCGCGGAATCCCGCGCTCGGGCGCGATCCCGCCCAGCCGTTTCGCCAGCGCCGCCAGCGGCCGTACCGATGCCAGTGCGTTGACGACCCACGCCGTACGGGTACGCGCCACCGCCCGCAGCCACACCGGCAGCCACCCCATCGTGTAGTGCGCGGCCGGGCGGCGCCGCCCCTCGTAGTGGTGGTGCAGGAACTCCGCCTTGTACGTGGCCATGTCGACCTCGACCGGGCAGTCGGACCGGCACCCCTTGCAGGACAGGCACAGATCCAGCGCGTCCCGCACCTCCACCGACCGCCAGCCGTCGGTGACCAGTTCGCCCGCGAGCATCTCGTGCAGCAGCCGCGCCCGCCCGCGCGTGGAGTGCTCCTCCTCGCCGGTCGCGCGGAACGACGGGCACATGACGGAGGCCCCGGCCGCCGACGTCGTACGGCACTTCGCCACGCCCACGCACCTGCGCACCGCCGCGGAGAAGTCACCGCCGTCGCCGGGGTAACCGAAGGCCACGTCGACCGGCTCGCGGGGCAGGACGGAGAAGCGGAGGTCGGAGTCCAGCGGTGCCGGGAGCACCAGCATCCCCGGGTTCAGCAGGTCGTCCGGGTCCCACACGCCCTTGGCGCGTTCGAAGAGTCCCACCAGCTCGGTGCCGTACATCCGGGGCAGCAGCTCCGCGCGCGCCTGTCCGTCCCCGTGCTCGCCGGACAGCGAGCCGCCGTGCGCCGCCACCAGATCGGCGAGCTCCTCCGAGAAACGCCGGAAGCGGCCGATGCCCGCGTCCGTCAGCAGGTCGAAGTCGATACGGACATGGATGCAGCCGTCCCCGAAATGGCCGTACGGCGTCCCGCGCAGCCCGTGCTCCCCCAGCAGCCCCCTGAAGTCCCGCAGATACGCGCCCAGCCGGGCCGGCGGCACCGCGCAGTCCTCCCAGCCGGGCCACGCCTCGGAGCCGTCCGGCATCCGGGTCGCCGTACCGCTGGCGTCCTCGCGGATGCGCCACAGGGCACGCTGCCCGGCCGGGTCCGTCACCACCACCGCGTCCATGACGTCGGCGGCCCGCACGATCGTCTCCGCACGCGCGCGTGCCCCGGCCCGCGTGTCACCGCCCGTCTCCACGAACAGCCACGCCCCGCCACGTGGCAGCGCGACCGCCGAGGGCACCAGATCCGCCGCCATGCCCTCCACCGTCAGGGGACCGTGCGGCAGCAGCCCGGCCGCGGCCTCGGCGGCCGCGCCTTCGTCCGGGTATCCCAGCACCGCGAGGGCACGCGCGCGTGGCGACTCCACGAGTCCTACGACGGCCTCGGTGACGATCCCCAGGGTGCCCTCGCTCCCGCAGAAGGACCGGGCGACATCCGCGCCCCGCTCCGGCAGCAGCGCGTCCAGCGCATACCCGGAGATCCGGCGGGGCAGCTCGGGGAAACCGGTCCGCAGCCGCGCCAGGTCCCCCTCCACCAGCTCCCGCAGCCCCTCCGGCGCTCCCGCCCACCCCTGTCCCAGCCGCGACCGCTCCCCGCGCGCGGTGACCACGTCCAGCTCCCGCACACTGTCCGCGGTCGTCCCCCAGGCCACCGAGTGCGAGCCGCACGAGTTGTTCCCGATCATCCCGCCGAGCGTGCACCGGCCGTGGGTGGAGGGATCGGGACCGAAACGCAGCCCGTGCGGGGCGGCGGCGTCCTGGAGGCGGTCGAGGACGAGACCGGGCTGGACGACGGCGGTGCGCGACACGGGGTCGAGGGAGAGCAGCCCGTTCATGTGGCGGGTGAAGTCCAGCACCACACCGACGCCGGTGGCCTGCCCCGCGATGGACGTACCCCCGCCCCGCGCGACGACCGGTACGCCCCGCTCCCGGCACACCTCCAGCACGGCCGCCACATCGTCGGCGTCGCGCGGGGCGACCACACCCAGCGGGACGCACCGGTAGTTCGACGCGTCCATGGTGGTCAGCGCCCGGGAGGTGACGTCGAAACGGACATCACCTCGGACGGTCCTGCGCAGATCGGCCTCTAGATCCGTTAGATCCGCTAGATCCGTCATGAGTCCAGCAAACCAAACACCGCGTCTCACCCGGCGGACCACGTTTCGACCAGGTTTCCCCCAACGGCTACCCTCCCTTCCGTGGCTGAGATCCAGATTCCCGCTGACATCAAGCCCGCCGACGGACGATTCGGCGCGGGCCCCTCCAAGGTGCGGACGGAAGCGCTGGACGCGCTGGCCGCCACCGGTACGTCCCTGCTGGGCACCTCACACCGCCAGGCCCCGGTCAAGAACCTGGTCGGCCAGGTCCGTGAGGGCATCAGTGCGCTGTTCTCCCTCCCGGAGGGTTACGAGGTCGTCCTCGGCAACGGCGGCTCGACCGCGTTCTGGGACGTGGCGACCCACGGCCTGATCGAGAACAAGTCGCAGCACCTGAACTTCGGCGAGTTCAGCTCGAAGTTCGCCAAGGCCGCCAAGCTCGCCCCCTGGCTGGCCGAGCCGACCGTCATCGCCTCCGACCCCGGAACGCACCCGGAGCCGCAGGCCGAGGCGGGCGTCGACGTGTACGCCCTCACGCACAACGAGACCTCCACCGGTGTCGCCGCCCCGATCAAGCGCGTGGCCGGTGCCGACGAGGGCGCCCTCGTCCTCGTGGACGCCACGTCCGGCGCCGGCGGCCTGCCCGTCGACATCGCCGAGACCGACATCTACTACTTCGCCCCGCAGAAGTCCTTCGCCTCCGACGGCGGCCTGTGGATCGGCGTCTTCTCCCCCGCCGCGATCGAGCGCGCCGAGCGCGTCCACGCGTCCGGCCGCCACGTGCCGGAGTTCTTCTCGCTCCCCACGGCGATCGACAACTCCCGCAAGAACCAGACGTACAACACCCCGGCCCTCGCCACCCTCTTCCTGCTCAAGGAGCAGCTGGAGTGGTTCAACGGCCAGGGCGGCCTCGCCTGGTCCACGGCCCGTACGAAGGACTCCTCGACCCGCCTGTACACCTGGGCGGAGGAGAGCAAGTACGCGAGCCCGTTCGTCACCGACGCCGCCAAGCGCTCCCAGGTCATCGGCACGATCGACTTCTCCGACGAGGTCGACGCCGCCGCCGTCGCCAAGGTCCTGCGCGCCAACGGCATCGTCGACACCGAGCCCTACCGCAAGCTCGGCCGCAACCAGCTGCGCGTCGCGATGTTCCCGGCGATCGACCCGGCGGACGTCGAGGCGCTGACGAAGTGCATCGACTACGTGATCGAGAAGCTGTAGTCGTCCGACGGCATACGTCATACGACGGTGGAGGGCGCCCGGTGAGCCACCGGGCGCCCTTTCTCATGCCGCCGTGCAGCTCACACTGGGCACACCCCCGCCCCCGGGCGCACCCCCGAACCCGAGACTCGTCGAACCGCCCGCCGCGACCGACCCGTTGTGCGCGGCGTTGGACGCCGTCACCGTCGACCCGCTCTGCGTGTACGACGCGTTCCACATGTTCGTCACCTGCTGCGACCCGCTGAAGGTCCAGGTCACCTTCCACGAACTGATCGCGGTGGTACCGGTGTTGGTCACCTTCACCTCGGCGTTGAAGCCGCTGCCCCAGTCGCTGCTGACGGTGTAGGCGGCGGTGCAGGCCGCCGTGCCGCCGCCGGGGTCGCCCGGGTCACCGGGGTCGCTGCCGCCGCCCGCCGGGAAGCCCGGCGCCTTGATGCTCGCCAGGTAACCGTCCTTCACGGTGTCCACGGTCTGCCAGTCGTCCTTGAGGATCCCGCCCGTGTCACCGGAGTTGGGGTTCCAGGACCAGAAGGTCCAGTGGAAGGAGTCCGAGCCGTACGTCGACGTCGGCCGCAGATAGTCCACCAGCGCGGCCAGCCACCGCTGGTCCACGGTCGACTGGAGGGTGGTGCCGAACTCGCCGACCCACACGGGCGCGATGTTCTGCTTGAAGATGTAGCCCCAGTACCTGTCCCAGATGCCGGGCATGTTGGCGGGGAAGGTGGGATCGCTGAACCAGCTCTGCTGGGCCACGGACGTGGCGTAGTCGTGCGCCGAGTAGACGACCCGGTTCGCCACGTTCAGCTGCACCGGGTAGTCGGCCACGCCCATCAGGTTGCCGCCCCACCAGCCGGAGACGCCGTTGTACGTCTGGACGCCCTCTACGAAGATCAGCAGCTCGGGGTTGACGGCGAGGATCGCGTTCCCGGCCCGTTGGGCGGCCAGGCGCCAGTCCCTCGTCGTGTCGCCGCAGCCCCAGCAGGCCGGATCGTGGGGCTCGTTGTGGAGGTCGATGCCCACGACGGTGTCCTGGCCGAGGTAACGGGTCGCGAGCGCGCGGAGGTTGGCGATCCACGTCGACTCCGGGACCGCGGAGGTGTACCAGAGCGCCGACTGGCCGCCGGCGTCCGGGCGGTGCCGGTCGAGGATGACCTTCAGGCCGTCCTGACCGGCGTACGAGACGATCTTGTCCAGCACGCCCAGGGAGTTGAGTCCTTGGAGGTCGGCGTTCTTGCCGCTGGAGAAGTCGATGCTGTTGGGGACGGTCCCCGACTTGAAGATGTCGTCGCTGAACGGGATCCGGATGGTGTTGTAGCCCAGCGACTTCATCTGGTCGATCATGCTCTTGTAGTCGCGTGACCAGAGGCCGTGGACGACGTAGTTGCCGGTCTCGAAGCCGAACCAGTTGATACCGGCGACCCGGACCGGCTGCCCGGCCTCGTCCAGGATCTGGCGGCCGCTGGTGTGCCAGTAACCGGCGCCGGCGGCGGCCTCGGCGGCGTTGGCGGTCTGGGCCGTCTGCACGCCCAGCGGCAGGAGCAGGGCCGCGGCCACCGCGCACAGCGCTCTTCGCAAGCTGCGGAACATGTAGCTGCTTCCTCTCGGGGGAGGGACGCGGGCCCGGAACAGGGTGGGAGCGCTCCCACACCCGCTCCCTCCATGGAAGTCAGGTCACATGAACACGTCAAGACACTGGACGCTACCGGCTCAGCTTCTGGAAGCGGCGCACCGCCAGTGGCAGGAAGATCGCCGTCAGGATCACCGGCCACACGTACGCCATGAGCAGCGCGTGCTGCTCGACCCAGGTGTCCCCGCCGCCGACCGGGGTGCCGAAGAGGTCGCGGGTGGCGGCGGCCGTGGAGGAGATCGGGTTCCAGGAGGCCACGGCACCGAGCCAGTCGGGCATCAGCTGGGGTGCGACGAAGATGCTGGAGATCATCGTGAGGGGGAAGGCCACCGCGAACAGACCGCCCGCCGCCTCCGGGTTGGGCACGATCAGCCCGAGCCACACCCCGATCCAGATCAGCGCGAACCGCAGCCACAGCAGCAGCCCGAACGCGGCGAGGAAGCGCAGTCCCCCGTCCGGCCGCCAGCCCATGGCGATCGCGGTCAGCATCATGATGGCCAACTCGGCGCAGGCGACCAGCAGATCGGTGACCCCGCGCCCGGCGACCACCGCCGAGGACGCCATCGGCATGGAACGGAACCGGTCGATCACGCCCTTCGTGGCGTCGTACACCACGAGCGTCGCGGTGTTGATGAAGCCGAACGCCATCGTCATCACGAACATCCCGGGCATCAGGAAGTCCTTGTAGTCCCCGCCGCCGGGCACCTGCATGGCGCTGCCGAAGACATAGCCGTAGAGGAGGACGGAGAGGATAGGGAAGCCCAACTGCCAGGCGATGTTGACGGGTTGGCGCTGGTAGTGGGTAAGACCTCGGCGGACGATGTTCCAGACGTCGGCGAGAACCCAGTACGCCCGCCCATGGGTCGCCTCGGTCGACTCGGTCACCTCGATGGTGCTCATGCCGCCCTGCTTTCTTTCGCGCGGCCCGATCGGTCGCGACGACGGGGTTGCGCGAGCGGGGCGATCCCACTTCGCGGGCCTACTACGACGGCGAGCGATCCGGGGGCGAACGGCACCACCAGGCACTGATCGCCATGGCCCGACGACGCGTCGACGTCCTCCACGCGACCCTCCGCGACCGCCGGCCCAGCCAGGTCCAGCCGCCTCATCGCCTCATCGCTCGACAACGGCATCACGCGGCCGCCTCCTTCTCCGTCTTCTCCGTGCGGTGTCCGGTCAGGCGCAGGAACACGTCGTCGAGGCTGGGCCTGCGCAGACCGATGTCCTCGACGTGGACGCCCTCGTCCTGGAGGGTGCGGGCCACCTCGGTGAGCGCGGAGACGCGGTCGACGACGGGGGCGTGGACGCGCAACTCGCCTTCCTCCGCCTCGGGTTCGCCGTCCGAGACGCGTGCGACGACCTTCACCACCTGCGGGATGTCGGCCCGGTCGGCGACCACGACCTCGATGCGGTCGCCGCCGACCGTGCCCTTCAGTCCGTCCGGGGTGTCGTCCGCGATGGACCGTCCCTGGTCGATGACGGTGATGCGGGAGGCCAGCTTGTCGGCCTCCTCCAGATACTGCGTGGTGAGCAGCACGGTGGTGCCACCGGCCACCAACGCCCGTACGGAGTCCCAGACTTCGCCCCGGCTGCGGGGGTCGAGCCCGGTCGTCGGCTCGTCCAGGAAGAGGACGGCCGGGGCGAGGATCATCGACGCCGCGAGGTCGAGGCGGCGCCGCATGCCGCCGCTGTACTTGCCGACGCCCTTGCCCGCGGCGTCGGTGAGGTCGAACTGCTCCAGCAGTTCGGTGGCCCGCGCCTTGGCCCGCCGGCCGCCGAGGTGGAAGAGACGGCCGAACATCTCCAGGTTCTGCCGGCCGGTGAGCACCTCGTCCACGGCCGCGTACTGCCCGGTCAGGCCGATGCGGGCGCGCACCTCGCGCGACTGCCGGGCCACGTCCAGGCCGGCCACGGTCGCGTGACCGCCGTCCAGCCGCAGGAGCGTGGCCAGGATGCGGACGGCCGTGGTCTTGCCTGCTCCGTTCGGCCCGAGCAGTCCGTGCACGGTGCCCTCGCGGACGGTCAGGTCGAAGCCGTCCAGGGCGCGCTTCTCGCCGTACCGCTTCTCCAGTGCCTCGGCGCGCACGGCGTATCCGTCGGTCATGGGTCCCCCTTGACTCGGTAACTGAGTACACCGTACCCGATTACGCGTACGCCGTACCCAATTATTTTCCGGGGAACTAAGCTGCACCCATGACGAGCAGTTCGGAGACCAGCGGCAGCGGCGACATCATCCGCACCCTTGAGCTGCTGTGGGACACGGGCCGGCGCCCCAGCCGCGGGCCCAAACCGGCCCTGACCCTGGACCGGATCGTGGAAGCGGCCGTCCAGGTGGCGGACGCCGACGGTCTGGACGCGGTGTCGATGCGCCGCGTCGCCGCCGAGCTCGGCACCGGCGCGATGTCGCTGTACCGGTACGTCCCCGGCAAGGGTGAGCTGCTCGACCTGATGCTGGACCGGGTGCAGAAGCCGTCCGAGAACCCGGCGGACCTGGGCGGCGGCGACTGGCGCTCCGCCCTGGAGGCCCTGGGCCGCGCGACCCTCGGCCTCTACCGCCGGCACCCCTGGCTGCTCCAGGTCAACCAGTCCCGCCCGATCCTCGGCCCGAGCGCCCTGGACGGCATGGAGAAGGTCCTCACCCTCATCAAGCCGATGGGCCTGACCGACCCCGAGCTGATCTCGGCGATCATCATGATCGACGGCTACGTCGTCGGCGCCGCCCGCACCCAGCTGTACGCCCAGGAGGTGGAGCGCCGCACCGGCCTGACCGACGCGGAGTTCTGGCAGGCGCAGGTGCCGGCGCTGGAGAGGGCCATGGCGACGGGCCGCTACCCGGTGCTCGCCGCCCTCTCCGAAGACGCCTTCGGCACCGACTTCGACCACTTCGAGTTCGGCCTGCAACGGATCCTCGACGGCCTGGAAGTGACCGTGTCACGGCGCCGGACGGGCGACTGAGCCCGGCCCGGTGCCTCACTTCCGGCGCAGCAGCCGCCGGAACCCGAACACGACTGCGGCGACAGCGGCCACGGCGAAGGCACCGACCTTGACGTTCTTGCTGTCGGAGCCACCGTCGTCACCGTCGGCCTGACTCGAACCACCGCCGCCGGACGGCGAGTCGGACGCCTGGTCCCCCGGCGCGTCCTCCGCCACCACCTCGCTGCCGGCGCCCTCGCTCCCGAGCATCAGCTTCGTACCGTCGGTGGAGTAACTGACGGACTCCCCCTGCCCGATGGGCACGCTGATCCGGCCGCCGCGCTTGAGGTCGCCGCCGTTCCAGTCGTACCAGATGCCGCCGAAGTAGCCGCGCACGGCGAGCTGTTGGCCGTCGGGCGAGAAGGCGGCGTCGGTGGCCCAGAGGTCGACGGCCTTGGTGGGCTTGAAGACGTTGGTGCCGGAGGCGGACAGCTTGGCGGGCCCCTCGTACAGATGCCCGCCGTCCTCCTGCTTGTCGATGATGTAGACGCGCCCGGTCTTCGGGTGGACGATCATCGACTCGGCGTCACGGGAGCCGTCGGAGTACTTCACGACGTACTGGGTGGCCGTGATGGTCTGGTCCTTGAGCTCCGTGGGCTCGGGCAGCTGATAGATCCAGACATAAGGCCAGGTCACACCGTCGTTGTCGCCGATGTCCCCGACATAGATCTGGTTGTCGGGCCCCATGGCGATGGCCTCGACGTCCCGCTGCGTGCCCACACCCCTCAGGGTGATCCGCGCGACGGTCTTCCCGGTGGAGCTGTCGACGGCGTAGAGGTAGGTGCCGGTGTCCTGGTCGTTGTGGGTCCAGTAGATGCCCGGGTGCTGACGGGACGCGGCGAGTCCGCTTGATTCGGTGATGCGTGGGTCCTCGATGGTGAACCCCTGGTCACCGTCCCCGTCGGCGGCGGTCGCGGGGCTGGCGCCCGTGAGAACGAGCAGGGCAGTGGCTCCGACGACACCGAGTAGCGCGCGCATGAGCCCAAGCTTGCCATCCCCCCGGGGCGTTCAAGTGTCCGGCCTCACACCCCATCGCTCCCACTGATCGTTCATCATGAGCGGATGCTCAGGTTCATGCCCGTCGGCGACTCCATGACGATCGGAAGCGCGGGCGAACACACATGGCGTTACCGGATGTGGCAGCACCTGCGCGACACGTACGACGGTCCGTTCGCCGTCGTGGGCCCGCGCGACACCCTGCACGACAAGGCGGCGGACGCGCCCACGTCGTACGAGTACGCGGACCCGGACTTCCCCCGCGCCCACCTGGCCGGCTGGGGCGAGGGCTGGCTGCACATGGCCCCGCTGATCGGCGAGGCGGTGCGCTCGTGCCGCGCCGACGTCCTCCTGGTCTCCCTCGGCCTGATCGACCTGGGCTTCTACACGAACGCGGAGCAGACGGCGGAGAACGTGCGCGCCTTCGTCACGGAGGCGCGCACGGCGAACCCCCGGGTGCGCATGGTGCTGCTCCCGGTGATCCCGAACGTCCGGGCCCAGGACGACCCGCCCTTCGGCGCACAGGTCACCCTCTTCAACGAACTCCTCGCCAAGGCGGTCGCCGACCTGGACGAGCCCCGCTCCCCGCTGCTGCTGGCCTCGCCGCCGAAGTCGTACGACATCAACTTCGACACCTACGACGGGACCCATCCGAACGCGAGCGGTGAGCACCGGATCGCGGGGGCTTTCGCGGAGGCGATGTATCAGGGGTGGGATGTGGGCGAGCCGTACCTGGCCGGAACGGCCTGACCGAATCACGGCGTGCCGTGGTCACCGTGCGTATCGTTGTACTGCGCGGCTGCACTTGTGCGAGGGGCGGCCGGGGAGGAGCGCCACGATGACCGTCCTTGAAGACAGGATCGCGATGGCCGAGAGCGACAACGAGAGCACGCTCGACGAGATGTTCGACCGGCTTGAGAAGATGCCCGCCCCCGAGGGATACAAGGTCGAGATCGTCGAGGGGACCGTCTACATGTCGCCGCAGCGGGACACCCACTGGGAGATCATCCTGGACATCGTCGAACAGTTGCGGACCAAGTACTCCCGCAAGCGAGTGAAGTCCGACGTCCGGATCGACTACCCGGGCCATCTCAACGGCTTCGCCACCGACGTGACGGTAATGAAAGAAGGTGCGGCAAAGACGGAGAAGGGCCACTGGCGCCACGAAGACGTCGAGTTCGTCGCCGAGGTCATTTCCAAGGGCACGGCTGCCAACGACTACGGCCCCAAGAAGACCGCCTACGCCGTTGCCGAGGTGCCCGTCTACGTCGTCGCCGACCCCTACCAGGGGCGCTGCCACATCTACACCGACCCCAAGGGCAGCGACTACGAGATCGAGACCACGGTCTCCTTCGGCAAGGACCTGGACCTGACCGGCACCGTCGTCGACCTCACCCTCAAGACGGATGAGTTCCCCCGCGACTGACTAGTCGGGGAACACCTCGTCGACCGCGCGGCGCAGGGTTTCGCGTACGGCCTTGGCGTTGTCGAGTTCCGCGGCCTGGAAGGCTCCGTCGTGGAGCAGGACGAGGACGCGGGCGGCGTGGTCGGGGTCGGGGTGGCCCATGTCGGCCGAGAGCTCGCGCAGGACCCCGGACAGCCATGACCGCTGGTCGTCGATGACCGCGCGCACCGGGTGGGTGCGGTCGGGGTACTCGGCGGCGGCATTCAGGAACTGGCAGCCGCGGAAGCCGTCTTCGAGGCTCGCGTCACCGAGCACGGCCATCACCGCGCGGACCGCCTCGCGCGACGACTTCCCTTCCCGGGCCCGCGCGACGGCGGACCGGATGTCCTCGGCGGTGGCGGTGAGGTAGGCCGAGACCAGGTCGTCCTTGCTGGGGTAGTGCCGGTAGAAGGTGGCGCGCGTGACCTTGGCCTCGGTGACCAGACGCTCGATGCCCACGGCGTGGATGCCCTCCGCGTAGAAGAGGCGGGACGCGGTGCGCAGCAGCCGGTCCTTGGGGTGGAGCTCCGGGGCGGTCGTCATCCGTCCATCGTAAAGAAAGACCAGTCGTTCTCGAAAGTCTCCCCTGGTCTACCCCGTCACATTGCGACCCCCAGAGAGAACGACTAGTCTTTCTCCCAGAAAGACCGATCGTTCTACCTGAGAGGTACGGAACCCATGAGCACCACCACCCCCACCATCGTCCTGATCCACGGCGCCTTCGGCGACTCCGGCATGTGGAAGGGGGTCATCGCCAAGCTCCAGGGCCAGGGCTACACCACCCTCGCCGTGGCGAACCCGCTGCGCGGCCTGGAGTCCGACGCGCAGTACGCCGCCACCGTCGCCAAGTCCGTGGAGGGCCCGGTCGTCCTGGTCGGCCACTCCTACGCCGGCTCGATCATCACCCGCGCCGCCCGCGACGCCTCCAACGTCCAGGCCCTGGTCTACGTCGCCGCGTTCCAGCCCGACGAGGGCGAGAGCTCCCTGGAGAACGCCTCCCGCTTCGAAGGCGCCAAAATGGGCCCGGACACCACCATCGCCTTCGAGCACGAGGGCGAGCCCGAGCTGCGGATCCTGCCCGAGCACTACCAGGACGTCATCGCCGGCGACCTGCCCACCGAGGTCACCGACCTCCTCGCGGTCACCCAGCGCTCGGTCCGCGTACAGGCCCTCACCGCCGAACTCTCCGGCACCCCCGCCTGGCGCACCCTGCCCTCCTGGGCCGTCGTCGCCACCCAGGACAACGCCATCCCCGGCCAGGCCCAGGAGTTCATGGCCGAGCGCGCCGGCTCCACCATCGTGCGCGTCGACGGCTCCCACGCGGTGTCCATCTCGCAGCCCGACACCGTGGCCGACGTGATCATCGAGGCCGCCAAGGCGACCCGCTGACCGACCCCACGGCCTCGCACAACAACTCCCCCACCACGAAAGGCGTCCCGGCCGACGGCACCGACCGCCACCCCAGCGGCCACGTGATTCCCGTCAACGCCGGCACGCCGACGTACGCCAGCCCCCGGTCACTCCGCGTCAGCGCCCGCGCGCCGGACGGCCAAGGGAACGCCGACGCGGTTTGCGGAGGCAACAGGAAGTACATGTTCCGGTCGCCTGTCACCTCGGCCACGATCGGGCCCGCCTCGAAGTCCGTACAGCGCATCAGCTCCGAGGCGACGCGCTCGGCCAGCGGCTCCTTCATGCGTACGGCGTCGAAGTGGATACCGGCGTGCCGCAGGGCGTGACCGGAGGCGGGGATCCAGGTCGGGATCCAGGGGGCGGCGATTCTCTCGTTCATGCCGCAAAGGGTTCCGTGCGCTTACATACTGTGACCAGGGTTACGCAATGTCCGTGCGGGGCTGTGTACTTGGGGAGGCGGTTGTGCACTTCGGTGACCGTGGTTCGGAGACCTTCGGCGCGATGTTGCGGTTCTTCCGCGAGCGGGCCGGACTGACGCAGGAGGCTCTGGCGAAGCACGTGGGGTATTCCAAGTCCCAGGTGGCGATGGTGGAGCGGGGCGAGCGGTCACCCAAGGGCAGCTTGGTGGAAATCGCCGACGAGGTGCTCGGTGCACAAGGTGCACTCCTGCTGCTGGCGGAGAAGGAGTTCGGCAAGGGCGGTCTTCGGCCCTGGACCGAGGACTATCTGGCGGAGGAGGCGAAAGCCGCAGCCCTGCACGTCTACCAGACGAACTTGATCCCGGGTTCACTCCAGACCGAGGCCTACGCGCGGGCCGTGTTCACCTCCAACCGCTGCCCGACCCTGGACGACGAGGAGATCGAACGACGGGTGACCTCCCGGCTGGAGCGTGGACTGCTCTTCACCCGCAAGCCCGCGCCCACGATCAGCTACGTGCTCGAAGAGAGCATCCTCACCAGGCCGTTGGGGGGCAACACCACGCTCAACGAGCAGCTGCGTCACGTCCTCACGATCGGAGAGCTCCGAAACGTCGAAGTCCAGGTCATCCCCCACAACCGGGAGGACCACGCTGGGCTTGCGGGTCGCATGAGCCTCCTGGAGACGGCCGATCGCCAGCAGCTCGCCTACGTAGAGGGTCACCGAGGCGGCTACTTCGTCAGCGAACAGCCCGACGTGGGAGACCTGTTCGGCAAATATGGCATTCTGCGAGCGCAGGCCCTCACCCCCGAGGACTCCGCGACGCTGATCGAGAAGGTGGCACGGGACCTATGAGCACGGACCTCCACTGGCGCAAGAGCAGCTACCTGTCTCTTATACCACATCT
>NZ_JABERD010000244.1 GCF_013044505.1 Streptomyces sp. S3(2020) | reverse complement strand
CCCCGGTGAGTCGTGGCGGGTGGCGGTGGTCGGCATCCTCTCCCCGGCACCCGGCTGGTTCCGTGGCGGTACGGGCGCGAGGAGGACCGTATGCCGGGGCGGGTGGTGGCGGTCGCGGCGGGTGGTGCCCGGTGAGCGCGGCGGCGGAGGCGTCGGGGGAGCGGGGCATCGCGGCGGCGCGGTCCATCCGGCAGGCGCTCAGCGGGGACGGCTCGGTCGCGATGTACGCCGAGACGTCACTGGCGTTGCCCCCTGAGGCGTTCGTGCTGCCCGAGTCGGCGCCCGAGACGCTGGTCAATCTGCCTGACAGGACAGCGCTGTTCGTGGGGCGTGAGCGGGAACTCGGGCTGCTGGACGAGGCGTTCACGGCGGCGGGCGGTGTCGTCGTCCAGGCGGTGCACGGTCTCGGCGGCATCGGCAAGTCGACGCTGGCCGCGCGGTGGGCGGCGGGGCGGGTCGGGTCGTACAACCCCGTCTGGTGGATCACCGCGGAGACGCCCGCCGATCTCGACGCCGGGCTCGCGGAGTTGGCGGTGGCGTTGCAGCCGGCGCTGCGGGACGTGCTGTCCCGGGAGGCGCTGCGGGAGCGGGCCGTCCAGTGGCTGGCGGGGCGGGAGGGGTGGCTGCTGGTCCTGGACAACGTGTCCGACCCGGCGGACGTTCGGGCGTTGCTGGGGCGGGCCACGGGTGGACGGTTCCTCATCACCACGCGGCGGGCTACGGGGTGGCACAAGGTGGCTTCGCCGTTGTCGCTGGACGTGCTGGAACCGGCGGAAGCGGCGGAGCTGTTCGAGCGGATCGACGGTCCGGGGGACGATGTCGAGGCGCTGTGCCGGGAGTTGGGCCATCTCCCGCTCGCCGTGGAGCAGGCGGCGGCCTACTGCGCGGAGGCGGGCATCTCGGCGGGGCGCTACCGGGAGCTGCTCGCCGCGTACCCGGAAGAGGTCTTCGCCCAGTCTGCCGAGGGCACGGACCAGGCCCGTACGGTCGCCAGGGTATGGCGGGTGTCGCTGGACCGGCTGGCCGATACGCCGTTGGCGGGGCGGATCCTGGGGATCATCGCTTGGTGGGCACCGGAGGGGATTCCGCGGGCGTATCTGGAGCTGCTCGGCGGTCCGGTGGAGGTGACCGAGGCGCTTCGCAGGCTGGCCGCGCACAGCATGGTCAAGTTGCACGAGGACGGCACGATCTCGGTTCACCGGCTGGTGCAGGCGGTGGCGCGGGCGGAGGGGGACGCGGCGCACGAGGCAGCCGATCTGCTGCTCCGTAACAGCCGTACCTTTCGCGGCGTCGACGGAAACCTGTTGTGGCTCACGCACATGGAGGCGATGGCCGACCGCACCGACCCGGAATCCGACACCGAGACGGAAGCCAGGCTGTACAACATGGGCGGACTCAAGTACTCCGATGACGAGTCCCGCGAGGTGGAACTCTACGAGCGGTCCGTGGCCGCGGTGGAGCGTGAGCTGGGGCCCCTCGACGAGGTGACCCTGGATCTGCGTTTGGATCTGGCCCTGGCGTACGGGTTCGTCGGTGACGACGAGCGCGCGATCGAGCTGCTGGAGCGGAATCTGGCCGATCACGTGCGGGCGTTCGGCTCCAAGGACCCGCGGACCTTCGACGCCCGGGCGTACCTGGCCGAAGCGTTGCTGGACGCGGAGTGCGGAACGGACGCGCTGGCGTTGGCGAAGAAGAACGCCTCCAGGGCCGAACGAGTCCTGGGAGGCGAGGATCTGATGACCCTTCGGGCCTGGTCCGCCTGGGCCAAGGCGGTGAGTCATCTCGCCCAGACGGACGCCGACACCGATGAGGCGGAAGCCGTCGAGGCCATCGAGGGAGTGATGACCAGGATCGAGGCGGCGGCGGGTCGGGATTCTGCCATGTTCGACTCGCTCCACTGGGAACTCATCTGGGTGCGCGCGGCGGCAGGGGACATCGAGGAAGCCGCCGAACTCTTCGAACAGTGCACCTTGCGCAGGGCCCGTATGTATGGCGAGACCGCCTGGGTCACACTGAGCTGCCGAAGGGCGCTCGTAGATTTCCTGTGGAAACGGGCCGGAGACGTCGTTCGCGCGCGTGACCTGGCCGCCGTTCTCACCGAGGACTTCGAGCGCTTGGTCGGTGCCACCCCCTACGTCCGAGCCATGCGCCTGGACTTCGCACCCCTCTTCGCTCCCCCCGAGGTGTAGCCCCCTACACCGAGCCCTCGGGAGGCCACCCCCTCGTTCCGGCCCTCGCCCCACGGGATCGTTGATCTCACCAGGTCAACGCCCCCGTACCGAAGGATCCGAACCCCCATGAAGTCCCTCCTCTCCTCCAGGCCCGTCCTCTGGTTCCTCTTTGTCTTCAATGCCGTCGTCGCCGCGGTCGCCCCCTTCGTCGTGGACGGTCGGCAGGGGGTGATGACCGCTGTGGGTATGGGAGTTGTCGCGGCCGGCGCGGGGGTCAGTCTCGTCCGGGACCGGCACGGCGTGAGGTAGTCAGGCGTTCACGCTCCGTGAGTTGGGTCATCGCTGGACGTCCCCTGTACGACGCCTGCACGGCCCCTAACCGGTGTCACGCGAATCTGGAGTCACTTCCTCCACAGGAACCGCAGACAGAGCGGAGGAAGCAACCCCCCTCGCCCGCACTGGAGATGAAGATGACCCGTCGCCCGATAACCAAGCGTGTAGCCGTCGTCACCGCCGGTGCCCTCGTCGCCATCGGCACCTTCGCCGCCGGCGTCGGCGTCGCCGGGCCGGAGAAGCACAGCGGCAAGAAGCCCACCAAGGCGGAGATCGCCGCCCAGTTCGACGGCTGGAACAAGGCCCTGCAGACCGGCGATGCCGAGACCGTCGCCGACCGGTACGGCAAGGACGCCGTCCTGCTGCCCACCGTGTCCAACAAGGTCCGCAGCGACCGCGCCGGCATCGTCGACTACTTCGAGCACTTCCTGCTGAACAAGCCGGTCGGCAAGAAGATCGAGACGCACATCAACATCCTCGACAACAACTCCGCCCTGGACGCCGGCGTGTACGAGTTCACGCTGACCGACCCGGACACCGGCGCCAAGCGCGTCGTCGAGGCCCGCTACACGTACGAGTACGAGAAGCGCAACGGGCAGTGGAAGATCGTCAACCACCACTCTTCGGCGATGCCCGAAGGCTGATCAGCACCACCAGCCCACCCCCGGGCGCGTCCCCGAGCGTCACCGTCCCGCCGTCGTCGGTCACCAGCTGCTTGACGACGGCGAGACCGAGCCCGGACCCGGAGCGCCCGGTCAGGCCCTGGCCGCGCCAGAAGCGGTCGAAGGCGCGGGACTTCTCCGCGTCGGACATGCCCGGTCCCTGGTCGAGGACCGACAACAGGGCCTCGTCACCGCGCGATTCGACCCGGACGGTGATGGTGCCCCCGTCCGGTGACACCTCCAGCGAATTGGAGAGCACGTTGTCCAGCACCTGGTCCAGATGACCGGGGCTGGCCAGCACAAGCAGCCGGCCGTCGGCGTTACTCCCCCCAAGCGCGATGGTGACTCCGCGCTCGTCGGCGGCCGGCCTCCACACGTCCAGACGTTCCTGGATGATGTCCGACAACGCCAGCGGCTCCGCGGCGGTGACCTTCGCCTCCGCCCGCGCCAGCACCAGCAGTCCGTTGACCAGCCGGCTCATCCGGACCACCTCGGCGGTCGCCTGCTCCACGTCCTCCCGTACGAACTCGTCGTCGACGCCGTCCGCGATGTTGTCCAGCGACAGCCGCAACGCCGTGAGCGGGGTGCGCAGTTGATGGGAGGCGTCCGCCACGAAGATCCGCTGCGAGGCGACCAGCGTGTCGAGGCGTTCCGCACCCTGGTTGAGGGTGCGGGCCAGCGTCTGGGTCTCCGCCGGGCCCGTCACGGGGGAGCGCGCGGTGAGGTCGCCGTCGCTGAACTTGCTGGCCATGGCGTTGAGTTCACGCAGTGGGGCGGTGATCCGGCGGGCGGCGAACGCGCCGATCGCGGCGGCGGCGGCCAGCACGAGCACGGCGAGCGCGGCCCGGAAGCCCCAGATGCTCCACAGCCTGCCGGTCATGTCCGAGGTCGAGTAGACGATCCGCACGGCCGCGTCGCCCTCGGCGGGCACGGTGACCGTCAGGTGCTTGCCCCAGACGAAGTCCGAACCCCAGTCGGTCGTCGACTCGTTCTCCTCCACGGCCCGTGTCAGTGCCGCGTCGGCGGAGGGGCGTGTCAGGTCCGGCCGGCAACTGCCGGTGGGGGTCGCCTGGACGTTGCCGTACGCCGTGGCCACCTTCGACAGGGCGTCGCACGAGGCCTGGTCACCATTGCTCAGCAGCAGTGCCATGGTCTCGGCCTCGCGCAGGACCGACTGCTTGGTGTCGTCCCGCAGCTGCTTGGTGAGCGTGAAGGCCACCGGCACCGTGAACAGCAGGATCGCCACCGCGACCAGCAGGATGTAACTGCGGATGAGCTGGCGGTTCATGAGGCGTCGGCGTCCTTGGCGATCTCCAGCCGGAAGCCGACCCCGCGCACCGCCTCGATCGTGATCGCCCCGGCCAGCTTCCGCCGCAGCGCCGCCACATGGACGTCCAGGGTCTTCGTCGGCCCGAACCAGTTCGCGTCCCAGACCGCTTCCATGATCTGTTCGCGGGACATCAGTGCCCCCGGCTCCTCGGTGAGGAAGGCCAGCAGGTCGTACTCCTTGGGGGCCAGCGGGACCTCCGTGCCGTCCAGGTGGACCCGGACCGCCTTGCGGTCGATCGTGAGGCGGTCGCCGTAGCGGTCGGGGCCGGCGGGCTCGGCGGAGGAGGTACGCGGCTGGGCGCGCCGCATCACCGCCCTTATCCGCGCGATGACCTCCCGGACCCCGAACGGCTTGGAGACGTAGTCGTCCGCGCCGAGTTCGAGCCCGACCACGCGGTCCGTCTCGTCGCTCCGCGCGCTGATCACGATGATCGGCACGTCCCCGCGCTCGCGCAGGGCCTTGCACACGTCGAGACCGTCGGTGTCGGGCAGCCCGAGATCGAGGAGTACGACGTCGTAGGGCTCCTCGTGCCTCAGCGCCGCCCCGCCCGTGGCGACCCAGGTCACCTCGAAGCCGTAGCGCAGCAGTCCGCGCCGGAGTGACTCGGCGACCGGCTCATCGTCTTCCACCAGCAGTACGCGCACACGGCGAATCCTAATGCTTGAAGTTTAAGACGACCGCCCGCCGAGCCAGTCAACACGCAGTCACCACATGACCGGCATCCGCACCGGCAGCTGCTCCGGAATCCGCTCCATGAATCCCGTCCGCCATACCAACGGAAAGCGTCGGCGGGTGACCTGGCCCACTTTGCCGAGTGTTCGCCGTGGGGGTGGGCAGGGTCGTGCTGGGCGTCCGGGTCTCACCATGTGGTTTCGCGAAGGTCGATTTCGGGCGCTCGTTAGACTGAGCCGACCGCAGTACATATACGTATGTGCGGATAGTGACTGACTGAGCGAGGAGCGCACGTGGGCCTTGTCGTGCAGAAGTACGGAGGCTCCTCCGTAGCCGATGCCGAGGGCATCAAGCGCGTCGCCAAGCGGATCGTGGAAGCGAAGAAGAACGGCAACCAGGTGGTTGTCGTGGTTTCCGCGATGGGCGACACGACGGACGAGTTGATCGATCTCGCCGAGCAGGTATCCCCGATGCCGGCCGGACGTGAGTTCGACATGCTGCTGACCGCCGGAGAGCGTATCGCCATGGCCCTGCTGGCCATGGCGATCAAAAACCTGGGCCACGAGGCCCAGAGCTTCACCGGCAGCCAGGCGGGCGTCATCACCGACTCGGTCCACAACAAAGCGCGGATCATCGACGTCACACCCGGCCGTATCCGGGAGTCCCTGGACCGGGGCAACATCGCCATCGTCGCGGGCTTCCAGGGCGTCAGCCAGGACAAGAAGGACATCACCACGCTGGGGCGCGGTGGCTCGGACACCACGGCCGTGGCGCTGGCCGCCGCCCTCGACGCCGAGGTGTGCGAGATCTACACCGACGTGGACGGCGTGTTCACCGCCGACCCGCGCGTGGTGAAGAAGGCGAAGAAGATCGACTGGATCTCCTTCGAGGACATGCTGGAGCTGGCGTCGTCCGGTTCCAAGGTGCTGCTCCACCGCTGTGTGGAGTACGCCCGTCGTTACAACATCCCGATCCACGTCCGGTCCAGCTTCAGCGGACTCCAGGGCACGTGGGTCAGCAGTGAACCGATCAGGACAGGGGACAAGCCGGTGGAGCAGGCGATCATCTCCGGTGTCGCGCACGACACCTCCGAGGCCAAGATCACGGTCGTCGGCGTGCCGGACAAGCCGGGCGAGGCCGCCACGATCTTCCGTACGATCTCCGACGCCGAGATCAACATCGACATGATCGTGCAGAACGTGTCCGCCGCCTCCACCGGTCTGACGGACATCTCCTTCACGCTGCCGAAGACCGAGGGCCGCAAGGCCATCGACGCCCTGGAGAAGAACAAGTCCGGCATCGGCTTCGACTCCCTGCGCTACGACGACCAGATCGGCAAGATCTCCCTGGTCGGCGCCGGAATGAAGACCAACCCGGGCGTCACCGCCTCCTTCTTCGAGGCGCTCTCCGACGCGGGCGTGAACATCGAGCTGATCTCGACCTCCGAGATCCGTATCTCGGTCATCACGCGCGCCGACGACGTCAACGAGGCCGTGCGCGCCGTGCACACCGCCTTCGGGCTCGACTCCGACAGCGACGAGGCCGTCGTCTACGGGGGCACGGGACGCTGATGGCCGGGACGGGATCCGGGCGACCGGGGCGGCCGACGCTCGCGGTCGTGGGCGCGACCGGAGCCGTCGGCACCGTCATGCTCCAGATCCTGTCCCACCATGCGGACGTCTGGGGCGAGATCCGTCTGATCGCCTCCCCGCGCTCGGCCGGCCGCAAGCTGGCCGTGCGCGGCGAGGAGGTCGAGGTGGTGGCCCTGACGGAGGAGGCCTTCGACGGGGTCGACGTCGCCATGTTCGACGTCCCCGACGAGGTCTCCGCGCAGTGGGCGCCGATCGCCGCCGCGCGCGGTGCCGTCGTCGTGGACAACTCGGGCGCCTTCCGGATGGACCCGGAGGTGCCCCTCGTCGTCCCCGAGGTCAATCCGCACGCGGCGCGGGTCAGGCCGCGCGGGATCGTCGCCAACCCCAACTGCACGACCCTGTCGATGATCGTGGCCCTCGGCGCGCTGCACGCCGAGTTCGGGCTGCGTGAGCTGGTGGTGTCGTCGTACCAGGCGGTCAGCGGGGCGGGCCGGGCCGGTGTGGAGACCCTGCGCCAGCAGCTCTCGCTGGTGGCCGGTACGGAACTGGGGACCCACCCCGGAGACGTACGGCGGGCCGTGGGCGACAACACCGGGCCGTTCCCGGAGCCGGTCGCGCTCAATGTCGTCCCGTGGGCCGGGTCGCTGCGCGAGGACGGCTGGTCGTCGGAGGAGATGAAGGTGCGGGACGAGTCCCGCAAGATCCTCGGCCTCCCGGAACTGCCCGTCGCGGTCACCTGCGTACGGGTCCCGGTCGTCACCACGCACTCGCTGACGGTCCACGCCCGCTTCGAGGGCGAGGTCACCGTCGCCAAGGCGCGGGAGATCCTCGCCACTGCGCCGGGCGTCGTGCTGTTCGACAACCCGGCCGCCGGGGAGTTCCCGACCCCCGCCGACGTGGTCGGCACCGACCCCACGTGGGTGGGCCGGGTACGCCGGGCGCTGGACGACCCGACCGCCCTCGAACTCTTCGTCTGCGGCGACAACCTGCGCAAGGGCGCGGCCCTCAACACCGCGCAGATCGCCGAGCTGGTGGCGGCGGAATTCACAGGCGGCTGAACCGGGCGGGTTTGTAAGATCTATGAACCAAGTGTGAGCCGGTCGATGGTCCGGACCACTTGCTGCGGACGTCCTTGCTGTCCGAAGATTTTTCTCCCCGTCCTCCGCAACCACGCGCAGGGCGGGGAGCGTCTTTGCGAACGCCCTTCCGGGGGTTGACGCCCCTTCGGGGGTTGCGGGGATGTGGTGCGAGGTGTGGGGACACCTCGGTCATTCAGGATATAGGGGAAGAGCGGGTAGGCATGAGGGCGTTTGACGCACGGTCGGTTGTGCTGCCTGACATCAGACGGCCGGTCGCGAGAGACGACGCAAAAGTGACACGCGGCACGTACAACCCTCACGGGGGTTGCCGTGTCCAACTGGCGTGGCAGAGGTTCTCGACTTCACAGCGGTCTCGCGCGGTACGGCTCTCCGGCCGCCGCGCCCCACGGCCGTACGACCCCGCAGGGCCGGTCCGCCCGGTGGCATGCCGGTGATCGCGCCGATGCCCGCAGCGCGGCCGACCCGCATACCCAGTCAGCGTGACGGTGCCGAGGACGTGGCTGCCGCAGGCACCACCGTCGACCACCTCACCGAGACCTACCGGGCGCACTACCGCTCGTTGCTCGGTCTCGCAGCCCTCCTCCTCGACGACACCGCCTCCTGCGAGGACGTCGTCCAGGAGGCCTTCATCCGCGTCCACTCCGCGCGCAAACGCGTCCGCGACCCGGAGAAGACGCTCGCGTATCTGCGCCAGACCGTCGTCAACCTCTCCCGCTCGGCCCTGCGCCGCCGCATCCTCGGACTCAAGCTGCTGTCCAAGCCGATGCCGGACATGGCGAGCGCCGAGGAGGGGGCGTACGACCAGCTGGAGCGCGACTCGCTCATCAAGGCGATGAAGGGACTCCAGCGCCGCCAGCGCGAGGTCCTCGTCCTGCGGTACTTCGCGGACATGACCGAGGCGCAGGTCGCCGAGACCCTCGGGATATCCCTGGGCTCGGTGAAGGCGTACGGCTCCCGCGGTATCGCGGCCCTCAGGGTCGCCATGGAGGCACCGGCATGAGCGGGTCCCCGGAGCACGACGGGCGTCGTCATCCGCACGTCCCGCACGAACCGTACGAGTGGCGTGAGCCGGGCGGTGCGGACGCGCAAGCCAAGCCGAAGCAATCAACTGCTGGGAACGGAACTGTGAACCACGGCCTCGACGACCAGAGCCCCTCGGGAGGGCTCGACTCGGACGAGCTGGCACTGCGCCGCATGCTGCAGCACGCGGTCGAGGAGATCGAGCCTCGCGACGGCACGCTCGACCATCTGCGCACCGCGGTACCCGCCCGACGGGCCCGCAAGCGGCAGGCCATGGTCGGCATGGCGGCCGCCGCGCTCTTCGTCGGCACCGCCGTCCCCGCCCTGCTGCATGTCTCGGGCGCCACCGGATCCGACGCCGACCCTTTCAACGCCGGCCACTACTCGCAGGCCCAGGGCGGCGCGAGCCAGGGCAAGGGCCCGGACGGCGGCGAGAGCACCTCCGGCGGTTCCTCCGGCAAGGTGGAGGACAAGGACAAGGGCAGCTCGAAGGACGACGACAAGGACAAGGGCTCCGGCGCCGCCACCGGGGGCGGTGACAGCTCCGACCCGTCGGCCAGCAGCACCGAGGGCGTCCCCGTGTGTACGGCCGCCGAGTTCGGTGTTCCGACCGCGAGCACCGACGCCGCCGACTCGGCCGGCGCGGTGTACGGCACCTTCACCTTCAGCAACGCCTCCGCCGCGGCCTGTACGGTCACCGGCCCGGGCTCGGTGAGCGAGGCGGTCTCCGGCGCGGCGGACGCCAACAAGGTCTTCGCGGCCCGGCACGTCTCCGGTGACGCGGCGGTCTCCCTGCCCGACCCGTCCACCGAGCTCGCCTCCCTGGTCCTCCAGCCAGGCGCCTCGTACTACGTGAAGTTCGCCTGGGTCCCCTCGGAGACCTGTCCGACCGACACCGGCTCCACCCCGACGCCCACGCCGACCCCCACGGACAACTCCGGCACCACCACGGAGGGCAGCTCCACGGGCGGCGACACCGGTGCCTCCACCCAGCTGATGACGGAGGACGGCACCCTCGACGGCAGCGTGACGATCACCGGCGCGGCGGAGGGCGGCGCCCCGTCGACCTCGGCGACGGTGACGAACGCGTGCGCGGGGACGGTGTACTACACGGGCGTGCTCGCGCCGACGGCGTAGCCGCACGCCTGCCGGCGGGCCGGCGGACACCGCGTAGCCGGACGCCTCACACGGACGCGCGCTGCTCGCCCGTCTCCGGAGACGACTCCGGCTCGGGCAGCAGCCCGAGTTCGGCGTCCCGGACGAACTCCACCTCGCGCCGGATCAGCCGGAACCACATGAAGACCACGAACCCGGCGAAGACGAACCACTCGCCGGTGTAACCGAGGTTCTGGAACGCCTTCAGATTCAGCCCGCTGTCCGGAGCCGCGGCCGCGGGCACCGCCTTCATCCCGGAGTCCCCGGTATTGAGGGTGACCCAGGCGTCGTACACGTCGTACGACACCAGGTTCACCAGCGAAGCCGCACTGATCGCCGACGTCTGCCCGGCCGGCAGCCCGCCCCGCGCACTGACCCCGTTCTCACCGGGCTGCTCGGACGCCTGAAGGGCTCCCGTGACGGTGACCTCGCCCGAGGGCGCGGCCGGGGCCTTCGCGGCGTCCGCGGTCCCCGGCAGCCATCCCCGCACCACGGGCAGCGCCTCGCCGCCGTCGGTCCGCAGCAGGGTCAGCACGTAGTAGCCGGGCTTGCCGTCCAGCTCCCGTCCGGGCACCAGCAGCTGCTTCCCGTACCGCCCGGTCGCGGTGGCCTGCTCGCCGGACGTCGCCTTGTCCACCGGCAGCAGGTCCGTCAGCGGCCGCGCGGCATCCCCCGCGTCCGTCGCGACCTTCGAGGTCGCCCGGTCGTGGTCCGCCATCCGGTCCTCGAACCGGCTCAGCTGCCAGGACCCCATGAACACACAGAAGGGGATGGCGAGCAGCACGAAGACGTTGATCCCCCACCAACGGGGCGTCAGCAGAAACCGGTACACACCTCAACGGTACGGGGCAGTCCGCGAGCACCGGCCCGCGGGGTCAGTACCTCTCGACGAGGTGCTCCCTTCCCGCCGGCGGCTCGTACGGCTCCGGCCAGAAGTCGGTCACGGCCGCTATCCGGCCGTGCTCGTCCCCGGTGAAGAACGAGATGCCGTACATCTCCTCCAGTCCCACCGTGAAGTGGATCCAGCTGACGACCTGTCCCGGCTCGGCGACGATCCGCTCGATCCGCAGGTGCCAGTCAGCCGGATACTCCCGGTTGAACCGGACGTACCGCTCCCGTCCGCTGATCCGCTCGCGGGTCTGCGGCAGCGTGTACACCACGTCCTCGGCCAGCGTGTTCTCGAACGCGGCCCAGTCCCGGGCCTCGGCGGTGGCCCAGAAGGTCTCGACTGTCTTGCGCAGATCGGTCATGCGGACGAGTCTGCACCCGGCCACTGACAATCGGCCCCGCGGCGAAGGTCGCGGGGGAGGCCCCGGTGAAGGTCACGGCGGAGGTTGTCCACAGGCTGGGGACCTCGGCGGCGCAATGTCGTCGGGGCCAGGCACTATGGGGCCATGACTGAGAGCAACGGGTCCGTCTCGCCCGAGCAGAACGAACCGACACCGGACTGGGAGAAGCGCTTCCGGGCGCCCCGGGTGTCCCTGCCCGACTGGGCGGAGGACGCACCGGACCGATCCCTGTTCGTGTCGAACGCGACGGGGACGTACGAGCTGTACGCCTGGGACCGCGCCACGGACGAGCAGCGCCAGGTGACCGACCGGCCGAACGGCACGACGGACGGCGTGCTCTCCCCGGACGGCGCGTGGATCTGGTGGTTCGACGACAAGGACGGCGACGAGTTCGGTGTCTGGCGTCGACAGCCCTTCGCGGGCGGCGAGGACGACCTCGCGGCACCCGGCCTGGACGCTTCCTACCCGGCGGGCCTCGCCCTCGCCCGGGACGGCCGTACCGCGGTGGTGGGCCGCTCCACCGACGAGGACGGTACGACGATCTACGTCGCCCGCGAGGGCGAGCAGCCCGTGGAGATCTACCGCCACCGCGAGTCCGCGGGCGTCGGGGACCTCTCCCACGACGGCTCGCTGATCGCCCTGGAGCACACCGAGCACGGCGACGCGATGCACTCGGCCCTGCGGGTGGTCCGCCCCGACGGCACGGCGGTCGCCGACCTCGACGACACCAGGGGCGGCACCCAGGAACTGGGCCTGGAGGTCCTGGGCTTCGCCCCGGTCGACGGCGACCCGCGCCTTCTGATCGGCCACCAGCGCAGGGGCCGCTGGGAGCCCCTGGTGTGGGACGTCTCGACGGGCGAGGAGAGCGACCTCGCCCTCGACCTGCCCGGTGATGTGAGCGCCGAGTGGTACCCGGACGGCACCGGTCTGCTCATCGCGCACAGCTTCGAGGCCCGCAGCGAGCTGTTCCGCTACGACCTGGCGGTCCGCGAACTGGTGCGGATTCCGACCCCGCCCGGCTCGGTCTCCGGCGCTACCGCCCGCCCCGACGGCAGCGTCGAGTACCTGTGGTCCTCGGCCGCCGAACCGTCGACGGTCCGCTCGACGACGGGCCGGGTCGTCCTGGACCCGCCGGGCCTGAAGTCCCCCGGCTCGGTCGCGGTGGAGGACGTCTGGGTGGAGGGCCCGGGCGGCCGCATCCACGCCCTGGTCCAGAAGCCGCTGGGCACGACGGGCCCCCTGCCCACCGTCTTCGACATCCACGGCGGCCCGACCTGGCACGACAGCGACGCGTTCGCGGCCGGCCCGGCGGCATGGATCGACCACGGGTACGCGGTGGTCCGGGTCAACTACCGCGGCTCGACGGGCTACGGCCGTGCGTGGACGGACGCGCTGAAGCACCGGGTCGGTCTGATCGAGCTGGAGGACATCGCGGCGGTCAGGGAATGGGCCGTGAGCACGGGCCTGGCCGACCCCGCCCGGCTGATCCTGACCGGCGGCTCCTGGGGCGGCTACCTCACCCTCCTCGGCCTCGGCACCCAGCCCGGCGCCTGGACCCTGGGCATCGCGGCCGTCCCCGTCGCCGACTACGTCACGGCGTACCACGACGAGATGGAGGCCCTCAAGGCCATGGACCGCACCCTCCTGGGCGGCACCCCGGAAGAGGTCCCCGAACGCTTCGAGGCAAGCTCCCCTCTCACCTACGTCGACCAGGTCAAGGCCCCGGTCTACATCTCGGCCGGCGTCAACGACCCCCGCTGCCCCATCCGCCAGATCGACAACTACGTCAAGCGCCTGGAGGCCCGCGGCGCGGTCCACGAGGTCTACCGCTACGACGCGGGCCACGGCTCACTGGTGGTGGACGAACGCATCAAACAGGTAACCCTGGAACTCGACTTCGCAACCCGCCACCTACCTCCCACCCACCCGGGCATTTCAGCCCGTCTGGGGGTCCCCCCTCTGGGGGAGTTTGAGGACAAGGCCCCTTAAGGGCCGACGGGGGTCTGGGCGCGCAGCCCCCAGAACCCCGTCGGCCCTTAAGGGGCCTTGTCCTCACACTCCCCCACAGGGGGCACCCCCCGCCGGGCTGCCATGCCCCGGTGGGTGGGCGGTAGGTCCCGGGTTCCGCAGTCGACTTCCACGGTGACCTGCTTGCTCCTTCCGTCCACCCCCCGTGAGCCGTTGCCCCCGCGCCGGTCCAGCAGGTGTGCGCCTCGGCCGCGGGACCCCACCCGCTTGGCGTG
>NZ_JABERD010000243.1 GCF_013044505.1 Streptomyces sp. S3(2020) | reverse complement strand
TGTGGTGGCGTGCGGTGTATTTGTTGTTACTTGGACTGGGAAACAGCGCGCTGCCAACGATTCTCGGCTGCGGCATGGTCAGAGGGGTAGAAGAGACGGCTCCGACACCGTCCCGCACCCCTTCCCGTAAGGCTCCCTAAACCGTTTTGGCGATACCTCCCGGCATCCCATATGCTTCTCACGTCCCCGACGCGCTGCGAAGCGCAAAGGTGGGCCGATAGCCCTCATCGTCTAGCGGCCTAGGACGCCGCCCTTTCAAGGCGGTAGCACGGGTTCGAATCCCGTTGGGGGTACGCAACACCGTGTGCGACACTGTTCGCACACAAAGCCTGGTCCTGTGGAGCAGTTTGGAGTGCTCGCCACCCTGTCAAGGTGGAGGCCGCGGGTTCAAATCCCGTCAGGACCGCTGAGATTCCCCGGAATCTCTTGGCTGGGTAGCTCAGTTGGTACGAGCGACCGCCTGAAAAGCGGTAGGTCGCCGGTTCGACCCCGGCCCCAGCCACAGCGAAAGCCCCGATCCTCGGATCGGGGCTTTGTTGTACACAGGGGCCCAGGGGGGACGATGAGTCACGAAGACGGTCTGGAACTGGCCCGGGCCCGGTACGGCCTGTTCGCGGTGGTGCTCAGCAATCTGGCGATCGCCACCGTCGCGATCGTCGGGGTCTGGCGCCTCGACGGCGACAAGGCGGTCATCGTCGGTGTCCTCACCGCCGCCTTCACCGCGGTCAGCAGCATGACCACCGCCTACCTGGGCATCAAGGCCGTCTCCAACACCGCCAAGTCCATCGCCCTGAGCGAGGCCCGCGGGCGCGAACGGACCGAGCAGCAGGCCTCGACTCCGGCCCAGCGCACCTCGTAGTCCGGCTGCTCCGTTCCCCGTCGTCCGGCCGCGCCACTCCCCGGGACAAAACCGTTCGCCACGAATTTCCCGGGGATGAGATCCTGGACCGCGTATGTCTACGCATCCCGCCCCCGGTGCCCCGGCCCTCGGCACAATCGCCCCTCGCCTGACCGAGCTCTCCCTGCGCGACGCGCAGCGGCTCGGGCGCAGGCTCGAAGGCGCGCGCAAGATCCGTAAGCCCGAGGCTCGGGCCGCCGTGCTCGCCGAGATCGAGGGTGAGGTGACCAAGGCCGAGGAACGGATGGCCGGGCGGCGCGGCCGGGTGCCCGCCGTCAGCTATCCCGAACAGCTGCCCGTCAGCCAGAAGAAGGCCGAGATCGCGGACGCCATCCGTGATCACCAGGTCGTGATCGTCGCGGGTGAGACCGGGTCGGGCAAGACGACCCAGATCCCGAAGATCTGTCTGGAGCTGGGCCGTGGCGTCCGCGGCATGATCGGGCACACCCAGCCTCGCCGTATCGCCGCCCGTACGGTCGCCGAGCGGGTCGCCGAGGAGCTGGACACACCGCTCGGTGAGGCCGTCGGCTGGAAAGTGCGGTTCACCGACCAGGTGAACCAGGACGGCACCTTCGTCAAGCTGATGACGGACGGCATCCTGCTCGCCGAGATCCAGACCGACCGTGAGCTGCGCGCCTACGACACGATCATCATCGACGAGGCCCACGAGCGGTCCCTCAACATCGACTTCCTGCTCGGGTATCTCGCCCAGCTGCTGCCCAAGCGGCCGGATCTGAAGGTCGTCATCACCTCGGCGACCATCGATCCCGAGCGGTTCTCCCGGCACTTCGGGGACGCCCCGATCGTCGAGGTCAGCGGCCGGACGTATCCCGTCGAGGTCCGCTACCGGCCCCTGCTCGAAGAGGACTCCGAAGACTCCGACCGCGACCAGATCACCGCGATCTGCGACGCCGTCGAGGAGCTCCAGGGCGAGGGCAAGGGCGACATCCTGGTCTTCCTCTCCGGTGAGCGGGAGATCCGCGACACGGCCGACGCGCTCAACAAGAAGAACTACCGGTTCACCGAGGTCCTCCCCCTGTACGCCCGGCTCTCGCACGCCGAGCAGCACCGGGTGTTCCAGCAGCACACGGGGCGCAGGATCGTTCTGGCTACCAATGTCGCCGAGACCTCGCTGACCGTCCCGGGCATCAAGTACGTCATCGACCCCGGCTTCGCCCGGATCAGCCGCTACAGCCACCGCACCAAGGTCCAGCGGCTCCCCATCGAGGCGATCTCCCAGGCCAGCGCGAACCAGCGCAAGGGCCGCTGCGGTCGTACGTCCGACGGCATCTGCATCCGGCTCTACACCGAAGAGGACTTCGAGGGCCGCCCCGAGTTCACGGACGCGGAGATCCTCCGGACGAACCTCGCGTCCGTCATCCTCCAGATGACCGCGGCCGGCCTCGGCGACATCGAGAAGTTCCCCTTCATCGACCCGCCGGACCACCGCAACATCCGCGACGGCGTGCAGCTGCTCCAGGAGCTCAACGCCCTCGACCCGGCGCAGAAGGACCCGCGCAAGCGGCTCACCGAGACCGGCCGCAAGCTCGCCCAGCTGCCCGTCGACCCGCGCCTGGCCCGGATGGTCCTGGAGGCCGACAAGAACGGCTGTGTCCGCGAGGTCATGGTCATAGCCGCCGCCCTGTCCATCCAGGACCCGCGCGAGCGCCCCGCCGACAAGCAGACCCAGGCCGACCAGCAGCACGCCCGCTTCAAGGACGAGACCAGCGACTTCCTCGCCTATCTCAACCTGTGGCGGTATGTGCGCGAGCAGCAGAAGGAACGCGGCTCGTCGTCCTTCCGTCGCATGTGCAAGCAGGAGTACTTGAACTTCCTGCGCATCCGCGAGTGGCAGGACATCTACACCCAGTTGCGCACGGTCGCCAAGCAGATGGGCATCCATCCCAACGAGGAGGACGCGGCCGACCAGAGCGTCCATGTCTCCCTCCTCGCCGGTCTGCTCTCGCACGTCGGCATGAAGGACGTGAAGGACGGCAACAAGAACGAGTACCTGGGCGCCCGCAGCGCCAAGTTCGCGATCTTCCCCGGCTCGGCGCTCTTCAAGAAGCAGCCGCGGTTCGTGATGTCGGCCGAGTTGGTCGAGACCTCGCGGCTCTGGGCCCGCGTCAACGCGAAGATCGATCCGGAGTGGGTCGAGCCGCTCGCGGAACACCTGCTCAAGCGGACGTACTCCGAACCGCACTGGGAGAAGGACCAGGCGGCCGTGATGGCGTACGAGAAGGTCACGCTGTACGGCGTGCCGATCGTCGCCCAGCGGAAGGTGAACTACGGCCGTATCGACCCGGAGACGTCCCGCGAGCTTTTCCTTCGCAACGCGCTCGTCGAGGGCGACTGGCGTACCCATCACAAGTTCTACGCCGACAACCGGAGACTCCTCAGTGAGGTCGAGGAGTTGGAGCACCGGGCGCGGCGCCGGGACATCGTGGTCGACGACGACACGCTCTTCGACTTCTACGACCAGCGGGTGCCCGAACACGTCGTGTCCGGCGCCCACTTCGACTCCTGGTGGAAGCGGAAGCGGCAGGAGCAGCCGGACTTCCTGGACTTCGAGCGGGAGATGCTCATCCGGGAGTCGGCGGAGGCGGTCACCAAGGCCGACTATCCGGACTCCTGGCGGCAGGGGCAGCTCAAGTTCCGTGTGACGTACCAGTTCGAGCCGGGTGCGGACGCGGACGGTGTGACGGTCCATGTCCCGCTCCAGGTGCTCAACCAGGTCACGGACGAGGGCTTCGAGTGGCAGATCCCGGGGCTGCGGGAGGAAGTGGTGACGGAGCTGATCCGTTCCCTCCCGAAGCCGATCCGGCGGAACTACGTGCCGGCGCCGAACTTCGCGCGGCGGTTCCTCGATACGGCCGTCCCCTTGCAGGAGCCTTTGACGGTGACCATGGCGCGCGAGCTGAAGCGCATGGTGGGCGTGCCGTTCGAGGCCGAGGACTTCGACTGGTCCCGTGTCCCCGAGCACCTGCGCATCACCTTCCGGATCGTCGACGAGCGCCGGCGCACGGTCGCCGAGGACAAGGACCTGGAGGCGCTGAGGCTCCGGCTGAGGCCGAAGGCACGCCAGGCCCTCTCCCAGGCGGCCGCGGCGACGGCGGAACGCCAGGGCGGCGAGTCCCTGGAGCGCAAGGGCCTCACCGACTGGTCGATCGGCACGCTGACCCGGGTCTTCGAGACGCGGCGGGCGGGCCAGCCGGTGAAGGCGTACCCGGCCCTCGTCGACGACGGTGACACGGTCTCCGTACGCCTCTTCGACACCGAGGCGGAGCAGGCGGAGGCGATGTGGAAGGGCACGCGGCGGCTGATCCTGCGCAACATCCCGGTGAACCCGGCGAAGTTCGCCTCGGAGAAGCTGACGAACCCGCAGAAGCTCGCGCTCTCGGCCAACCCCCACGGCACGATCCAGGCCCTCTTCGACGACTGCGCGATGGCGGCGGCGGACCGGCTCATCGCCGACTTCGGGGGGCCGGCGTGGGACGAGGAGTCGTACCGGAAGCTCTACGACAAGGTGCGCGCCGAGATCGTCGACACGACGGTCCGTACGGTGGGCCAGGTGCAGCAGGTCCTTGCCGCCTGGCAGGCCTGTGAGCGCCGTCTGAAAGCCGTACGGAGCCCCGCGCTGCTGGCGAACCTCCAGGACGTACGCAAGCAGCTGGACGCCCTTGTGAAGCCGGGCTTCGTGACGGAGACGGGTCTGCGCCGTCTGCCGGACCTGATGCGGTACCTGGTCGCCGCGGACCGGCGTCTCCAGCAGATGCCGACGAGCGTCCAGCGGGACACCACGCGCATGGAGAAGGTCCACGAGATGCAGGACGAGTACGCGTGGCTCCTGGAGCAGCTGCCGAAGGGCCGCCCGGTGCCGGCGTCGGTCCTGGACATCCGCTGGATGATCGAGGAGCTCAGGGTCAGCTATTTCGCGCACGCGCTGGGCACGGCGTACCCCGTCTCGGACAAGCGGATCGTGAAGGCCATCGACGCGGCCGTCCCGTAACCGCCCCCGCACGCTGGGTGAGTTCGCGCAGCGGGCTCACCCTCCTGTACAGTCCTTCTCGCAGCGCAACGCAGCAATAAGCGCCGCGAAACCTGGTCCTGTGGAGCAGTTTGGAGTGCTCGCCACCCTGTCAAGGTGGAGGCCGCGGGTTCAAATCCCGTCAGGACCGCAGTAAGCAGTACGAGAGGCCCGGATCTTCGGATCCGGGCCTTCTTGCGTCTGCGGCCGCCTACGCGGTCTTGACGGCGTCACATTCGCTCGGTACTCCAGAAACCAGGGCCTGTTCCCCGGGCGGCCCCTGGAGGTGGCGTATGGCGGCTTCGGCCAGGCACGAGACGCGGGCGTTGCTCCGTGCGCATCTGTCGGCTGCTACCTCCTATCGCCATCTGACGCGGCACTGCCCGATCTGCCATCAGCTGCTGCGGCTCGCCTTGGACTCCGCCCCGCGGGCCGACGAGGCCGGCGGGGAGGTCGCCGAGGACGAAAGTCCCTCGCCCGCGTGACCAACGCCGGCCCCAACGGCCGTACGGGCATGGGACGGTGGAACGCGTGCCTCCTCTAGCGCACATGCGCCAGGGGCAACAAGGACCCTGGCATGTGACGGGAGTCACCGCATGAGTTTCTGAAACTGCGGTACTTACACCTCACCTACAACTGGTCAATTTAATATGTGCAATTGCACCAGCCCGCAGGGCCGACCAGTCGGTACGGCAGCGGCCTTCCACAGGAGATCCGACACCCCTCCCCAGACTCCGACAAGCCCGCTCACAGCACCCTGTGCAGGCCCCCGTCCCGCACGTGGAGCGCACAAAAAAGATCGCGCTGGACTCGGCGGAGTCCAGCGCGATCGACGACGCACCCTGTGATGTTCTTGGATGAGCTTGGGCGTGGGTTCTGTTGGGGCAGTACCCGCGTCGCTTGGAGCTTGGGTTACGGACGCCTCGGCACGTTGGGGGACCTGCCGGTTTGCCCGTTATTCAGTTGGTTCAGGCCTCGCTGCGCTGCTGCGGGATGCCCGCGAGCAGTGCACGGACCTCCGCCTCGCGGTAGCGGCGGTGCCCGCCGAGCGTACGGATGGACGTGAGCTTCCCGGCCTTCGCCCACCGCGTGACCGTCTTGGGGTCGACGCGGAACATCGTGGCGACCTCAGCCGGGGTCAGCAGCGGCTCGGCATCAGGGGTGCGAGCGGTCATGAGCGGCCTCCTCGGGAGAACCGAACCTTCTCGGTTCTTTCCTCTAAATTCTGCACCTTGACCCGCGTTGCCCGAAATGGCGGACGCGAGTCGAGTCGGTTATAGGACGAACGGCTTGTCCTCGGCACTACAACTACACCATCTGTCCAGCCGCCTGGGCCAAACCGATGGAATTGCCCCCCAGGTGTTCATCGGCGACAGAGGCCGATGGACCATGCCATAGCGGACAGTCACGCCACTGTGACGATCAGTCACAGAGCGATCAGGAGTCACCAGACCCCCCAAAGCGGAACCTCCCCCGGGCCCCTTGTCCTATTTTGGCATGAGGAGGGGCAAGAGATGCAAGAGCCGGGTACGTGCGGTCCGTCACGCTTGACACACAGTGAGGCGTACGCCCGGATCGGGACCTACGTCCCTTGTTGGCGGAGCATCAGGGGAAACTTGGTGACACCTTGACCGAGGACGAAACCCCAAAACGGGCGTCAGGTCAAACGCCAGTTCGTGACCAAGGTGACCCAGGACACACTCAGTTCACGAAAGACCTAGTTCGCCGACCGCCGGTCCCGCACCGACCGCCACCGCTCCACGAGCCGCGCGTACGCCTCCCCCGCGCCCGCCCCGTCGCCGATCCGCAGCGCCTCGATGCCCGCGGCGACATCGGCCGCCGAGTGGTCGTCCTCCAGCTCGCCGGGCGGCAGGGTGTGCACCAGACCGCCGTAGTCCAGCTCGACGTGCGAGCGCGGGTGGAACTCCTCCAGCCAACGCCCCACGTCCACCAGGCCGTCGGTGAGCGGCCCCTCGTCGACGGTGTCCTTCAGGGTCCGCAGCGCCCGCGCCACCCGCCGCCGGGCCTGCACCATCGGCGTCCGGTAGCGCAGCGTCGGCGGGATCTCGCCCGAGCCCTTGTCGAAGGACCGCTCCTCGTCCACCACCAGCACGAACCAGTGCAGCGGCACCTGCCAGGTCGAGGTGCGGATCCAGGGCCGGGCGTCCGGGTTGCGGACCAGCCAGCGCTCGTAGTCCTGGGCCGCCTGGCGCCGTACGACCTCCGGCAGCACCGCCTCCAGGACCGGCTTCGGCAGCTCCTCGGGCAGCTCCTGGAGCGCCTGCCAGCCGCGCAGCCGGGTCCGCCAGGGGCAGACGCAGACCACGCCGTCCACGTCCAGCACGAACGCGTCGGCGCTCTCGTGCACCGGCACCGGGATCGGCGGGGTGGGCAGCAAGTCGGCCAGGGAGCGGCGCAGTTCGTCCTGGTACGAGGGGCGGTCGGCGCGGCGGGCGTAGCGCGTCCAGTGGCCGCGTTCCGGCTCCGGGAAGGCTGCCAGCGGCTCGTACACGCGCAGATAGGTCGCGTACGGGACGACCACCGAGGACACCTTGGGCACGCCTGCTCCATCCCCCGCCCACTGCCGGGAAAACCTGCCGAACCCGCTCACAAACAGGCGGGAAATCTATGCAAATCGTCGCACGGGCGTACTCCGCCGGCAGGTGATCCTGAGCACGGCGCCGTGGGCAGCGGCACCCAGGCTCTAATCTCATGCTCACAGCGCCCGCCACCCTTACGGGAGCTGGTCCCAACCGCCGCTCTTTACCCAGGAGTCACCACAGTGACCGACGTATCAGCCGGCGTCCTGCACACCCTGTTCCACTCGGACCAGGGCGGTCATGAGCAAGTCGTGCTCTGCCAGGACCGTGCCAGCGGCCTCAAGGCCGTCATCGCCATCCACTCCACCGCGCTGGGCCCCGCGCTCGGCGGTACGCGCTTCTACCCGTACGCGACCGAGGAGGAGGCCGTCGCCGACGCCCTGAACCTCGCGCGCGGGATGTCGTACAAGAACGCCATGGCCGGCCTGGACCACGGCGGTGGCAAAGCCGTGATCATCGGCGACCCGGACACCCTCAAGAGCGAAGAGCTGCTGCTCGCCTACGGCCGGTTCGTGGCCTCGCTCGGCGGGCGGTACGTCACCGCGTGCGACGTCGGTACGTACGTCGCCGACATGGACGTCGTCGCACGTGAGTGCCGTTGGACGACCGGGCGGTCCCCCGAGAACGGCGGCGCGGGCGACTCCTCCGTGCTGACCTCCTTCGGCGTCTACCAGGGCATGCGGGCCTCCGCCCGGCACCTGTGGGGCAGCCCCTCGCTGGCCGGCCGCAAGGTCGGCATCGCGGGCGTCGGCAAGGTCGGCCACCACCTCGTGGAGCACCTGCTGGCGGAGGGCGCCGAGGTCCTCGTCACGGACGTCCGCGAGGAGGCCGTGGGGCGGATCCTCGCCGCGCATCCGACGGGCGTGACGGCCGTCGCCGACACCGCGACCCTGATCCGGGCGGAGGGGCTCGACATCTACGCCCCCTGCGCGCTCGGCGGCGCCCTCGACGACGACACCGTCCCCGCGCTGACCGCCGAGGTGGTCTGCGGCGCCGCCAACAACCAGCTCGCCCACCCGGGCGTGGAGAAGGACCTCGCCGACCGCGGGATCCTCTACGCGCCGGACTACGTGGTGAACGCCGGCGGGGTCATCCAGGTCGCCGACGAGCTGCACGGCTTCGACTTCGAGCGGTGCAGGGCGAAGGCGGCGGAGATCTACGACACCACGCTCGCCATATTCGCACGTGCGAAGACGGACGGGATCCCGCCGGCCGCGGCGGCCGACCGGATCGCCGAGCAGCGGATGCACGAGGCGGCGGCGGCCCGCAGGGCGCGCTGATCCGGCGTCCGCGCCGCCATGGCCGGTACCCGTCGACGGGCACTTAGAGAGAACTCTCACGTTCGTCGGCGGGTCGGCCGCCAAGAAGTGGTTAAAATCGCGGTTGACCAGCAGGGACAGGGCACTCTGAGGGTTGTGGGTCCAGGCACGTCCTGCGGGCGACGTACCGTACAGGCGTGGGCTCAGGTACCGTGGAAGCCCTACGGACCGGTCTCTCTGCGGAGAGCCCGTTCCAGATCATGAACGCGTGTCAAGACTCTGGGGCCACCGAGCCCCGTATCCGAGGGGGTCGAGCCATGGGGCGCGGCCGGGCAAAGGCCAAGCAGACGAAGGTCGCCCGCCAGCTGAAGTACAGCAGCGGCGGGACTGACCTGTCGCGTCTGGCCAATGAGCTGGGCGCTTCGACTTCGAGCCAGCCGCCGAATGGCGAGCCGTTCGAGGACGACGAAGACGAAGAAGACGACCCGTACTCCCAGTACGCGGATCTCTATAACGACGACGATGAGGACGAGGACGACGAGTCCGGTCCCACGTCTCAACGCCGCGGCGCTTGACGCTCCAGCTGTGTTTAACCCGGTCCGGGTGTGGTCCACACCACCGGACCGGGTTTTGCGCTGCCCCCGCGGGCCTCAGGCGCTGTAGTCGCCAACCAGCTCGGCGCCCGTGGCGCGGTCGCCGCGCTCGGTGATCTCGCCGGCCACCCAGGCCTCGACCCCGCGGTCGGCCAGCGTCGTCAGGGCCACGTCGGCCGATTCCTCGGGGACGATGGCGATCATGCCGACGCCCATGTTGAGGGTCTTCTCCAGCTCCAGGCGCTCGACCTGACCCGTCCTGCCGACGAGGTCGAAAATCGGGGCCGGGGTCCAGGTGGAGCGGTCCACGATCGCGTGCAGCCCGTCCGGGATCACGCGGGCCAGGTTGGCCGCGAGACCGCCTCCCGTGACGTGGCTGTACGCGTGCACGTCGGTGGTGCGGGTGAGCGCCAGGCAGTCCAGCGAGTAGATCTTGGTGGGCTCCAGGAGCTCCTCGCCGAGGGTGCGGCCGAGCTCGTCGATCCGGGCGTCCAGGGACAGCCCCGCCTGGTTCAGCAGGACGTGGCGGACGAGCGAGTACCCGTTCGAGTGAAGTCCGGACGCCGCCATGGCGATGACCGCGTCACCCGTACGGATGCGATCCGGGCCCAGCAGCCGGTCGGCCTCCACGACGCCCGTACCGGCGCCGGCGACGTCGAAGTCGTCCGGACCCAGCAGACCGGGGTGTTCGGCCGTCTCGCCGCCCACCAGGGCGCAGCCGGCGAGGACACAGCCCTCGGCGATGCCCTTGACGATCGCGGCGACCCGCTCGGGGTGGACCTTGCCGACACAGATGTAGTCGGTCATGAACAGCGGCTCGGCACCGCACACCACGATGTCGTCCATGACCATCGCGACCAGGTCGTGGCCGATCGTGTCGTAGACGCCCAGCTGACGGGCGATATCGACCTTCGTGCCGACGCCGTCGGTCGCGGAGGCCAGGAGGGGACGCTCGTAGCCCTTGAGGGCGGAGGCGTCGAAGAGGCCGGCGAAACCACCGAGGCCGCCGAGGACCTCGGGGCGCTGCGTCTTCTTCACCCACTCCTTCATGAGCTCTACGGCGCGGTCTCCCGCTTCGATGTCGACGCCGGCAGCCGCGTAGGAAGCACCGGTAGAGGAACTCTCAGACATTGCCTGGGATCTTTCGGGTTGGTTTCTACGAGGCTTACGGGCGACGGATCGCGTCGGCCGCGGCCGTGGCGGCGGGACCCGCGGCCAGTTCGGTCTCCAGGAGCTGCTTGCCGAGCAGCTCGGGGTCCGGGAGCTCCATCGGGTACTCGCCGTCGAAGCAGGCGCGGCACAGGTTCGGCTTGGCGATGGTGGTCGCCTCGATCATGCCGTCGAGGGAGATGTACGCCAGGGAGTCGGCGCCCAGCGAGGTGCCGATCTCGTCGATGGTCATGCCGTTGGCGATGAGCTCGGCACGGGTCGCGAAATCTATGCCGAAGAAGCAGGGCCACTTCACGGGCGGGGAGGAGATCCGGATGTGGACCTCGGCCGCCCCTGCCTCGCGGAGCATCCGCACCAGGGCCCGCTGGGTGTTGCCGCGCACGATCGAGTCGTCGACGACGACCAGGCGCTTGCCCTTGATGACTTCCTTCAGCGGGTTCAGCTTCAGTCGGATGCCGAGCTGCCGGATCGTCTGCGAGGGCTGGATGAACGTACGGCCGACGTACGCGTTCTTCACCAGACCCGCGCCGAACGGGATTCCGCTGGCCTCCGCGTAACCGATCGCCGCCGGGGTGCCGGACTCCGGGGTCGCTATGACCAGATCGGCCTCGACCGGGGCTTCCTTCGCCAGCTTGCGGCCCATCTCCACCCGGGAGAGGTAGACGTTGCGGCCGGCGATGTCGGTGTCGGGGCGGGCCAGATAGACGTACTCGAAGACACAGCCCTTGGGCTTCGCTTCCGCGAATCGGGAGCTGCGCAGACCGTTCTCGTCGATGGCGATGAACTCGCCCGGCTCGATCTCGCGGACGAAGCTGGCGCCGCAGATGTCGAGGGCGGCGCCCTCGGAGGCGACGACCCAGCCGCGCTCCAGGCGGCCGAGGACCAGCGGGCGGATGCCCTGCGGGTCGCGGGCCGCGTAGAGGGTGTGCTCGTTCATGAAGACGAGGGAGAAGGCGCCGCGGACCAGGGGGAGGACCTTCGGGGAGGCCTCCTCGATCGTCAGCGGCTTGCCGTCGTCGTCGACCTGGGCCGCGAGGAGCGCGGTGAGCAGGTCGGTGTCGTTGGTGGCGGCCACCCGCGTCGAGCGGCCGTTGGTGTCCTTGGGGAGGTCGGCGACCATCTCGGCGAGCTGCGCCGTGTTGACCAGGTTGCCGTTGTGGCCGAGCGCGATCGAGCCGTGCGCGGTGGCACGGAACGTCGGCTGGGCGTTCTCCCACACGGAGGCCCCGGTGGTCGAGTAGCGGGCGTGACCGACCGCGATATGACCCTGGAGCGAACCGAGAGAGGTCTCGTCGAAGACCTGGGAAACGAGCCCCATGTCCTTGAAGACGAGGATCTGGGAGCCATTGCTGACCGCGATACCCGCGGATTCCTGGCCCCGATGCTGGAGGGCGTAGAGCCCGAAGTAAGTGAGCTTGGCGACCTCTTCACCCGGAGCCCAGACTCCGAAGACGCCGCAAGCGTCCTGGGGGCCTTTCTCGCCGGGGAGCAGATCATGATTGAGTCGACCGTCACCACGTGGCACGTCCCCGAGTGTAGGCGAGGTCGACCACTGGTCCGAATTGGGGATACGTGCCTTTGTTGAGTCACCGGGCGGCGACCTCTTTGGCGGTTTTTTCGTTTTCGCTGGTCAGCGAGGCGGCTCGACGGCCCTCCGGATATATGAGTGAGGTGTCGCACACCTCTCAGTGGGTGGACTCAGCGGCCTCGGTGGACTCCGTCAGGCGCACGGTGTCCCCGCTCGCGGTGGTCAGCGTGAGGTGGTCGTCGGTGACGGCGGTCTTCAGAGCACCGCCGACAAGGGTGTCGGCGAGGGTCTGCTCGAAGGTCATGACCGGTTTCTCGCAGGCCATCCTGGTGGTCGTGACGTGACTGAGCCGGATGGTGCCGTCCTCGGCGGTGGTGACCTTGGCGTTGAAGTGGTTGCAGCCGTAGTTGCCCGCCGCCTTGCCGTCCTTCAGCTCCACGTTCGCCCCCTCGGGGGCCTGGTGGGTCTTGCCGTCCACGGTGACGCTGTCGACGCTCCAGCGGACTCCGGTGACGGGTTTCTCGGCGCCGACCGAACCGCTGCCGGTCGTGCCGGTGCCGCAGGCCGCGGCGAGCGGGAGCACGGTCAGGACCACGAGGATCAGTCGCTGTTTGTCCATGCCGATGGGACGGAAGGGGCGGGAGACCGGTTCCTCGCCGACGACCGGTTCACCCCATCAGGGGCAGCAATCCGCCAAGATCCGCCCGCTCCCCGCTGGCGCTGACCTTCGCGTCCTCGATCGCCTCCGGCCACGCCACCCGTCCGGTCGCCAGCCGGATCCAGGTCAGCGGGTCGGTCTCGACGACGTTGGGCGGGGTGCCACGGGTGTGCCGGGGTCCCTCGACGCACTGCACGACGGCGTACGGCGGGATCCGCACCTCGGTCGAGCCGCCGGGGGCCTTCGCTGCGAGGGCGTCGGCGAGGAGGCGGGTGCAGGCGGCGAGTGCCTGTCGGTCGTACGGGATGTCCAGGCCCGGCACCGCGGCGTTCAGGTCGTCGGTGTGGACGACGACTTCGACGGTGCGGGTGACCAGGTAGTCGGCGAGGGTCATGGTGCCGGTGCGGCTGCCGACGAGGCGGTCGGCGGGGGCCTGCGCGAGCGTGCGCGCGAAGCGTTCCCCGGTGTCGGCGTACAGGGCGTCGAGGTCGGGGTGGGAGGCGGCGAGGTCGCGGGTGCCGTCGTCGATGTCACCGGCGCGGTCGGCCGTGGTGAGGGGCCACTCCAGGAGGGTCAGTGCGGGCTTCTCGGGCTTCTCGGGCTCGTCGCGGTCGAGGCCGCGGCTGATCGCGTCGACGGCCATCGTGATGTGCGCGGCCAGCTCGCGGACGGTCCAGTCACCGAGGCGGGTGGGGCTCGCGAGCTGCTCCTCGCTCAGCGTGCCCACGGCCTGGCGGACGTGCCCGAACTGGGTGAGGACGGCGGTGCGGATCTTCACGGGGTCGTAGGTGCGGGCGCGTTTCCTGGCCGGTGGCATGGGGTCAAGCCTAGGTGGGGTGGGGT
>NZ_JABERD010000242.1 GCF_013044505.1 Streptomyces sp. S3(2020) | reverse complement strand
GGGCCCGGGTGCGTGCCCCCCACCCCACCCGACGTGCGCGGGGGGCACGCACCCGGGCCCGGAGGCCACCGGCATCCGCAGGCGACGCGATCCGGTCGCGCGCCCCCGACCCGCCGTCATCCCAGCAACCCGTCGAGCAGGTCCGACTCCTCCGGTGTCCATTCGACGGGTCCGCCGTGGGCTGCCTCGGGGCGGCGGTGACGGAGGGAGAGCGGGGCCACCCTGCGTACGTGGTGGGGGGTGACCTCTTCCGTGCCCTCGAACGCCGCGAGCGCTCGCGCGGCCCAGGCCGTGACCACCTCACCGCGGTGCCCCACCGCCCGCAACTGCGTGGCCACGTCGGCGCAGAGCTTGGCGATGTCCTCGCTCAGCCGTACGTCCTGGACCGCCGCCCGCGCGGCGTCCAGCCGCTCACGCAGCGCCCCGTCCGAGGCGAGCCCGTCCGCCAGCCAGGAGGACTCCGTCCCGGCCTCGTCGTCGAAGCGCAGCACGGCCAGCACCATCGCCCTCCGCGCCTCCTGGTCCAGCTCGGACACGGCGACCATCAGCCCGAACCGGTCCAGCAACTGCGGCCGCAGACCGCCCTCCTCGGGGTTCATCGTCCCGACCAGACCGAAACTGACGCTGCGCACGGTGTCGATGGCCTCCCGCTGCACCGACAGCACCCCGGTGGAGACCACGTCGAGGATGATGTTGACGATGTGGTCGTCCAGGAGGTTGACCTCGTCTATGTACAGCATCCCCTTCTCGCCGGCCTCCTCCAGGAGCCCCGGCTGCGTCCGCGCCACCCCCTGCATCAGCGCGTCGAGCTCCCACCCGCCCAGCACCCGGTCGTCCGTGGCGTTGATCGGCAGAGTGACCGGCAGCTCTCCCCGGGTCAGCAGCGAGAACGCCCGCACCACCGTGGACTTGGCGGTACCGCGCTGCCCGCTGACCAGGACGCCCCCGATCCGCGGCGCGATGTAGTTGAGTTCGAGCGCGAGCTTCAGCTCGGCCTGTCCGACCACATAGCTGTACGGCAGGATGTGGATCCCGGAGCCGGCGGTCCCACCGGTCACGAGGCGCCCCCCGTGTTCCAGCGGAAGGTGACCTGGAGCTGTGCCTCCGCCCCGGACTTCACCAGCACCGCACCGAGTTCGGCGTCCAGCTTGATCGACAGCTGGAGTTCCACCTCGTCGGGCTTCAGCCCCTCGCCGAGGTCGTGCAGCTGTTGCGCCGCCTGCCGCGCGCACCGCCGGGCCAGGTCCAGGCCGTCGGCGTAGACGTCGCGCGCCACCTCCAGCACCCGGTCGGCCGGGCCCCGGGTGTCGATCCCCCGGTACACGTCGTCGACACCGCCCGTGCCCGGGACGCCGTCCACCTCGACGTACACCGGTCCGTCCCGGCCGTCGGCCGTCACCCCTGTCACGATCGTCATGCAGCACTTCCCCCGTCCTGCGAGCCGGATCCCTGTGCTTTCCTTCCCCGTTCCCGGCTCACTCAACAGCCTTGTGCTCAGCGGTTGTTGATCGCCCCCAGGGGTGTCCCGAGGTCGGCGGCGCGGCGCACCCGGCCGGCGATGTGCCGGATCAGCCGCTCCAGGTCGGCGCAGTACACCGAGGGGTTCAGAAAGCCCTCGTCGGCGCGGTAGCGGTGGGCGTAGTTGCCCCCGCCGCACACGGCCGCCAGCGGGCACACCAGGCACTCGGGGGCGAGGGCCTGGCGTCCCAACTGCCGTGCGACGACGCCGGGATGGTCCAGGACGTCGTCGAAGGAGTGCCGGAAGACATCGCGTCCGGTGGCGGGCGCGCCCTCGTAGGCGGTCTTCAGCGAGTCCACCTGCTCGATGGCGCCGTCGGTGTCGACGACCACCGCGACCATCGGCGAGTTGCCCACGGCCTCGGCTCCGCCGTCCAGCCCGAGCAGCAGTCCGATGATCTCGCGGAACAGCCGGATCGGGACGGGTTGTCCGGGGGAGTCGAACCAGAGGTCGAAGACCTGGATCAGCCAGTCGGCGTACGGGTGGGGTCCTGTCCCGGCCGGTGGATGGGCCCAGTTGGCGTGCGGCAGCAGCAGATCCATGGAGGGCGGGTGGAGCGCGGTGAGCGACGTGTAGACCTCGACGGGGTCGGAGTCCGGGTCGATCACGCTCAGGATCCCGGCGTACGCCTCCGGATGCCGGCGCAGCACGTCGAGGCCGGCCGAGACCGCCGCCCAGGACGAGCGCCCGGCGTGGTTGACGCGGTGCCGGTTCAGCCATGGGGTGCCGCCGTCCACGCTCACCCCGATGCCGATCCCGGCGTCGGCCAGTCGGCGTACCCGGGCCTCGGTGAGCAGGGTGCCGTTCGTCTGCACGCTGGCGTCCACCCGGCATCCCGCGCCGACCGCCTCCCGCACGGCGGTGACGTAGCCGACCAGGGTCTCCACCCCGGCCAACAGGGGCTCGCCGCCATGCAGGTTGACCTGTAAAGAGGTCAGCCCGTGGGCCGCGCTGTGTTCGGCGATCCGTGCCGCGGTACGCCGGACGACCTCCGCGGGCACCGCCGACGGACGGTCCCGCCAGCTGTTGTCGGCGCCCTCATAGACGTAGCAATAACTGCAGGCCAGGTTGCAGAGGCTGTGGACCTTCAGGACGAACTGCCGGAAGGGCACGGCCCGTACACCGGACCGTCGTAACCCGGCGACGTCCAGTGCCTCAAGAGGCCACCGGGCGGTCACAGTTGATACGGACCGTCCTCGTAGAACGCCATCGCGGGCCCACCGCGCAGCTTGCGGGGCAGCAGGCCCGTGGCGACCGCCGCGAGCACCGGATGCGATGACTCACGGGACAGCGCCAGCAGGTCGAGATCGGTGAGGTCGGGCAGTTCGGCGCCCGGCTCCCGTACTCCAGCCAAAAGCGGCCTGTCCTCGTCTGTACCCCGCACGCTCACCTCTCAGGACGGCCGAACCAGCCTCTTGACGAGAGGCCCGGCCCATGCTGCCCGGCTGAGACCCCACCAGGCAAGTTCCCACGAGGTCCTAGAGCTGAGCTGTGACCTAGGTGGGGAGCGGCTCGAAGTCCCAGTAGGGCCGTTCCCTGCGGCGGATCGAGAGCGTGTGGGGGTGCTGTGCGCCCAGGGTGTCGGAGAGCTGCTGGAGCGCCTCGTGCTCCAGCTTGGACGCCTCCTGCCCGCGTCGCAGTATCCGCAGGTCGGAGGCGAGGGCCGCCTTGACGGACAAGGTCAGGGGGTGGGTCTCGCCCAGGGTCGTGCGCGCCGACTCCAGGACACCGCGGGTGAGTTCGGCCGCGCCCTCCTCGTCCCCGGCCAGACTGCGGGCGCCCCCGGCGTTGAGTCCGGCACCCAGGGCCCAGGGATGGGACGGGCCGACCGCGGCGCGCATGTCCACGAGCGCCCGTTCCGCGATCCGGAGCGCCTCGTCGCGCTCCCCGTACTCCCACAGGGCCAGCGCCACATTGCCCGCCGTACCCACCGCGTACGGGTGCTGCGGGCCGACGAGCCTCGCGTACTGCTCGGCGACTCCCGCCGCCGACTCCCGGGCCTGCTCCAGATTGCCGTGTTCGCGGTTGAAGGTGGCGAAGTCGGCCTGCACCAGCAGGGAGTCGGGGTGGTTGGGGCCCTGGCGTTGCACGAACCGCTCGACCACGCTGCGCATCAGCGACTCGGCGCCCAGCAGATCGCCCTTGCGCCGCATGCACAGCGCCAGGTTGTGCTCGGCGAACAGGGTCTGGGGGGTGTAGCGGTCCATCGTGTTGCGGTGGGCGCGGACGTTGAGCTCCTGGCGTGACGTCGCCTCGTCGTAGCGGCCCAGGAGGCGCAGCATCCAGGCGTAGAACATGCCCGAGCGCAGGGTGAGATGGTGCCGCGGGCTCAGCAGCCGCTCCCGGATCAGCAGGATGTCGCGGTGCAGTTCCAGGGACTCCTTGTAGCGGCCCAGCAGGCTGGTGACCACGGCGAGGTTGCCGCGGTCCTGGAGGGCGCGCGGGGCGTCCGCGCCCAGGGTGCTGGTGTACGCCTGCACGCACTCCTTGAACATGCCGTGCGCCTCGTCGTAGCGGCCCAGCGACACCAGGGTGCCGCCGAGGCCGTTCTTGGCGCGCAGCAGGTCGGGGTCGTCGTCGGCCCGGGTCTCCGCGAGCTGGTCCAGGACGGCGCGTCCGACGGCCTCCGCCTCCAGGTAACGGCCGCTGCGACGCAGCATGTTGGCGTGATCGTGGATCAGGATCAGCATGTCCCGGTCGTCGGGACCGAGCCGGGTCCGCCAGCGGGTGACGGCCTGCTCGCACAGTCTGAGGGCGGCCCGGTTCTCGCCCCGGACCCGCATGTACTCGACGCAGTTCAGGACGAGTTGGCGCACCACCGGGTCAGGGCTGTCCAGTGCCCCCGCGGTCTCCAGATGCGGGATGAGCTCGGCGTAGCGCGTCCACTCGCGGGTGTCGATCGGCCGGCGAGGGTCGGCGCCCGCGAGCAGCGTGCAGGCGATCGTGGACAGCGCGTCGCGGCGGTCCTCGGTCAGGGTGCTGACCAGGAAGCTGTGGTAGAGGCGGTGCATGGAGACGCGGTCCACGGCCGGTTCGGCGTCGGAGGACTCGACGTAGTCCAGCCGGACCGCGGTGGACTCCGACAGCCGGCGCAGCGCGGTGTGCCAGCGGATCGGGTCGCCCGCCAGGGCCGCGAGATGGTCGGGCAGGTCGGAGGGGTGGGCGGCCTGCATCAGACGGACCGGGATGGCGTCCGGGGAGAACAGCGCGAACAGGTGGAGCAGCTCCACCGCCTCGGGGTTGTTCTCCTGGAGCGTGTTGAGAGTTATCGACCAGCTGGTCTGGAAGCCCATCGGGTAGTCGGAGGAGATCCGGATGCCGATCTGGCTGGCCTCGCCGCGCCGGATCATCGAGATGTAGTCCTTGGCGGGCATCGCGTTGGCGTCGAGCCAGGCCGCGGTCTGCGCGAGCAGCAGCGGCAGGTCCTGCACGGAGTCGGCGAGCTGGTCGGCCTCGGCGTCGTTGAGCCGCTGGGCGCGCCGGCGGACGTAGGCGACGGACTCGGGCCGCCTGAAGGGGAGCACCTCGATCTCGGTGACATTGCCGGAGGCGGCCCAGTCCTGGGTGAGGGTGGTGATCAGGACATGGCCGTTGCCCTCCGGGAGCAGATCCTCGATCTGTTCCATGTCGTCCGCGGAATCAAGGATCAAAAGCCACCTTTTGTACGGCGTCCCGGTCCGCAGCGCCTCGTGGACCGCGCGGATCCGCTCGCCCAGCTCCTGGCCGACGGGCAGGTCGAGGCGCGGGGCCAGCTGGGCGAACTGCTCGCGCGCGGGCGCCCGGAAGCGGGCGCCGACCCACCACACGATGTCGTAGTCGTTGCCGAAGCGGTGCGAGTACTCGTTGGCGATCTGGCTCTTGCCCACACCCGAGATGCCCCGCAGCGCCACCCGGGCGCCGCTGCGGCCGCCGCGCTCGAAGCGGGTGTGCAACTCCTCCAGGATCGCGTCGCGGCCGGTGAAGCGGACGTTGCGGCGCGGCACGTTCCACACCGACGGCGGGTCGTTGGGGAAGCGGGGGGCGGCGGTGCCGGACGGGGCGGCGGGCTCGGCGGACGCCTCGATGTCCAGGCGGCGCAGGATACGGCGGCGGGCCTCGCGCGAGTCCAGGTCACGCAGGTCGACCGGGCGCAGCGGGGTGGCCGTCGCGGGCAGCGCCCTCGTGGCCACGCTGACCGCGGAGAACCGGTCCACATGAGCCGGCACCACCTCGTGCAGCGCCTGAGTCCACTCGGCGTCCGAGCGGGGGCCCAGCGAGAAGTACCAGTCGTCCAGGACGAGCAGCACCCGGCCCGGCGCCTGGAGCAGATTGCGCAACGCCTCGGCGAGCGGCATCCGCACCGGAGGGTCCCAGCGCAGCAGGGTCGTCTCGTGGCCCAGCTGCTCCAGCTGGTGCGCGATCCACGTCGCCCAGGGCCGGTTGAATCCCGCGTAGCTGATGGTGAAGTGCCCGTGGGACTCGGCGCCCTTGGACCTGTCGGCCATCCGACCGTCTCCCCTTACACCGAAATCAATAGAATGACGTTTTTTGGCTGGTTTTTGCACATATGGTGCGCGTGCACTTTAAGCGATACGTCGCTCAATCCGGGGGCATCACCGCGCTCAGCCGTCCGGCCGCGTGCCGTACGAGGCGCTCCAGGTCGGCGCAGAAGACGGACGGGTGCCGAAAGCCCGTACCGCGGGAGTAGCGGTGACCGTAGTTGCCGCCCCCGCAGACCCGGCCCACCGGGCAGGCCCGGCACTCGTCCGCGAGACCCGCCGGGCCCAGCTGGCGGGCGACGATCCCCGGATGGTCCAGCGCCTCGTCGAAGGCGTGCCGGAAGACGTCGAGGCCGGTGGCGGTCGCGTGGTCGTAGGCGAGGTTGAGGGAGTCGATCTGCTCCACCGAGCCGTCGGTGTGCACGACCACCGCGCAGGTCGGGGAGAGCCCGATCGACTCGGTGGTGCTGGGCACCCCGAGCAGCAGCGCCAGGACCTCCGTGAACAGCCGTACCCGGGGCTGGGAGCCGTCGGGCGCGCCGTCCCACCACAGGTCGAAGGCGGCGGCCAGCCAGTCGCCGTAGGGGGTGGGCACGGCCGGCCACGCCCCCGGAGCGCGGGCGGGCAGACCCGGCGGCGGGCTCGACCAGTTGGCGTGCGGCAGCAGCAGGTCGAGGCGCGGCGGGCGCAGCGCGGCGAGCGAGGAGTACACCTCGCCGGGGTCGCTCGTGATGTCGATCGCGCACAGGATCCCGGCGTACAGCTCGGGCCGGTCCGCCAGCAGCCGCGCGGCCCGCTCCGCCGCCGGCCAGGACGGCCGCCCCGCGTGGTCCACGCGGCGGGCGTTCAGATGCGCGGTGCCGCCGTCCAGGCTCAGCCCGACCCTGATGTTCGCGTCGGCGAGCCGGTCCAGGGTCCGGTCGGTGATCAGCGTGCCGTTGCTCTGCACGGTCGCCCGCAGCGCGACGCCGGCCGGCAGCGCCCGGCGTACGGCGGCCGTGTACTGGAGCGCGGTGTCCGCGCCGGACAGCAGCGGTTCCCCGCCGTGCAGGTCGATCCGCACCTCGGACAGCCCGTGGCCGACGGCGTGTTCGGCGATCCGCCGGGCCGTCTCGCGCATCACCCCCGGCGACACCCGTGCCGGGCGGCCCCGCCAACTCGCGTCCTCACCCTGGTAGATGACGCAGTAGGTGCAGTCGAGATTGCAGCGGCTGTGCACCTTCAGGACGAACTGGCGGAAGGGGGAAGGGCGTTGTCCGGCACGTCTGAGGGCCGCCACGTCCAGTGCGGCGTGCGGCCACGGCGCGAACTCCCGGTCCCGGGCGATCCGTAAGCTGTCGTCCGAAGCGGTCTGCACGGCGTCGCCTCCCCCTGGGCGGCCCCGTGCCGCCGCTAGCGTTCTACCCCCGGGGAGTCCTCGTGATACGCCACGAGGCCGCCGTCGGCGTCGCACGACCGGGCCAGCAGAGTGGCCAGCACCGCGCCCAGCACGGGATGGTCGACCCGGGCGCGGAGCGCGGCCAGATCGACGTTCCCGTACTCGGGGAGCGGGGTCCCCGCATGTCCGTCCCGTCCGGTCGGCTCCGTCACCCTGCACACACCCTTTCACCGTCCCCCTGCTCCGGCGAGCGCGGTCATGCGCTCGAACGTCGACCGGGCCTGCGGCCCCTGCGCCGCCCCGGCCCGCTGCCACAGCGCCCAGGCGGTCCGGTACGACTCCAGCGCGTGCTCCGGCCCCGCCGTGCGTTCCAGCACCACCCCGCGCTGGTGGTGTGCCCGCGCGGCCAGCAGCGGCTCACCGGCCCGCTCCGCGCTGCGCACGCCGTGGTGGTACGAGTCGGCCGCCAGGTCCAGCCACTCCGGCGCCCCGGAGTCCCCGGCCAGCGTCAGCAGCACCTCGCCGCGCTCCAGCCACGCCAGCGCCGCCGTACGGTCGTCGCGCGCGCCCCGTGCCGCGCGGGCCAGCACCCACTCGGCCTCGTGCAGATCGGTCGGCGTGCCGCCCGCGCCGTGATGATGACGCAGCGCCCGCCCGAACAGAAGCCGCCGGTCGGCCAGATGGGGATCACTGTCGGCCGACAGCGCCAGCGCCGCGCGCAGCACCCGTACGGCGTCGGTGGCCACCGGCAGCCCGGCGCCCCGCTCGGCCCGGGCGACCAGCACCTCGCCACGGCCCGCGAGGAGCTCCGCCCGCTCCGGGTCGTCACGGCCCAGCAGGGCCTCGGCCTGTGTGAAGCACCCGTCGGCGGCGAGGAGTTCGGCGGACTCGGCGGTGTGCCGGTAGCGGGCCGTGTGTGCCTCGGCCAGCCGGCGCAGGGCCGGCACGCGTAACGCGGGGTCCTGGTCGCGGACCGCCTCCACCGCCCGCTCCAGCGCCTCCAGGACCCCGGGATGCCCGGAGTCACCGGCGGCCACGGCACGCGCCTCGGCCAGGTCCAGCAGGGCCCGGCAGCGCACGGCGGAGGGCGCGCCGTGCCGGCCGGAGAGCCGGACGCCGCTCTCGAAGTCCGCCGCCGCCCGCAGCGCCAGCGTCCGCGCCTCGTCGGCCGCGTCACGGCCCCGGGCGTCGCCGGCGAGCGCGAGCAGCAGCCGCCCCCGGGCCAGCACCGCCGGGTCGAAACCGGGCCGGCCCGGACGGGAGGAGGGGATGCGGGAACCGCCGCCCGTGGCTGATCCGCCGGAGGCCACCGCCGCTCACCGGGCCCGGCGCGTGACAGCGACGGCCGTGGCGATCCTGGCGGCTCCGGCTCCGGCGAAGCCGGGAGCGGGGGAGGAGGAGGGGGAGTGCGTGCCGTTTCGGACAGGGGCGCACCACGGCCCGGGGTTCGTCCGGGCGCCGAGGTGCCCGCCCCGGGAGCGCGCGCTCATGGCCGTGCCGTCGTCGGCCCCCGCCGCTCCCCGCCGCGCCGCCGCACGAGGGGCCCCAGGTACACGCGCGACAGGGCACCGCGCCGGGCGGCTGCGCCACTCACTCACGTCGCGCTCCTCGTCATGGACGGCCGGATGCGTGCGAACTCCATGACAGTACGCGCGCCCTGCCCGGTCAACAGTGCTTTCCGGCCGCCCCGCCGGATCGTGCCCGCCGAAGCGCGCCGACACGGGCCGTCTAGACTCACCCGCAACGGCCCGCCCCACCACGGCCGAAAGCGGTCCACCTCGGCCAGACCCGAAGGGTATTCGGCGTTTTGATACGGATAGATTCAGTCACCAAGCGGTACCCGGACGGCACGGTGGCGGTCGACCGGCTCTCGTTGGAGATACCCGACCGCTCGATCACCGTCCTCGTCGGTCCCTCGGGTTGCGGCAAGACGACCACCCTGCGGATGATCAACCGCATGGTCGAGCCCACCGAGGGCACCATCCTCCTCGACGGCCAGGACATCCTGCGGCAGCCGGTCAACACCCTGCGCCGGTCCATGGGTTACGTCATCCAGAACGCCGGCCTCTTCCAGCACCGCACCATCATCGACAACATCGCCACCGTGCCCCGCCTGCTCGGCTGGAGCAAGGACAAGGCCCGGGAGCGCGCACGGGAGTTGATGGGGCGGGTCGGCCTCGACGCCGCCCTCGCCAAGCGCTACCCCTACCAGCTCTCCGGCGGCCAGCAGCAGCGCGTCGGCGTGGCCCGGGCGCTCGCCGCCGACCCGCCGGTGCTGCTCATGGACGAGCCGTTCTCCGCCGTCGACCCCATCGTCCGCAAGGGACTCCAGGACGAACTCCTGCGCATCCAGGAGGAGTTGGGCAAGACCATCGTCTTCGTCACCCATGACATCGACGAGGCCGTCAAGATCGGCACGATGGTCGCCGTGATGCGCACCGGCGGCAGGCTCGCCCAGTACGCGCCGCCCGCCGAGCTGCTGTCCGACCCGGCCGACGCGTTCGTCGAGGACTTCCTCGGCGCCGACCGCGGCATCCGCCGGCTCTCCTTCTTCCCGTCCGCGGGGCTGGAGTTGTCGAGCGGACCGGTCGTCGCGATCGACGCCACCGCCGAGCAGATCAACGCGACCGAGGCCGCGGACACCCCCTACCTCCTCGTCACGGACACCGACGGCAGGCCGCTCGGCTGGAGCGAGCCGCAGCACCTGACGGCGGGCGAGGTCGAGGCCGGCCGACTGCTGTCGCACGGGCGGCCGTTCGTCGCCGGCACCGACTCGCTGCGGGCCGCCCTGGACTGCGCGGTGCTCTCGCCCACCGGGTGGGCGGTCGCCGTGGACGCCGACGGGAAGGCCGTCGGGGTCGTCTCCCAGCAGACCATCGCCGAGGCCATCCGCGGCGCGCACGCGCGGGGGCTCACGGACGCGAAGGCCGCCGGATGAACTGGGACCGGATGTTCGACATCCCCAGCGACCTCCAGCACAGCTGGCTGGGCCTGGTCGGCCTGCATCTGCGCGAGGCCCTGCTGCCGGTGTTCGCCGGGCTGCTGATCTCGCTGCCGCTGGCCCAGCTGTGCGTCCGCTTCCGCTGGCTGTACCCGCCGGTGCTGTGGGTGACGACCGTGCTCTACGCCATCCCCTCGCTGGCCTTCTTCGTGCTGCTCATCGACTACACCGGCATGACCGAGCTGACGGTGATGATCCCGCTCACCGTCTACAGCCTCGTCGTGCTGGTCCCGGCCGTCGTGGACGCCGTCCGCTCGGTCCCGCAGGAGACCCTCGCCGCCGCGAAGGCCATGGGCCTGGGACCCGTACGCCGCTACGTCCAGGTCCAGTTGCCCATCGCCGTGCCCGCGATCATCGCCGGGCTGCGGGTGGCGACCGTGTCGAGCGTCAGCCTCGTCAGCGTCGGCACCCTCATCGGCAACCAGGGCGCCCTCGGCAACCTGCTGAACGACGCCACCATCTACAACCGGCCGGAACTCGCCGTGAACGCCGTGCTGTCCATGGCCGTCCTCGCGATCCTCGCCGACGCCGCGCTCGTGCTCCTGCGCCGTCTGCTGACGCCGTGGATGCCGCGCCCGCAGCGCGGCAAGCGCAAGGCCGCCCCCGTCCTGGAAGAGGCAGCACGGTGAACCTGCTCACCCACATCGGCAACTTCTTCGGCGACAGCGCCCACTGGCAGGGCTACGACGGCATCCCCACGCGCGTCGCCGAGCACCTCCAGTACACCCTGGAGGCGCTGCTCATCGCCGCCGCGATCGCCCTGCCGGTCGGACTGGTCACCGGCCACTACGGGCGCGGCGGGACCGTCCTCTCCCTGATCGCCACCGCGGGACGGGCCCTGCCCACCTTCGGCCTGCTGGTGCTGCTCACCCTGCTGCTGGGCTTCGGCCTCGTCAACGTGATGACCCCGCTCGTCGTCCTCGCCGTCCCACCGATCCTGGTCACCACCTACGAGGCGATGCGCACCGTCGACCCGTCCTCGGTGGACGCCGCGCGCGGCATGGGCATGAGCGAGGCCGGGGTCCTCTTCCAGGTCGAACTCCCGGCCGCGCTCCCGCTGGTCCTCAGCGGCCTGCGCTCCGGAGCCATCCAGATCGTCTCCACCGCGACCATCGCGGCCTACGTCAGCCTCGGCGGCCTCGGCCGCTACATCGTGGACGGGCTCTACCAGCGCGACTACGAGAAGGTCGTCGGCGGCGCCACGCTGGTGGCGGGCCTGGCGCTGCTCACGCTCGCGGTCTTCTGGGCGGTGGGCCGGGCCGCGGTCTCCCGGGGCGTGCGCCGGAGCGTCTGACCTCCGCTGGACGAGCGGTGATGTGCCGTCGTTCGGCCGCGGCGCCGTCGTGGCTGGTCGCGCCCACGCGGCGGTAGCCGCACTTCGATACGGTCCCGCGCCCCTTTTGGGGCGCGGCCGAACCTCCGTCGCATGGGAGCGCTCGGCCCGCACGCGATGCGCCGCCCTGCTCAGGGGAGCGACTCCGTGCGGGCAAGGGCCAGTTCGAGTACGACGAGGAGCGCGTCGCGGACCGAGCCGCGCTCGCGGGCGTCGAAGACGACGACCGGGACGTGGTCCGCGACGTCGAGCGCCCAGCGGACCTCGTCCAGCGTGTGCTCGACCTTGCCGTCGAAGGCGTTGACGGCCACCGCGAACGGGATCTTCCGGTGCTCGAAGTAGTCGACCGCGGCATAGCAGTCGTCGAGACGGCGGGTGTCCACGATCACCAGGCCGCCGAGGGCGCCCTCGACGATGTCGTCCCACATGAAGCCGAACCGCTCCTGCCCGGGTGTGCCGAACAGATACAGCTTCAGGGTCGGGTCGATGGTGATGCAGCCGAAGTCCATCGCGACCGTGGTCGTGGTCTTGCGCGGGGTGTGCGTGAGGTCGTCCACGCCCGCCGCGACCTCCGTGATGGCCGCCTCGGTGGTCAGCGGCTCGATCTCGGAGATGGCGCCGACGGTGGTGGTCTTGCCCACGCCGAAGCCGCCCGCGATCACCATCTTGACCGGGAGCGGTGGCCGCACGGCGGCTGCCGGACCGGACCCGTCGCGGGTGGCCGGTTCAGTCGGAGTCACGGAGTACCCCTCGGGAGTCGGGGATGGCCCGCAGGCCATCGATCACTCTTCGCAGGACGGAAGCGTCGTGCGTGTCGTCGGAGTCGGGCACGTGCACCGTCAACTGCCCCTCCGCGCGCAGGTCCTCGGCGAGCACCCGGACCACGTTGAGGTGCAGCCGCAGCCGGGCCGCGAGTTCCGCGATGGACTGCGGCCGACGGCAGGCGGCGACGATGTCGTACTGCTCGAAGGAGAGCCCGCCGAGCGCGTCGAGACCCTCGACGGTGGCCACCACCTGGGTCTCCACGGGCATCGGCCGGCCGGCCGCGCTGGGTGCCACCCGGCCGGCGGTGACCAGGAACGGCCGCACGGCGGAGGCGGGCCCGACCGGGTCGGGCCCCGCGGCTGAGGAGCCGTCCGCCATGGCGTGTCCGTCCCGGTCCCGGTCAGAGCGCCGACGGGGAGCCGACGCTGTTCTTCAGCGCCAGCACCAGTTGGGGACTGAGCGCGCTGCCCGCCCGATTGGCGAACAGCGTCATCTCGTAGGCGATGTTGCCGAGCTTGGCCTCCTTGTCGGTGACGACGCCGAGGACGGCGCCGCTGCCGATGGCGGAGACCAGGACATGGCCGCCCTCCAGGTCGATGATGACCTTGTTGAGGCCGCCCAGGCCGTAGTTGCCGGACGCGCCGGCGGCCAGGCTGGTGATGCCGGAGACGATCGCCGCGAGGCGCTCGGAGTCGGCGTGCTCACGCAGTTCGGAGACCGCGATGAGCAGGCCGTCCGAGGAGACGGCGATGGCGTCCACGACGCCCGCGGTCTCGGTGGCGAAACGATTCAACAGCCAGGTGAAGTCGGCTGCCGCGGCCTTCAGCTCGGCCGGTGTGTTTCCCGTCGGAGTGCCACCTGTCGACGTACTCACTGCTCCGCTCCTTCCGGGAGGTGGTTCTGGTCGTGCTTGCGGGGGGTCTGGTGCGGTTCCGTGTCGCTGTCGCGATGGGCGCGTTCCACCGCGGCCTCGAACTCCTCGAGGGCGCTGCGGACGGCCTCCGCGTCGGCGGGGCGGGGTGCCTGGCGGGTGCTCGCGGGAGCGGCGTCGGCCGTGGTGCGGAGCGTGGCTCCGCGGACCCGGCGGCGCAGCGGGCGGGCGGGGCCGGAGGGGCCGTCGGCGGGTGCCGGTTCCTCGGTGCGGGCCTTGGGGATGAAGGGCAGGCCCGCCGAAG
>NZ_JABERD010000241.1 GCF_013044505.1 Streptomyces sp. S3(2020) | reverse complement strand
CGGCCGGTGGCAGCCGCGGCCGCGGCCCCCCGCCGCCCGGCGCGCGCGCGCCCGGGCCGCGCGCTGGCCGCGCGTCGAGGGCGCGCCGGGCGGGTGCCGCGCCGGCCGGGGGCGTCCGTGCCGGGCCGGCGCCGGCCCGCTCGCGAGGGGCGGGGGCGCCCCGCCCCCCGGCGGCGGCGCGGCGGCGAGCCGGGCGCGCCCCTCGCACGCGCCCGCCGCCCAGCTGCGGCTGTCCGCCTTCGCCTCGCATCGGCGGGCGAGCTTTCCCCTGGGTCCTCTCACCCTTCTCGTCGGGCCCAGCGGATCCGGCAAGTCGAGTGCGTTGCGGGCGTACGAGGCGCTGGCACGGCTTGCCGCCGGGGCGGAGCTGGGGGAGGTGTTCCCCGATCCGCTCGCGTGCGTACCGGAGCGGGCGCGGCCCGACGCGCAGCGGCGGCGCGGGTTCCGGATCGGCTGCACGACCGACGGTCCCCAGGGGCCGGTCCGGCTCGACGTCGCCGTGCAGGCCGAGCCCGAGCTGCGGGTCGTGGGCGAGCGGCTGGCCGCCGACGGGCAGGTCCTGCTGGAGACGGCTCTGCGCGACCCCTCACGACGGGCCGTGCAGGCCGCCTGGCACACGGCCGGTTCCACGCCGGTGACCCGCGCCCCGCTCCCGGACGACCGGCTCGGCACCGCACTGCTTCCGCTGCGGGTGGCCGGCAAGACGGACGGCCAGCGCCGGGTGCTCGCCGCCGCCGAGCAGACCGTCGTGGCCTTACGGTCCCTGTTCGCCTGCGATCCCCGCCCCGACCGGATGCGCGCCCCCGTCCCCACCGGCTCCGGACGCCTCCTCGGCGGCTGCGACAACCTCGCCGACGTGCTGTGGCGCACCCGCTCCGAATGCGGCCGCCGCCACGCGCAGTTCGTCGCGGCGGTGCACACCGGATGCGCCGGCCCGGTGGCGGACGTCCTCGCCGAACTCCTCGCCGACGGCAGGGTCCGGGCCGTGCTCGACCGCGGCGACGGCGCCCGTACGGCGCTGGGGCGGCTCGGCGACGGCGAGTTGAGGTACCTCGCCCTCGCCCTCGTGCTCTTCACCGGACCCGGCGTCCTGGAGGTCGACCCCGCCGGCGAGGTGCCCGCGGCGATGCAGACGCTCACCGTGCTCGCCGACGGGTTCGACCGGCGACTGGACCCACGGCAACGGGACGAACTCCTGCGGCTCGCGGCCCGGATGTGCGACCGCGGACACATCCGGCTGCTCGGCACGGCGACCGACGCGTCCTGGGCCACCGGGGTCGAGGGGCTCACGGTGGTACACCTGGACCCGTGACAGACCCTCTCGATGTGGCGAAACTCCAGCGCAGGCTGGCCGAGTTCGCGGCGGCGCGCGACTGGCAGCCGTACCACACCCCCAAGAACCTCGTCGCCGCGCTCAGCGTGGAGGCCTCCGAACTGGTGGAGATCTTCCAGTGGTTGACACCGGAGGAGTCGGCCCGCGTCATGGACGACGCCGACACCGCGCACCGCGTCACCGACGAGGTCGCCGACGTGCTCGCGTATCTGCTCCAGCTGTGCGAGGTGCTGGGCATCGACCCGTTGGCGGCACTGGACGCGAAGATCGACCGCAACGAGCGGAGGTTTCCGGCGCCGTAGGGGCGCCGGTACGGGTCCGTAGGGAGCAGCTCGGTCCGTTTTCACTCTCCGCAGTCAAAATCCGGCCCGAAATCGATTCGTTGTCCACAGATTTCCGCCTTCCTCTGGCTTTTCGTCCCGTCGACCCTCACGCTGGGTAGTGAACAACGGAGTTCGGGCGGCGGACGGGGGCAGCGCATGGACGCGGTGCGGCTCATTGTGACGAGCAGGCGTGCCCTCGCGGGGAGCGGCGAAGCGCCTCAGGTGCTGACGGAGGTGTGGCAGGCGCAGGCGCTGGCCCAGGCGATAGGCAGCAGGCTGGCGGTCTCCGGCCCGCCCCGACTCCGCGGCGAGGCACTGGGGTTGACCGAACTGGCGGGCAGAGGCTGCGGTGTCCTGGACCGTCCCGACCTGGACACCGCCGACCTGCGCGCCGCCCAGCTCACCGAACTGGGCGACGCCCGCCAGGTTCTGCTCTGTCTCGGCGGCCTGCTCGGCGAGGTGGGCATCGCCCTCGTCGGCCTCGCCTGCGCCGCGGCCGACGAAGGCACGTACTGGCAGTGCATGGAGGCGATCGACGCGGCGGACGAGTCCCGGGACCGCGTCCTGGAGATGCTCAGCAAGCTGGCGGACCGGGATCAGCCGCTACCGGAACGGGAGGCGGGATGAGTGCTCAGGGGATCCGGGCCCCGGGGCGAGCGACGTCGGCGCTCCTCTCAGCGGCCCTCGGCCTCGTCCGCACCCCGCCCCGCTGACTGGAGGTCCGCGTCCAGGGCGGAGAGATCCGCGTTGAGCGACGCCATCAGTTCTTCCATCTGCTGCAGCAGCCCCTTCGGCTGACCGGTTGGCCCGGTCCCCTGCTGCGGGACGGATTCTTCGGACATGACGGCCTCCTCGGCCCAGGCCTCCACGGGAGGCCGACACGGGTGACGCCCGGCGCTGACCGGCCGGCGCGGGCGCCGGTCGGTCCGGCTCCGCCCGAGCAACGATCATCACCTTCGCCGGGTCACTGGCCCGGGCAGCCCCCGTGCGCCGCGTTGACGGAATTTCACCCGACCGGGCAGAGGAGGGACGGCAGGGGCGGGTGGGGTTGACCGGCGGGGCGGCGTGCAGGATGGAGGTATGGATCTCCGCATCTTCACCGAGCCCCAGCAGGGCGCCACCTACGACACCCTTCTCACGGTCGCCAAGGCCACCGAGGACCTTGGTTTCGACGCCTTCTTCCGGTCGGACCACTACCTGAAGATGGGCTCCGCGGACGGCCTGCCCGGCCCCACCGACGCCTGGATCACCCTCGCCGGCCTCGCCCGTGAGACCAAGCGCATCCGCCTCGGCACCCTGATGACCGCCGGTACCTTCCGGCTGCCCGGCGTGCTCGCCATCCAGGTCGCGCAGATCGACCAGATGTCCGGCGGCCGTGTCGAACTGGGCCTGGGCGCGGGCTGGTTCGAGGAGGAGCACAAGGCGTACGGCATCCCCTTCCCCAAGGAGAAGTTCGGCCGCCTGGAGGAGCAGCTGGCGATCGTCACCGGCCTGTGGGCGACCGGGCTCGGCGAGACCTTCGACTTCCACGGCGAGTTCTACGACCTCACCGACTCGCCCGCGCTGCCCAAGCCGGCCCAGGCGAAGATCCCCGTCCTGGTCGGCGGCCACGGCCCGTCCCGCACCCCGGCGCTGGCCGCGAAGTACGCCGACGAGTTCAACATGCCCTTCGGTTCGGTCGAGGACAGCGAGCGCCAGTTCGCCCGGGTGCGCGCCGCCGCTCGGGAGGCCGGCCGCGAGGACGACGAGCTGACGTACTCCAACGCCCTCGTCGTCTGCGTCGGCAAGGACGACCAGGAGGTCGCCCGCCGCGCCGCCGCGATCGGCCGTGAGGTTCCCGAGCTGAAGAGCAACGGCCTCGCCGGCTCCCCGGCCGAGGTCGTCGACAGGATCGGCCGCTACGCCGAGATCGGCTCCCGCCGTATCTACCTCCAGGTCCTGGACCTCCACGACCTGGAACACCTGGAGCTCATCTCGTCGCAGGTGCAGTCGCAGTTGTCGTAGCCCCGGAAGACGACCGGCCGTCGGACCGGGCTCCACAGCCCGGTCCGACGGCCGGTCGTCCGTCAGGACTTGTGCGCGACCCCCACGTACAGGGGGATCTCCTCGCCCCCCTGCCGGGCGCCGAGTTCGGGATGCCACTGGGCCGCGAGCACGACACCGGGGTCCACCAGTTCCAGCCCGGTGAAGAATCCGGAGAACTCGTCGCGCGAGCGGACCTGCGCCGCGGTCCCGCCCTTGCGGTACACCTCCACGACCCGCTCCCAGGTCTCCGGGTCGAAGTCCCCGGTGGCGTGCGAGAGCGTCAAGTAGCTGCCGGGGGCGAGGGATTCGACCAGTTCCCGCACGATCCGGACCGGCTCGTCCTCGTCCGCGACCAGGTGCAGGAGGGCCACCAGGGACAGCGCGATCGGCTGAGTGAAGTCGAGGGTCTCGTGGGCCGCCGCGAGGATCTTGCCCGGTTCCCGTACGTCGGCCTGGACGTAGGAGGTCTTCCCCTCCGCCGTACTGTGCAGCAGCGCCTCGGCGTGCCGCAGCACGATCGGGTCGTTGTCCGCGTACACCACCCGGGCGTCGGGGGCGATCCCCTGCACTATCTGGTGGAGGTTCGGCTCGGTCGGGATACCGGTGCCGATGTCGAGGAACTGCCGGACTCCCCGCTCGGCCAGCAGCCGTGAAGCCCGGTGCATGAACGCGCGGTTGGTCCGCGCCATCTGACTCACGGCCGGGAAGTGCGAGGTCACCTGCTCGGCCGCCGCCACGTCGACCGGGTAGTTGTCCTTCCCGCCCAGGAAGTAGTCGTACATGCGGGCCGAATGCGGCTTGCTCGTGTCGATCGTGCTCACAGTGGTGGATCCTCCCTCGAACGCCCGGTCGACCGGAGGCTAGCGAACATTCGGCTGCGCCGCTGATCTCGGGGTCGTCAGCGCATCACGTACCGCGCGTGCGGCCGCGGAGTTCGGTTCTAGTTTCTCCAGCGCGTCCGCGAGACGTTCGTATGAGCCCGTCTGGGCTCGGCAGACACGGGCGATCTCGAACAGGAGCGGCCGTAGCGGGAAGGACGGATTCACCGAACCCAGGTCCAGTCCGGTCTTGGCGAGCCATGCTCCACGCACTGATGCTTCCTTCACCGAGACGGCCTTCTCCAGCGCATCCACCAGGCCGCTCAGGCCTGTCGGGCCGCCTCCGGGACGGCCGGGGCCCGGGGCCGGGTCGGGCAGACCAGGAAAGGCGGGGGGCCGTTGGGCTTCTCGGCCCGGGGCGTTGGCGACCCTCAGCAGCGTCTCCCTGGCGGCCGCGGCGTCCCGTCCGCCGATGCGCACGGCGGAGAGCTCGCGAATCCTGGCGGGCAGGGACCGGTCAAGCCCGGGAGGCAGAACGACCGGGAACAAACGCTGCCAGTCGGACGATTCGTCGGACAGAGCCTCGTCCAGGGCGGCGTCGTTCATGTCACCGGTCGCGAGATAGTGCTCGGAGAGGGCGACGATCACCTTTCGGGCGCGCTGCAAGGAGTTCCGTATGACATGGACGGTGGCGCTGCTGCGCTCGGAGAGGACGTGAGTGTCGACCGTGTAGCGGGCAGACCGGAGTTGGTGGGCCATCCAGCTTCCCCAGTCGCTGTCGGGTTCCGCATAGCTCACGACGATGTCGACGGGCCGCAGGGCTCGCTCGCCGAACAACGGGACGACTGTCCGCGCCTCCTCCTCGGAGATGGCCGGGATCTCCGGGTGCACCACGGCGTTCGCGATCATCAAGGCCACGGCCCGCACGATGGCCCAATACTCTTCACCGGCCGCCGCTCCGTCGGGTGGAACCACGTGGAAGAGCCCGTGATCCTCGTACATGCTGCCGGTCTTCCACGTGAAGTACTGGAAGTCGTCCGCACCGGACGGCCACGGCTTCGGGCCGCGCCGCCAGACCAGGGCGATCAGATGGCGGGCTTTCCCGCCCTGTGTCTCGCGACGGCGGATGCGCTCGACGAAGACCGCCCATTCCCGTCCGCACCAGTCGCTCCCGAAGTAGTCGACGGAGTAGAGGACGACCATGCACGGCACTTGGCGGGCGGAGTTCCAGATACGGGGACGCCAGCGTTCGCTGGTCTCGATGTCCTCCACGTCCATGAAGCCCCCGGGACCGTTCCTTCCCAGCAGGCCGTGGACCTCGGACTGGAGATCCCGGTGGAATCGCTCCACCCGCGAGCGCAGATCGCGTTGTTCCGAGTAGCTGAGGAAGTACCAGCAGAAGTCGTTCTCTGGATTGGCGGCGGGGGCGCCGGGATAGCGGGAGCCGGACTCCGGCGGCAGCGGCGCGCTCATCGGCGATCCTGCTGGAGTTCGGTCTCCTCTGTCAGGCGGCGGGCCTCCTCCAGCCAGGGCGATCCGGGTTCCAGCATCTCCAGCGCGTCCACCAGGGCCGTCAGTCCTCCGGGCGTCGCGCGGCAGGTGCGTACGACGTCGAGAAGCGAGGTCCGGGCCGTTGGGTAGTCCCCGAACTCCAGTTGTGCCGGAGCGAGGTCTTTGATCAACTCGGTCCACAGCCTGCGTGTCTCGGGAACGACCAGCAGCGGCGATGACGTGAGGGCGTCGACGAGTTGACTCAGGAGGAGGGTCGACCGCACTCCGGTTTTCGGGGCGGCGCCGGGATAGTCGGGTTCGCTGTGCTGGTCCCGGGGCCGGCGCAGGACGTACTGCAGGATCTCGCGCGCCGCCTCCTGGTCCAGGCCCTGGAGGGCGGGCGTGGCCACCTTCCGCAGTACGTCCGGCATCAGGTCGAACTCGACGGGCTCCACCAGGACGGGCGTGAAGCGTCCGTGGGCGGTGGCGGCCACTACCTCACCGGACGACCAGTCGGATCGTACCCAGGCGGGGGACCCCAGGTAGCGCGGCGAGAGGAGGGCGATGACCACGTCGACGTGACGGAGCGCGTCCTCGATCTGGAGCGCGTACCCGCTCCCCGCGCCCGTCGGCTCCGCGCCGTGCCGGACATCGTGGCCCCATCCGGACAGACTCCAGGCCACCCACTCCGCCCACGAGCGGTCGTCCGGGCTGTAGCTGATGAGGACCCTGGACCGGTCGATCGCCGCACCGGACGGATAGTGGAACTTGTCGACGGCGGTACCGACCGTGGCCTCCGACGTGCCCACCCCCCGATGAGCGCCGCGAAGCGGGCGCTCGACCCTGGGGACGGACAGGTTTGGGCGCCACGGCTCGAAGGTCGCGTCGATGTCGCTCAGCGCTTCCAACACCTGCAAGGGCTCGCTGACGCCCAAGGCGGTCAGCACGTCCACCAGCAGGCTCGCCGCGGCGACCGTGTCCGGGTGGTCCTCGCCGAGGACCCTGCGGCGCCGGACCAGCGTCTCCCCGCCGAGAACCCTGGCCGAATCCCCTTCGCCCATAGCCATCAGTACGCCCACGAGCCGGAAGGCCGAGACAAGCGTGTCCGGGTGGTCGTCGCCGAGGACTCTGCGGCGCCGGACCAGTGTCTCCTCGCCGAGTTCCCGGGCCGCGCCCCATTCACCGAGCGCGCCCAGGACCCCTACGAGGTCCATCGCCGCGTCGAGCGTGCCGGGAGCGTCCTCACCGAACACCCTGCGACGCCGGGCGAGAGTGTCCTCGTTGAGCTCCCGAGCGGCCCCGACGTCGCCGGAGTCCACCAGCCGGGCGGCCAGAATCCTGGCGCTGTCCAGGGTGTCGGGGTGGTCCTCGCCTAGAACCCTCCGCCGTCTGGACAGGACGTCCGTCTCCAGTTCCCGGGCCTGGGTGTCCTCAGCCACCTCGTCGAGGGCACGGGCCAGAAAGGCGGCGGACCGCAAGGTGTCGGGGTGATCGGCGCCGAGCTTCTGCCTCCAGACGTCGAAGAGGTGCTGCAGGCGGGGCAGGGCGGTGCGGGCCTGGTCGCGATCCATCAGGTACCAGCAGGCATCGAGTGCCGTGTCACGGCTCTCCGCCCTGGTGAGAGCCGTGGGGTCCACGGCCAGCAGATGGGGAACGACGGCGGACCAGGCCGCAGGGTCGCCCACGTCGCCAGGAGCGGCCGCGACCAGCAGCGCTTCGGCCGCGTACGCGGCGGCCGCCCGCTCGTCCCCGGTCATCTGCGCCTGGACGACCGCCTGGGTGAGCGGATGCAGTTGTACGGAGCCGTCCTGCACCCGGGCCATCCCGGACTGGGCCAGGGACCGCAGGACCGGCGTGACCAGTAACCGGCTGCCCACCAGGTCTCCCAGCAGCGGCACATCGGGCCACACGGGTGCGCAGACATGCACGGGAAACGCCTCGGGCGCCAGCAGGGCACACGCACGAAGGAGCGCCGCGGCAGCGGGATCGGCCTGCTCCAGCCTCCGGGTGCTCAACCGGATCTGTACCGCCAACGACACCGGATAGTGGGGCGGCCGCCCCTCGTGCAGCACCGCCTCGACGTTCGTCTCGAGGAGGTGCAGATACTCATCCATGGGCAGTCCGTCCCGGAGCAGGGACGAGGCCTGCGCCAGAGCCAGCGGCAGATCCTCCAGGGTCCCCGCCAGCCGGTCGGCGTCGGCCACGGTCATGCTGGGCACGGCGGCCCTGAGCAGAGCCACCGATTCCGCTCGGGTGAAGGCGTCCAGCTGCAGGGGCAGCCCCACACCCTGCCAGTCCGGGTTGCGGGACGTGATCAGCACATGTCCCGCGCCCTGCGGCAGGTACGGGTCCAACGCCGCCGGTGCTTCGGCGTTGTCGAACACGAGCAGCCAGCGCTCTCGGGTGCGCAGTTCCTCCGCGAGCGCGTCGAGAGCCCCCGCCGTGGGCGCGTCCCGGCCCGCCGCACCGGTCTTGACGGCGAGCGCCGCCAGTTGGTCCGGAATAAGCGCGGGTTCCTCCGCACTCACCCACCAGGCCAACTCGTACTCCCCGGCGAACCGGTGTGCGTACTCGACGGCCAACTGGGTCTTGCCCACACCTCCGCGACCGTGCAATGCCTGCACATGCACCCGGGAGTGGGCGGTCAGTGCCTCTCGCAGCTCCATCAACAGTGCGTCCCGCCCGGAGAAGTCCGGATTGCGCTGCGGCACGTTCCACACCCGGGGCAGCCGCCCGGGGAGTTTCGGTCCCGGGGGGCTTACCCGGTGCGGGGCGGGGAAGGCCGGGGCTCTGGTCGGCCTGCCTTGGGGGCCCGCGACCGCCGCCAGCAGGGCCTCACGCGCCGAGTCCTCGTCCAGGCCCACGAGCGAGGCCGTGATCAGGGGCCGCAGTACCGATGGCGGCGTCGCCCCGTCGATGCGAACCGGCACAAGCCTCCTCCTGGCTGCCAGCACGGCCGTCCACTCCTCGGTAGTGAACCGGTCGGTGTCGAAGTAGGAGGCGGAGAACAACGCCACCATCCGCCCGTGGGCCAGGGCGTGATTCATCTTCTGCACGAAGTCGTCGCCAGCCGCCCAGTTCCAGGCATCCAGCTCGACCTGGTATCCGGCTTCCGCCAGGTGCCAGGCAACCCACTCCGCCCAGGCCATATCTGGCCCCGCGTGACTGACGTAGAGTCGCCGGCCGCTGTCGTTCTCGGTCATCCCGTATGCCCGCCTCTGACCCTTGAAACAGGGGTACAGACCTTAACAGCGGCCCACGCAGGCCGAGTTGTTCTGCGCGACGAAAAGGGGAGCGAAAAATCCCGAGTGCGTGTCGGATGGCCACGGTACGTTGAGCGGGCCCCCGCGCCGCATGCACCGGCGAGAAGCCGCAGCTCAGAAGGATCCCAGAGGTGTAACCACCGTGTTCCTCACGATCAGTACCACCGGCACTCCCGAACGCCCCGCGACCGACCTCGGCTTCCTGCTCCACAAGCATCCCGAGAAATCGCAGGCGTTCTCCACGTCCTACGGCACGGCGCACGTCCTCTACCCCGAGGCCGATGCCGAGCGCTGCACTGCGGCGCTGCTGCTGGAGGTCGACGCGGTGGCGCTGGTCCGGCGCGGCAAGGGCAAGGGGCGCGGTGGCGCTCCTGACACGGCACTCGCGCAGTACGTCAACGACCGGCCGTACGCCGCGTCCTCGCTGCTCGCCGTCGCGCTGAGCGGGGTGTTCTCCAGCGCCATGCGCGGGGTGTGCAACGCCCGGCCCGAGCGGGCCGCGCAGCCGCTGCCACTGCGCATCGAGGTGCCCGCGCTGCCCGCCCGGGGCGGCCCCGACCTCGTGCGGAAGCTGTTCGAGCCGCTCGGCTGGGCGGTCACCGTCGAACCGGTCGCGCTGGACGCGCAGTTCCCGGAGTGGGGCGACTCGCGGTATGTGCGGCTGGTGCTGGAGTCGGAGACGCTGAGGCTCTCCGAGGTCCTGCGGCATCTGTACGTCCTGTTGCCCGTCCTCGACGACGCCAAGCACTACTGGGTCGCCGAGGACGAGGTCGACAAGCTGATGCGGGCCGGCGGGGCCTGGCTGTACAACCACCCTGAGGTGAAGCTGATCACCAGCCGCTACCTCTCCCGCCGTTGGTCGCTGACGCGCGAGGCGACGGAGCGCCTGGAGCTGGTGCGGCTGGCCGAGGCCGACGACAGCGAGGTCGAGGAGATCGACAACGCCGTCGAGGCGGAGACCGAGGACGAGGCGAAGCCGACCCCGCTCGCCGTGCAGCGCCGGGACGCCATCGTCGCCGCCCTCCAGGCGTCCGGCGCCACCCGAGTGCTCGACCTCGGCTGCGGACAGGGCCAGTTGGTGCAGGCGCTGCTCAAGGACGTGCGGTTCACCGAGATCGTGGGCGTCGACGTGTCGATGCGCGCGCTCACCATCGCCTCCCGGCGGCTCAAGCTGGACCGCATGGGGGAGCGGCAGGCGTCCCGCGTCACCCTCCTCCAGGGGTCGCTCGCCTACACGGACAAGCGTCTCAAGGGGTACGACGCCGCCGTGCTCAGCGAGGTCGTCGAACACGTCGACCTGCCGCGGCTGCCCGCCCTGGAGTACGCGGTGTTCGGCGCCGCCCGCCCGCGGACCGTCCTCGTGACGACCCCGAACGTCGAGTACAACGTGCGCTGGGAGACCCTCCCGGCCGGCCATGTCCGCCACGGCGACCACCGCTTCGAGTGGACGCGGGAGGAGTTCCGGACGTGGGCCGGGGCAGTGGCCGAACGGCACGGGTACGACGTGGAGTTCGTACCGGTGGGACCCGATGACCCCGAGGTCGGGCCCCCGACGCAGATGGCCGTGTTCACGATCAAGGCGCTCACCGAGAAGGAGGCGAAGGCGGCATGACCGAGACGCAGAAGCAGGGGCGCGTGCTGCCCGTCACCGACCTCTCCCTCGTCGTCCTCGTGGGCGCCTCCGGCTCGGGCAAGTCCACCTTCGCGCACCGGCACTTCAAGCCCACCGAGATCATCTCCTCGGACTTCTGCCGCGGCCTGGTCTCCGACGACGAGAACGACCAGGGCGCGACGAAGGACGCCTTCGACGTGCTCCACTACATCGCGGGCAAGCGGCTCGCCGCCGGCCGCCGTACGGTCGTGGACGCGACCAGCGTGCAGTCGGACTCCCGGCGCCAGCTGATCGACCTGGCCAGGCAGTACGACGTACTGCCCATCGCCATCGTCCTCGACGTACCGGAGGACGTGTGCGCCGAGCGCAACGCGGGCCGCACCGACCGGGCCGACATGCCGGTCCGGGTCATCAAGCGCCACATCCGCGAACTGCGCCGTTCCGTACGCCACTTGGAGCGCGAGGGCTTCCGCAAGGTGCATGTCCTGCGAGGCGTGGCGGACATCGAGAACGCCACCGTCCGCACCGAGAAGCGCTTCAACGACCTCACCCACCTCACCGGCCCGTTCGACATCGTCGGCGACATCCACGGCTGCGGCTCCGAACTGGAGTCGCTGCTCGGCAAGTTGGGCTACGTCGACGGCGTGCACCCCGAGGGCCGCAGCGCGGTCTTCGTCGGTGACCTCGTGGACCGCGGCCCGGACAGCCCGGGCGTGCTGCGCCGCGTGATGTCGATGGTGAAGTCCGGCAACGCCCTGTGCGTCCCCGGCAACCACGAGAACAAGTACGGCCGTCACCTCAAGGGCCGCAAGGTCCAGCACACCCACGGACTCGCCGAGACCATCGAGCAGATGGAGGGGGAGTCCGAGGAGTTCCTCGCCGAGGTGCGGGAGTTCATCGACGGACTGGTCAGCCACTACGTCCTCGACGGCGGCCGCCTGGTCGTCTGCCACGCCGGTCTGCCGGAGAAGTACCACGGCCGGACCTCGGGCCGGGTCCGCTCGCACGCGCTGTACGGCGACACCACCGGGGAGACCGACGAGTTCGGGCTGCCGGTGCGCTACCCGTGGGCCGAGGACTACCGGGGCCGGGCGGCCGTGGTCTACGGCCACACCCCCGTCCCGGAGGCGACCTGGCTCAACAACACCATCTGCCTGGACACCGGCGCCGTCTTCGGCGGCAAGCTCACCGCACTGCGCTGGCCGGAGCGGGAGCTGGTCGACGTACCGGCCCAGAAGGTCTGGTACGAACCGGCCAGGCCGCTGAGGTCGGAGGCGCCGGGCGGACACGACGGACGGCCGCTGGACCTGGCGGACGTGCACGGCCGCCGTGCGGTGGAGACCCGGCATCAGGGCCGTGTCGCGATCCGTGAGGAGAACGCGGCCGCGGCCCTTGAGGTCATGAGCCGTTTCGCGGTGGACCCGAGGCTGCTGCCGTACCTCCCGCCGACCATGGCCCCGACGGCGACCTCGCAGGTCGAGGGCTACTTGGAGCACCCGGCCGAGGCCTTCGCGCAGTACGCGGCGGACGGCGTCGCGCGGGTCGTGTGCGAGGAGAAGCACATGGGCTCGCGGGCGGTGGCGCTGGTGTGCCGGGACGCGGAGGCGGCCCGCAGGCGCTTCGGCGTCGAGGGAGGGCCCACGGGCTCCCTCTACACCCGTACGGGTCGCCCGTTCTTCGACGACGGGTCGGTGACTGAGGAGATCCTCGGCCGGCTGCGATCGGCGGTCACCGAGGCCGGTCTCTGGGCCGAACTCGACACGGACTGGCTCCTGTTGGACGCCGAGCTGATGCCGTGGTCGCTGAAGGCGTCGGGGCTGCTGCGCGCGCAGTACGCGGCCGTCGGTGCCGCGTCCGGGGCGGTGTTCCCGGGTGCGGTGGCCGCGCTGGAAGGGGCCGCCGCGCGCGGCGTCGACGTCGGCGGGCTGCTGGACCGGCAGCGCGCGAGAGCCTCGGACGCGGCCGCGTTCACCGAGGCGTACCGCCGCTACTGCTGGACCACGGACGGCCTCGACGGCGTCCGCCTGGCACCGTTCCAGATCCTGGCCGTGCAGGGCCGCAACCTCGCGTCCCTGCCGCACGACGAGCAACTGGCCCTGCTCGACCGCCTCGTGGAGCACGACGGCACGGGCCTGCTCCAGACCACCCGTCGCCTCTACGTCGACACGGCCGACCCCGAGTCGGTCCGGGCAGGCGTCGACTGGTGGCTGGAGATGACCGGTCGCGGCGGCGAGGGCATGGTGGTCAAGCCGCTGGGCGCGGTCGTTCGCAGCGGCGAGGGGCGGCTGGTGCAGCCCGGCATCAAGTGCCGTGGCCGCGAGTACCTCCGGATCATCTACGGCCCGGAGTACACCCGCCCCGACAACCTGACCCGGCTGCGCGGCCGCTTCCTCAACCACAAGCGCTCGCTCGCGATCCGCGAGTACGCGCTCGGCCTGGAGGCACTGGACCGCCTGTCCGAGGGTGAGCCCCTGTGGCGCGTGCACGAGGCGGTGTTCGGGGTGCTGGCGCTGGAGTCGGAGCCGGTGGACCCGCGGTTGTGACGGTCGGCCGACGGGCCTCAGCCGACCAGCCTCAGCCGCTCCGCGTACACACCCACCCGGACGCTCTGGCCCCAGGTCAGCTCCAGGGCGTCCGACTCCATCCCGTCCCCGAACGCGATCAGCCGTTCGGACTCGACGGTGAGGTGCAGGGCGGCCGACGCCGGCAGTTCGCCGGCCACCAGTGAGGTACCGGTGGCCGGCGAGGGCCAGGCCTCGCGGACGAACCACAGCAGGCGGTCCTCGGTGGGGCGGGGCAGCGACAGCGCGCTGCCCCGCTCCTGCCACACCGACCGCACCCACCCGCCCCCCCCACGGACACCGCCCTGGCCGCCCGGCTGCCCCAGGCC
>NZ_JABERD010000240.1 GCF_013044505.1 Streptomyces sp. S3(2020) | reverse complement strand
GCGCGGGGGGGGCGCGCGGGCTAGCGACGGCGGGGGCGGCGGGGGCGGGGGGGGGTGTGGGGGCGGCGGGGGCGGGGGGGCGGGGGGGTGGGGCGGCGGGGGGGGGGGTGGGGGTGGCGGGGGGGGTGGCCGGGGCGCGCGGGCCGGCGCCCGCGTCTGCGCCCGTGAGGTGCACGGGGAGGGTGCCGGCGGTGACCCCGACGGCTACGGCGGTGGCCACGAGGGTCCACACGCGCTTTCGGTCGGGCCGCCGGGAGAGCCCGACGAACGGGGGCGGCTCCGCCTGGGGCGGGTACCCCGGGGTCAGGGTCGGACCCGGGGGCGGCGCGGGGGCCGGCCAGGGCGGTACGGGTACCGCGTCGGGCCGGGGCGGGGGCGGGGGTTCGTCCGTGCGGCGCGGCGCGGTTGGGACCGGGGTCTCGTCCGGCCGGCGCGGCGGGGGCGGTGTTACCGGGGCCCGGCCCCCGGAGCCCTGCTCCCAGCGTTGGGTCTCCTCGTTCCAGTGGCGTTGTCGCCCATCGGTCATCTTTCCTGTCCCCCGTTCATCGCTCACATCCCCAGCAGCCCGGCCACCGCCCCGGCGGACGTGAACAGGGCCAGTACCGCGGAGGCGTCCTCCAGCAGTCCGCGCAGCCGCTGCCGCCCGCCGTCGCCGGCGGCACCGGTGCGGGTGATCTCGTCCTCGGTCTCGGCGAGCCCGTCGTCCAGCCGCCGGATCCGGTCGTCCTGCTGGAGGCGCAGGAGGTCGGCGCGGAGTGCGCGGACCGCCGCGAGGAGTTCCTCGGCGGACTGGTCAGGCCCCGGCGTCGTACCGCGATGGCTCTCGGCGCGGGCGTTGCTGCCGACGGCGAACGTGCTGTGGGTGACGTCGCCGATCCTGACGTGGGGCTCGTTCGCCGAGGTCATAGCCGCCGGGTCCCTTCTGGCGGCACGGGGCCGCCGGCCTGAGCGGAGGCGGCACGGGCGTGCTTGCCGACCGCGAAAGTACTGTGTGCGACGGAGCCGATGTGCACCCCGCCCTGACTGATGTTGACGACCTTCTGCACGAACTCGCCGGTCTGGTAGCCGTGTGCGGCCAGTGCGGTGCGCACGCCGTGCGTGATGCGGTCCTGGACGCTCCTGAGATACCGGTCGACGTCCATCTGCTGGAACAGCGAGCCCGACCGGGCCGCGCCCAGCTCGCGCACCGACAGGGCGGGTCCGTCGGGCAGCGCGTTGTTGAAGCCGCCGGTGAGCAGCTGCCAGCCGTAGGCGATCGCCTGGCACACGGTGACGAAGGAGCGCACCGCGGAGGCGGGCACCTGCGCCGCGGCCCAGCCCACCTTGCCCAGCACGTTGTTGTTGCGGAACTGGTGGGCGGCGCGGTCGGCGTCCTTGAAGTCCTCACGGATCGGCATCAGGACGTGCGGTGCGATCTCCAGCATGAGCATGCGGCCCTGGGTATGGGTGCGGACGAAGACCGTGACGACCAGTTCCTCCTCCCAGCCGCCGACGCGCACGCGCAGGAAGTGCCGCCGTTTCTCGGCGCCCTCCTCGACCGCACGTGCCCGGTGCTCCTCGAAGGCCTGCGGATGGTAGGGCGCCTCCTCGCGGCGGCTGAGCCCTTCGGCGGGCAGGAACACGCACTCGTCGATCTCCAGCCAGCGCAACCGGTCGCGCACGGTGTGGCCGGCGTACTCCGAGGGGAGCCGCAGCCCTTCGAGGAGCGGACGGACGGTCTCCAGGACGGCCCGGTTGCTGAGCGGCCGGGTGGCGCCCGAGTCGTCGGGCCGCATCTCGACGGCGAGGACCCAGGTGTCGTACGCGGCGCCGGCCCCGCAGAACGGGCGGGTCTCGTGGTACATGATCAGCGGTTGGTGCTGCTCGCGCCGGACGCGGTCCTTCACGTACTGGAACCGCTCGCCCTCCGCGCCCTCGGCGGGGTCGGACGCGGCGTCCGGGAACCGTGCCGGGGACAGTTCCCCGCTCAGGGCCCGTGCGAACTGGCTGCGCTGGGCGCCGGCGCACAGGGCCACGGCCACGAACAGGAGCAGTCCGAGCCATGCCTGGAGCGGGCTGACGCTGCCGTCGCCGCCGGCCAGCGACGAGGCCGCCGGCAGCAGGGACTTGAGGGTGCCCTTCATGCCCGGCTCGTCGTCATAGGGGTCGGCCAGGTCGTCGGTGCCGGAGAACGCGGCGAGCACGGTCGCGACGAGGAGGGCCGCGAAGACGACTCGGCCCAGCCAGCGGAAGACCAGCGAGGCGAACCGCCGTGCGAACGCCGGGCGTTCCTCCTTGCCGCGGATGCTCACCCCGACCGCGAGCAGCGCGCTCGGCACCAGATAGCCCGCCAGCTCCCGGTCGGTCAGCGGCAGTCCCACCACCCACAGGCCCACGATCCCCGCGGCCCAGGCCACTTCGATCCGTCGGGCCCGCAGGGCGTGCGCGACGACACGGGCCGCGTCGAAGCCGAGCGAGGGCGCCACGATGCGCTGCTTGTTGAGGTGCAGTTCCTCGATGACCCGGTCGCGGTAGACGGGGTCGAGGTAGGTGCCCGCGCACAGCAGCCGGGTGGCCTCGCTGGCGTGGGGCAGGGTGGAGGGCCCGGGCGGTGCGGGCGCAGGCCGCCATGACGGTTGTTGCGGTACGGCGCTCACAACGATCCCCCGATGCACCGAAAGCAACCCAGATTGAAGCCATCTGAGAGTCCATCAGCTTAGGGAGGACCGCGATGCTCGTGGAGACACGGCGCGTGAATACGCTCCGTAATGCCGCCGAAGAGGGGACGGGCTCCCCTGCTTCCGGCGTAGACGTCCTGCTACCGGGGTCACACCGGCCGGGGGCGGCCCTCCCAGTACGGATCCCGCAGGCGTCGCTTGTACAGCTTTCCGTTGGGGTCGCGGGGCATCTCGGTGATGAAGTCGACGGTCTTGGGGCACTTGTAGCCGGCGAGTTGTCCGGCGCAGTGGGCGAGGACGTCGGTGGCCAGGTCAGGACCGGGTTCGTGGCCCGGGGCCGGTTCCACGACGGCCTTGACCTCCTCGCCCCAGTCGTCGTGGGGAATGCCGAAGGCGGCGGCGTCGGCGACCGCGGGATGCTGGAGCAGGACGGACTCGATCTCGGCGGGATAGATGTTGACCCCGCCCGAGATGATCATGTCGATCTTGCGGTCGCGCAGGAAGAGATAGCCGTCCTCGTCGAGGAGGCCGAGGTCACCGACAGTGAAGAAGTCACCGATGCGGTTCTTCCTCGTCTTGGTCTCGTCCTTGTGGTACGAGAAGCCGCCGGTGTTCATCTTCAGGTAGACGGTGCCCAGTTCACCGGGGGGCAGCCGGTTGCCGTCGTCGTCGAAGATCGCCAACTCGCTGATGGGCCAGGCCTTTCCGACGGTGCCGGGCTTCTTCAGCCAGTCCTCCGCGGTGGCGAAGGCGCCGCCGCCCTCGCTGGCCGCGTAGTACTCCTCCACACAGGGGCCCCACCAGTCGAGCATCGCCCGCTTCACATGGTCGGGGCAGGGGGCGGCGCCGTGGATGGCGTGGCGCATGGCGGAGACGTCGTAGCGTGCCCTGATGCCCTCCGGGAGCGCGAGCAGGCGGTGGAACTGGGTGGGGACCATGTGCGTGTGGGTGCACTTCTCCCGGTCCATCAGCCGGAGCATCTCCTCGGGCGTCCACTTGTCCATCAGCACCAGACGGTGGCCGATGTGCAGGGAGGCGCTCGCGAACTGGAGCACCGCCGTGTGGTAGAGCGGCGAACAGACGAGGTGCACGTTGTCGTCGTGCGGCCTGATGCCGAAGATGCCGAGGAAGCCGCCGAGGTAGGCCTCCTCGGGGAGCTTGCCGGTCAGTGGGCGGCGGATGCCGCGGGGGCGGCCCGTGGTGCCCGAGGTGTAGTTCATGACCCAGCCGAGGGTGCGGTCCTCGGGCGTCGACTCCGGTTGTCCGTCGAGGAGTTCGGCGTACGGGCGGAAGCCCTCGACCTCGCCGATCGCGTACCGGTGGGTGGCCGGGAGGCCGGCCTCTTCGGCGGCCTGGCGGGCGGGGCCGGCGAAGCGTTCGTGGGCGAGGAACACCTTGGCGCCGGAGTCGGCGACGATCCAGGCGATCTCCGGGCCGACGAAGTGGTGGTTGACCGGGACGAGGTAGAACCCGGCCTGGGTGGCGGCGAGATGGGCGGTGAAGAACTCGACGCCGTTGGGCAGCACGACCGCGAAGGCGTCGCCGCGCTCCATGCCGGCGGCGCGCAGACCGTGCACGAGCCGGTTGGCGGCGGCGTGCAGCCGGCCGGCGGTCCACTGCTCGCCGTCGGGGGCGACGAGGACGGTGCGGTCGGGGTCGGCGGTGGCCTGGGCCCAGAAGCCCGCGGGGGGTGTGCTGGTCACTGGCCGCTCCTTCCGGCGATGCGGTTGACGCGGTCGACGGCCCGCTCGAAGCCGCGGGTGAGGTCGTCGAAGACGGCCTGGACGCTGCGTTCGCTGTTCATCCGGCCGACGATCTGTCCGACGGGGGTGCCGAGCAGGGGCTCGACCTCGTACTTCTGGATGCGTGAGACGGCCTCGGCGACGAGCAGTCCCTGCAAGGGCATGGGGAGGGTGCCGGGTCCGGTGGGGTCGTCCCAGGCGTCGGTCCATTCGGTACGCAGCTGGCGTGCGGGCTTGCCGGTCAGGGCCCGGGAGCGGACGGTGTCTCCCGATTCGGCGGCGAGCAGCTTCTCGATCAGCTTGGGAGAGGGCAGTTCGGCCTCCGTGGTGGTCAGCCACAGGGAGCCCAGCCACACGCCCTGCGCGCCGAGCGCGAGCGCGGCCGCGATCTGCCGGCCGCTGCCGATACCGCCCGCGGCCAGCACCGGCAGGGGGCTCACGGCGTCGACGACCTCGGGGGTCAGCACCATGGAGGCGATCTCGCCGGTGTGGCCGCCGGCCTCGTAGCCCTGGGCGACGACGATGTCGATGCCCCCCTCCTGGTGCTTGCGGGCGTGCCGCGCACTGCCCGCGAGCGCGGCGACGAGAACGCCCCGGTCGTGGGCGCGCTCCACGACGTCCACGGGCGGCGAACCGAGGGCGTTGGCGAGCAGCTTGATCGGATAGTCGAAGGCGACGTCCAGCTGGTTGCGGGCGACCTGCTCCATCCACCCGGTGATACGCCAGCCGGACACCTCGCCCTCGGCCAGCTCCGGGACGCCGTACTTGGCGAGGGTGTCGTTGACGAACTGCCGGTGCCCCTCGGGGATCATCGCCTCGACGTCCGCCTCGGTGACGCCTTCGACCTTCTTGGCGGGCATGACGACGTCCAGGCCGTAGGGCTTGCCGTCGACATGGGCCTCGATCCAGTCGAGGTCGCGTTTGAGGTCGTCGGGGGCGGTGTAGCGGACCGCGCCGAGCACTCCGAAGCCACCGGCCCGGCTGATGGCAGCGGCGACGGCGGGGAACGGCGTGAAGCCGAAGATGGCGTGCTCGACTCCCAGTTTCTTGCTCAGCTCCGTCTGCATGGGCGCAGGATGCCGCAGTCCTCCGGAGGACGGAAGGGGTTTCCTGATGCTCCGTCAGATTCTGGCGTGGGGTTGCCGTGGGGTTAGAGTTCCACGATGACTGATGAGGTGTTCGCTGGAATGACCCGCCGTCAGCTCACCCGAAGAGCCCTCGCGTTCGGAGGCGCACTCGCCGTCGCACCCTTCCCCGCGGGACCGGCCGCCGCGTCCCCCGGCACCGCCACCACCTTGCGCCACGGCTCCCCGGTCCGGGCCGGCCTGCTGGAAGCCCATCTCCGCCAACTCGTCACCGACGCCGAGACGTTCCTCGCCCCCTCCCCCAAGCACCCCTGGTACGCGGGCGCCGTGCTGCTCGCCGGACGCGGCGGCACCGTGGCCCTGCACCGGCCGATCGGCATGGCGGTGCGCTATGCGGCGTACGACGAGAAGACCGACACCGGCGTCGAGTTCCCGCCCGGGGAACAGATCCCCATGGCCGAGGACACCGTCTTCGACCTGGCCTCGGTGTCCAAGCTGTTCACCTCGATCCTGGCGGTCCAGCAGATCGAGCGGGGCGCACTGGAGCTGGAGGGCACGGTCGCCGGATACCTCCCGGAGTTCGCCGGCGCGGGCAAGCAGGACATCACGATCCGTCAGCTCCTCACGCACACCTCGGGGTTCCGGGCGTGGATCCCGCTGTACAACGCGCCGACGTACGAGGAGAAGCTGCAACTCGTCTGGAACGAGGCGCCGCTCAACCCGCCGGGCACCAAGTACCTCTACTCCGACCTCAACCTGATCTCGCTCCAGCTGGTCCTGGAGAGGATCACCGGCCGCACCCTGGACGTACTCCTCCACGACGAGATCACCGCCCCGCTCGGTATGCACCGCACCCGCTACAACCCGCCCGCCTCCTGGAAACCGCGGATCGCGGCGACCGAGGACGCGCGAAAGCCCTGGTCCGGGCTGGACCGAGGGCTGGTGTGGCGCGAGGTGCACGACGAGAACGCCTTCAGCCTGGGCGGGGTCGCGGGCCACGCGGGCGTCTTCTCCTGCGCCTGGGACTTGGCGGTGCTCGGCCGGACCCTGCTCAACGGGGGTTCCTACGGCCGGGTCCGCATGCTCCGTCGCGAGTCGGTGGAGTTGATGTTCACCGACTTCAACACCGCGTTCCCGGGTGACGAGCACGGGCTCGGCTTCGAGCTCTACCAGCACTGGTACATGGGCGCGATGGCGACTCCGCGCACGGCCGGACACACCGGCTTCACCGGCACGTCCCTGGTCCTCGACCCCACGACGGACTCCTTCCTGATCATGCTGGGCAACTCGGTGCATCCGGTGCGCAGTTGGCGCTCCGGCTCCGCTCCGCGGGTGGCCGCCGCGAACAACCTGGCGCGCGCGGTTCCGGTACGGCCGTGGCGTGGCCGCAGCGCCTGGTTCTCGGGCATGGCGAGCGCTACGACGGCCACGCTCACCCTGCCGGTGCTCGACACCTCGTCCGGTGACGCACGGCTGCGGTGCGCGCTGTGGTGGGACACCGAACCGCAGGCGGACGCCCTCGCGTTGGAGGCGACGACGGACGGCGGGGCGACGTGGCAGCCGGTCCCGTTCGCGACCGCACGTCCCGACGAGCCGCATCCGGCCGGGACGGTCACCGGCTGGTCGGGCCGTGTCTGGCACCGGCTCACGGCGGACCTCCCGGCACGCCGTCAACTGGCCCTGCGTTGGCGGTACACGACCGATCGGTCGTACGTGGGCCGTGGAGCGTACGTCGACGGGCTGCGCGTGGGGAGTGCCGGCGGCGTCCTCTTCGACGAGGCGCGATCGAGCGACGCCGAACGGATCGCCGCCGTGGGATGGGTGCCGGCCACCGACTGAAGGAGCTGTTCCCGCGCCGGACCGGGGAGGTTCAGGAGTAGGCGTCCTCGACCGCGACCTGTCGCACGGTGCGCAGCGTCGACCGCAGCCGGTCCGGATCGGTCGAGCCCAGCGCGAGGCGGAGCGCCTGGGGTGTGTGCGTGGAGGTGGTGAAGGGCTCCGCCGTGCTCACCGAGATGTGCCGGCGCGCGAGGGTGGCGGTCAGACGATCGGCGCGTGCGTCGTCGGGCAGCGGCAGCCAGGTGAAGTACGACGACGGGTGGCTGATGAGCGGCAGGCCCGCCAGCTCCTGGCGGGCGAGCACCTGCCGGGCCCTCGCGTCGTCCCGTTTCCGCGCTTCGAGGGTGTCCACCGTGCCGTCCTCCAGCCAGCGGCAGGCGATCGCTGTCGTGAGGGCGGGGGTGTTCCAGGTGGTCGCCCTGATCGCACGTTCCAGCGACGCCACCCTGTTCGGCGGGGCGGCGACGAAACCGACCCGGAGTCCGGTGGCGACGCTCTTGGACAGCCCCGAGACATAGACGGTGATGTCCGGCGCGGTCGCGGCCAGCGGTGGGGGCGGGTCCTCGACGAGGTAGGCGTACGAGGCGTCCTCGATGATGAGCGGACCGTACCGCCGGGCGATCTCGATCAGACGGATCCGCTCGGGCGCCGGCATGACCCATCCCAGAGGGTTGTGCAAGGTGGGCATCGTGTAGATCGCGCGGACGGGTCGGGTCGCGCACAGCTGCTCCAGGGCGTCGAGATCCGGCCCGTCGGCGGTGGTGGGCACCGGCTCCAGGTCCAGGTGAAGGGCGCGGGCGAGCACCTTGAAACCCGGGTAGGTGAGTGCGTCGACCGCGACGACGTCGCCGGCGTCGAGCGCGGCCATGACGGTGACGGCGAGGCCGTGCTGGGCACCGTTGACGACGAGGATCTGGTCCGCGTCGGGGGTGATTCCGCGACGCCTCAGGTGCTGTGCGATGACGGCTCGGTCCTGGGGGCGCCCTCGGTGCGGCTGGTAGCACAGCAGCGAGTCGAGATCACCGGAGGTGGCCACGTCCCGCAGCGCCTGCCGCAGGAGATCGGCCTGGCCGGGCAGCGACGGATAGTTGAAGTTGAGGTCGACCGCGTCCGTCGCGACGAACTGCAGGTCGACCCCGTGCCCGGCGGGAACCGCGATGTCCCGCACGAACGTGCCGCGGCCCTGTTCCCGGCTCACCAGGCCCATCGCCGCCAGCTCGGCGTACACCCGGGTCGCGGTGACCACGGCGATTCCTTCGCGGTCGGCGAGCCCACGATGGGTCGGAAGGCGCGCGCCTGCGGCGAGCCGCCCGGTCCGGATGTCGGAGGCGAGCGTGTCGACCAGCTTCTTGTAGCGAGCGGCTGCCATGCACCGAATTGTATCCATGACAATTCTTTGACTGTCCTGGTCATGGTTTCTTACGGTCGGAACCGAGCCACCCCACTCCTGGAAGGACAGCCACCGTGCACATCGCCATCCTCACCTTCGAGGGCTACAACGAGCTCGACTCCCTGATCGCGCTCGGTGTGCTCAACCGCGTCAGGACCGACGACTGGCGCGTCACCCTCGCCACGCCCACCCCCAAGGTAACCTCGATGAACGGCGTGGTCATCGAGCAGATGTCCACCCTGGAGGAGGCCTGCGCCGCCGACGCCGTCATCGTCGGCAGCGGCATCGCCACCCGGGAGGTCGTCGAGGACCCGGCGATCATGCACGTCCTGCGCGACCTGGACCCCTCACGCCAGCTCATCGCGGCCCAGTGCTCCGGCGCGCTCGTACTGGCCAGGCTGGGCCTGCTCGACGACATCCCCGCCTGCACCGACCTGACCACGAGGCCCTGGGTCGTCGCCGCCGGCATCGAGGTGCTCGACCAGCCCTTCTACGCCAAGGCCAACATCGCCACCGCCGGCGGCTGCCTCGCCTCGCACTACCTGGCCGCCTGGATCATCGCCCGTCTCCGGGGCGACGCCGCCACCGAGAGCGCGCTGCACTATGTCGCGCCGGTCGGCGAGAAGGAGGAGTACATCGAGCGCGCCCTGCGCAACATCACCCCGTACCTGCCCGCACCGGCATTCACCTGAGCCGCCGATGGGTAGCATATGTCCGCGTCACAAGAGCCTTGTGACGCAAGGCAGTTCGCGGCATTCCTTGCGCGCGACCGTCGATCCGGGGTGGGCATGGCGAACGTCTTCATCAGTCATCGCAAGGTGGATGTGCCGGATGCCAAGCGGCTCGCCGAGGCCGTCTCCGCTGCCGGGCACGTCGTGTGGTTCGACGAGTGGGAGATCGGAATCGGAGACTCCGTCGTGGAGCGCATCGACACCGGCCTGGAAGGCACGTCGTATCTGGTGCTGTGCTATTCGGCCGCCGGTGTCATGAGCCCGTGGGTCACGCGGGAATGGATGTCCACCCTCCATCGCCAGCTGGAGGGGCGTGATGTACGCATCCTCCCGGTGAAGTTCAGCGGTTCCGCGCCGGCGATCCTTGCCGACATCCGGTACGCGGATCTCTCCCAGGACTGGGACCAGGGATTCGAGCAACTCTTGAAGGCGATTCGCTGAACACTTCGGGGGCCTCGATGTCGCAGATCCTGATCGCCCATGCCGACGGCGACGAGGCCCTGGCCGCCGCGATCGCACGGCCGTTGGAGGTCGCCGGGTACCAAGTGGTGCACCACGGCAGCCTGTTCGTCGGCGACTCGCTCATGCAGAAGGCGTCACAGGCCATCTCGCAGGGCAGCCCGGTCGTCCTGTGCGGGACGGTCAGGGCGATCGGGACCGGCTGGGCCCACTTCCTCGTCAATGCCGCGCGCCGGTACGGGGAGGCCCGGATCTTCGCGCTCCAGATGGAAGAGAACGTCTATCTCGACTCCCTGATCCTGGACGGCCGGATCGCCCGGTACTGGCAGGATCCCGCTGGGGCCATCGCGGAGCTTGTGGCGGCGTTGGCGGAGTACTACCCGGTTCGCAGACCAGCGGGTGCGGAGCAGCGGCTGGATCGACTTGAGCAGCGGTACCGGGAGCTTGCGCTGGATACGTGTGACATCGTCGATCTGGCCAACTTTCCCATCGGGGACCGCGATCTCATCACGCGAAATCTGCAACTACGGACCCTGTATGTGTCGTTGCGTGTCGCCGTGGACATTCCGTCGGGGACAGAGGAATACGAACTGGAGAAGAAGCTCCAGAGCCTCGAAGCACGGCGCAAGGAGCATGACGCGCAGGACACCCGATCCCGGTTCTCCGTCGGGGAGCGGCTCGCACAGTCGAATCGGCTGGTGGTGCTGGGCGACCCGGGCGCGGGGAAGAGCACTCTGCTCCGCTGGATCGCCACCGCGTATCTCCTGCGTCTCAAGGAGGATCCGGACTGGAGCCAGCTGCCGGACGTCGACACCCTGCCCGACGCCAACTGGCTGCCGCTCTTCATCCGCTGCCGTGATCTGGACCGGAGGAGGCTGACGGGGTCGCTGGAGGACATGATCCGGCACCATCTGTGCGACATGGAGTTCTCCAGCGACGAGGCCGCCGAGCTGACTCCGCTCCTGTTGGGCCGTCTTCGTGAGGGGCGGGTGCTGCTACTGATCGACGGTCTGGACGAGATCTCGGATCCCGCGCTGCGGGCCCGGTTCTGCCGCAAGGTCGAGAAGATACATGTGGCCTATCCCAAGGCTTCGATCATCGTGACCTCCAGGATCGTCGGCTACCGGGAGATGGGGCTGCGGATCACCCGGGGGTTCGAGCACCTCACGGTGCAGGACCTGACCCCCGGCGACAAGGACGACTTCGCCCGCCGCTGGTGCGAGGTGACCGAGCCGGTGGGCCGTCGCGAACTCGCGGCCGAGCACCTGGTCGGCGACATCCACAGCACCGACCGCATCGAGCGTCTGACCGGCAGTCCGATGTTGCTGACCACGATGGCTCTGGTCAAGAAGAAGGTCGGCAAGCTGCCGAGCCGGAGGGCGGATCTCTATCGGGAAGCCGTCGATGTGCTGCTGCACTGGCGCAGTGACGTGGACGAGAGAATGGATCCGCACGAGGCGCTGCCGCAGTTGCAGTACCTCGCGTATTCCATGTGCGCTTCGGGGGACCAGCAGATTCGGCGGGACCGGATTCTCGACATTCTGGAGCGCATGCGCAGGGAGTTCCCCGCCGTGCGTGCGGTCCGACAGCGTTCGGCGGTCGAATTCCTGCGCCGTCTGGAACGCCAGACCGGGATTCTCGTCGAGTCCGGTCATGTCGGCCACGACGGTGATCTGGTCCCTGTCTACGAATTCCGGCATCTCACGTTCCAGGAGTATCTGGCGGGACTGGCTCTGGTCGCCGGCCGGTACCCGGGGCGTAACAGGCGGACGACCCTCGCGGAGCAGATCGGTGTGCTGGCTGCGGAGACCGCACCTTTCCCGGGCTATCCGAATCAGCACGAAGTCGTGGTCGCGGAGAAGTGGCGGGAGGCCATCCGGCTGAGCGTGATGACATGCAACGACGATGACGTGGATGGCGTCCTCCGGGCCATCGCCACACCGCTGACCGGGGAGGAGTCAGCCCTGACTGCGAGGGCGCGGGCGGCACTCGCCTGTGCCTGCCTGGCCGATGAACCCAATGTCAGCGAGGAGGTCGCGGCCGAGATCCTCGCCCGGTTCGTCGCGACACTGACCGCGAGGGACGGCAACGGTTCCGCCCTCACCGTGGCCGACACCGCGCTCGCGGAGGTGGGAGGTTCCCAGTGGGCCGCTCCGCTCAGCCGGATGATGGCCACCGAATGGGTGCGAGATCCCGCCCAGTACCCACGACTCGCCGGCTCGGCCTCCGTGGTCCTGGGCCGCACCGCGCCGTCCGGAGACGAGGCCATGCGGTCCTGGGTCCGGAACCAGGTCGCCCTCCTCAAGGAGCCCCGGCCGGAAGTGGCGACCGAAGCCGCGCTCGCACTGTTGGACGTCGCCTACCACGAGACGCTCATGATGGTCCCCGGCCTGGTGCCGGGGCTCATGTCCATGCTCTCCCGGGGCTCCTGCGAGGCCACGGCCGCAGCGTGGGCTCTCGGCTGGGCGAAGATGTCGCACGACAACGCGCCGTGGAAGCCCTCGTCCGGCGAACTCGAGGAACTGGCGAATGTCGTCGTCAGGGCGGGTCTTCGCCCTGAGACCGTGATGCACCTGCTGTGGTGCTTCGACGAAGTCCCGCCGTCGAGACGTCGCGGCATGGCGGAGGCCGCGATGACCGCCTTCGTGTCAGCCGATGCCGACAGACGCAAGGAGATCTTCAACCGGTACCTGGTCCTGTTTCCCGAGTTGGTGGATCCCGTCGTGGCGGCAACCAGCCACCATCGACGCGAAGTTCGCCGCGACGTGGCATTCCTGCTGAGGGAACTGAACCGCACGCTGGCCCTTGAGCCTCTGCTGGGGGTGCTCACCGACGAGGACGGCGTGGCGCACCCCGAAGTGGTCCGGGCACTCGCCGAACTGGGCGATGCCCGCGCTGTGGAGCCCCTGCTCGGGGTGGTCAGAACCCCGCGCGGCGACGCCGACACCTCGGTCGTCGAAGCCCTGGGCTCATTCGGCGACCCCCGAGCTGTGGAACCCCTTCTCGACATACTCATCTCATCGCGGGGCGGGGTCGACCCGGACGTGGTGCGCGCGCTCGGCCGTCTTCGAGACCCGCGAGCGGTGCAGCCCCTGCTTGAGGTTCTTCCCACGGCTGACGAGGGCGCGCGTCATGCGGTCGTCGACGCGCTCGGTCGCCTCCGTGCGCTCCACGCGGTGGAGCCCCTCCTCGACCTGCTGATCGACTCTGATGGCGTGCCGGACCTCACCGTCGCCATGAACCTGGGTCTCCTCGGTGACGGGCGCGCGGTGGACCCCCTGCTCGACGCCCTCACCGACGCGGACAGCTATGCGTACCCGGCCATCGTCCGGGCCCTGGGCCATCTTCGTGACAGGCGAGCCGTCGACCCTCTACTGACCGCGCTCGCGGATGTCGTCGACGATCCCGAGCCGTACGACGACGATCCCCGTCTGGAGATCGTCGAGGCTCTCGCGCGCATCGGCGATCCGCGAGTGGCACCGGCGCTCAAAGACCTGCCCACGGGGGAATCGTGGGAGCTCGGTTTCGCGGTGAGCGCCGCGCTGGCTCTGTTCGGAGAGAGCGAAGCCGGCAGAACACTGCACGAAGCCATGGCTGACGACCAGGTGGAGAAGCGGTGCGCCGCACTGTGGTCCCTCGCCCGTCTGGAGATCGACGAGGTCGACAGAGCGCTGCTGTCCCGAGACCACGACGGTCTCGCCCCCGGTGTGGACCCCGAGGAGGAGATCAGGGAAGGGGATCTACGCCGCTGCGCCGCCGCCGTCCACCTGCCCCTCCAACAAGTCCGCGCCCGCTACGAGCAGTTGGCGGACCGCTACCCCATCCAGCTCAGCTGGCACCCGTGATCGAACCGGCCCCCTCCAACAGCACCATCGCCGCATTGTGCCCCGGCACCCCACTGACC
>NZ_JABERD010000239.1 GCF_013044505.1 Streptomyces sp. S3(2020) | reverse complement strand
GGAGAGGCGCGGAGGGAGGCGGCGGGGGCGTTTTCCGGTGCCGGTGCCGGTGCCGTGGAGGGGCGGGCTGACGAGATCGCCGGGTCGGCTGGCCCTGTCGCGGGCGCGGTGGTGGACCTACCCGTTGACCCCGCTCCCCGTGCGGAAGGTGCGCCGATAGCTGGTGGGTGTGACGCCGAGCGCCGTCTGTAGGCGCTGGCGCATCGACTGGGCCGTGCCGAAGCCGGCGTCGCGGGCGATCTGGTCGACGGAGAGGTCGGTGGACTCCAGCAGGTGCCGCGCGTGCTCCACCCGCTGCTGGGTGAGCCACTGCCCGGGGCTGATGCCGACCTCCTCGCGGAAGCGGCGCGTGAAGGTCCGTACGGACATCGACTCCTGCTCGGCCATGTCCCGCAGCTGGATCGGCTCGTGGAGGCGGCCCAGCGCCCAGGCGCGGGCGGTGGTCGTGGTGGCCAGCTGGGGCTCCGGTACCGGGCGCCGGATGTACTGCGCCTGGCCGCCCTCGCGGTGCGGCGGTACGACCGTGCGTCGGGCCACCGCGTTGGCGACGGCGGTGCCGTGGTCGCGGCGCACCATGTGCAGGCACAGGTCGATGCCGGCGGCGACGCCCGCGGAGGTGAGGACGTCGCCGTCGTCGACGTACAGGACGTTCGGGTCGACCTTGATCCGTGGGAAGAGCCGCTGGAGGCGCTCGGCGTCGGCCCAGTGCGTGGTGGCGGGGCGGCCGTCGAGGTGGCCCGCGGCGGCGAGGACGTAGACGCCGGTGCAGATGGAGGCGAGCCGGGTGCCGGGCCGGATGTGCGCGAGCGCGGCGGCCAGCTCGGGGGTGAGGACACCGTCGTCGTAGACCGGGCCGAACTCGTAGGACGCCGGGACGATCACGGTGTCGGCGGTGGCGAGGGCCTCCGGGCCGTTGGCGACCATGACGTCGAAGTCGGAGTCCGTGCGGACCGGGCCCGGTGGCCGGATCGAGCAGGTGACGACCTCGTACAGACGCCGCCCCAGGCTGTCCCTGGGGCGGTCGAAGATGCGGTGCGGGATGCCCAGCTCGAAGGGGAGCAGGCCGTCCATGGCGAGGACGACGACGCGGTGCGGGCGGAGCGCTTCCTCGGAGGTGGCCATGGCCCGATCCTAACGAATGCTGTCCTTCGGGCCACTCGATCGGGAGAGCCACAGGTCGGAAGCTCTATGTCGTGACCCAGACAACCGAAGCCGCCGCGCAGGCGCCCCGCACGGGAAAGAAGCCGTCCCGCATCCACCGTGCCTGGTTCGTCGCCGCCGTCACCTTCGTGACGATCATCGGCGCGGCCGCCTTCCGTTCGCTGCCCGGACTGCTCATCGACCCGCTGCACGAGGACTTCGGCTGGTCGCGCGGCACGATCGGCGCGGCCGTCTCGGTCAACCTCGCGCTGTACGGGCTCACCGCCCCCTTCGCGGCCGCGCTGATGGACCGCTACGGCATCCGCCGGGTCGTCGCCGTGGCGCTGACCGTGATCGCGGCCGGGTCGGGGCTGACGGTGTGGATGACGGCGGCCTGGCAGCTGCTGCTGTGCTGGGGCCTGCTGGTCGGTCTGGGGTCCGGCTCGATGGCGCTGGCGTTCGCGGCGACCGTCACCAACCGCTGGTTCACCGAACGGCGCGGCCTGGTCACCGGCATCCTGACCGCCGCCTCCGCCTCCGGCCAGCTGATCTTCCTGCCCGTGCTGTCCTGGATGGTCGAGAAGCACGACTGGCGCCCGGCGGCCGTCACCGTGGCGCTGGCCGCTCTCGCGGTCGTCCCCTTCGTCTGGCTGCTGCTGCGCGACCACCCGGCCGACGTGGGCCTGAAGCCGTACGGGGCGAAGGAGTTCGTGCCCAAGCCGGATCCCGTGCCGGGCGCCGCCCGCCGCGCGGTCACCGTGCTCTTCAAGGCCGCCCGCACCGGCCCCTTCTGGCTGCTCGCCGGCACCTTCGCGATCTGCGGCGCCTCCACCAACGGCCTGATCCAGACCCACTTCGTGCCCGCCGCCCACGACCACGGCATGCCCATCACGGCGGCGGCCTCGCTGCTCGCGGTCATCGGGGTGTTCGACGTGGTCGGCACGATTGCCTCGGGCTGGTTCACCGACCGCTTCGACGCGCGCCGACTCCTCGCCGTGTACTACGCCCTGCGCGGCATCTCGCTGCTGTTCCTCCCCATGCTGCTCGGGCCGAGCGTCCACCCCCCGATGCTCTTCTTCATCGTCTTCTACGGCCTCGACTGGGTCGCCACCGTGCCGCCCACGGTCGCCCTGTGCCGCGAGCACTACGGCGAGGACAGCGCGATCGTCTTCGGCTGGGTCCTGGCCTCGCACCAGGTCGGGGCGGCGCTCGTGGCCTTCGTCGGCGGTGTGGTGCGCGACGTCTTCGGTGAGTACGACATGATCTGGTACGCGTCCGGGGCGCTGTGCGCGGCGGCGGCGCTGATGGCTCTCGTGATCCGGCGGCGGCCCGCGGCGATGGTCCCGGCAGGGGTCTGAGCGGGCCCGCTCAGACGAACCGCCCCTTGTGGAACAGCAGGGGCGCCCGGTCCTCGTCGCTCGTCCCCAGCGCGTCCACCCGTCCCACCACGATGAGGTGGTCGCCGCCCGTGTGCACCGCGTGGATCGTGCAGTCGATCCACGCGAGCGTGTCCGCCAGGCGCGGTGAGCCGGACGCCGGTGCCGCGTCGAAGACGACGCCGGCGAACTTGTCCGCACCGCTCACCGCGAAGCCGCGGCACAACGCGCCCTGGTGGGCGGCGAGGACGTTGACGCAGAAGACCCCGGCGCGGGCGATGCGGGGCCAGGTCGTCGACGTACGGCCGACCATGAAGGCGACGAGCGGCGGGTCGAGGGACAGCGCGGAGAACGACTGGCAGGCGAAGCCGGCGGGGCCGTCCTCGCTGTCGAGTGCGGGTGAGGTGACAACGGCCACGCCGGACGCGAAGTTCCCGAGCACCCGCCGGAACTCGGTCTGTCCGACCGGCGCGCGTTCACCCTCGCGGACACAGCGCAGCTCGGGCCGCGGCAACGCCTCCACGGGTGCCGCGCCGGCCGACCGGAGATAGCGGACGGCGGCCTCGGCCATGCCTGCTTGTCCCATCACACCCCTCATTGAAGCTGACGGTTCGTCAGATGGGAAGGGCTGTGCGAGCACGGGGCAGGCGCCTACGCTGCGTTCATGGGGTGGGGAGACGTACGGCAGAAACTCGGAAGTGCCCGGCGGGCCGCGGACCCGGTCGCCGTCCACGCGGCCGCGGCGGTGGGGGCGGCGCAGCTGCCGGCGGTCGTGCTGATCTGGTTCGTCGACGTCACGACGGGCGACGACTACGGCGTCATGGGCGCGGGCTTCGGGCTGGCCTGTCTGTTCGTCCTCGCGCCCCTGTGGCTGCCGTTCGCGGGGCTGCTGCACGCGTGCGTGCAGACCCTGCCGGCCGGGCTGCTCGCCCGGCTCACCGTCCGCCGGGTCCATGGCCCCGAGTGGCTGTGGCACCAGGCGTGGGCGGCGGTGCTCGGGCTGGTCTGGGCCGGTGCCGTCGCCGCGCTGTGGGGCCTGCCGTTCGCCGCCACCGCCGCCGCCCTCGTGGCCTTCGGGATCCTCCCGGTGCTCGGCGTGGCCTACTTCCGGCGCGCCGCCCGCTCCCGCGAACGGGCATGGGGGTGCACGGGGACCTGGATCCTGTCGGCGGGCGTCTCCTTCGTGCTGCTCATGGTCGTCTTCGGGGGCGCCGTGCTGGCCACCGAGACCGGGGTCGTCGAGGAGTACGAGCCCCCGGAGCTGTCCGCCGGGCAGCTCACCGGCGTATGGCGGGGCGAGGACGGCGCGGTCCTGCGGCTGCACTCCGGCGGCCGGGCCGAACTCACCGCGCTGCCAGCCGTGTCGGAGACCGACGACTGGTTCGCCGACCCGCCCTACACCGTGTGCGAGGGCACCGGCACCTGGGAACTGGTGCGCGGCGACGAGGGCGAGGGAGCGGACGAGGGAGTGGAGGAGGGCGAAGACGAGGGGTTGGACCGGGACGGCGTCGGCCTGCGCGTCGGCGGCGGCTGCGGGACGCCGACGCTGTGGACGATCGGCGGCACCGAGCACGAGCCCGAACTGTTCGTCCTCTTCGGCGACCCGGACGCGGGGGACCTGCGGATCCTCACCCGGGACCGGGTCACCGCCCCCTGAACTCCGCGCTCCGCCGCTCCACGAAGCTCGCCACTCCCTCCTGGGCGTCCTCGGTCGTCATGTTGATCTCCTGCGCGGCGGCCTCCGCGGCGAACGCGGTGGCGCGGTCGCTGTCGAGGGAGGCGTTGACGAGCTGCTTGGTCAGGACGAGGGCACGGGTCGGCCCCGCGGCGAGCCGGGACGCCCATTCCCGGGCGGTCTTGTCCAACTCCCCATCCGGCACGACCCGGTTGACCAGTCCGAGGCGCTCGGCGTCGGAGGTGCTCAGCGCGTCGCCGAAGAACATCAGCTCCTTCGCCCGCCGCGGACCGATCAGACGGGGCAGCAGATACGCCCCACCGCCGTCCGGCACGAGTCCCCGGCGCACGAACACCTCGATGAACCGCGCCGACTCGGCCGCGAGCACGAGGTCGCAGGCCAGCGCCAGATGTGCGCCGATGCCGGCCGCCGTCCCGTTCACGGCGGCGATCACGGGCTTCTCGCAGTCGAGGACGGCCGAGATCAGCCGCTGGGCGCCGAGCCGGATCATGCGGGCGACGTCACCGGGGACACGGTCGCCTGCCGCCGGCGCCCCTCGCAGATCCGCACCCGCACAGAACCCCCGGCCCGTGCCGGTCAGGACGACGGCCCGCACATCCGGGTCGCCGGAGGCGTCGCCGAGCAGCTGGATCAGGCGTTCGCGCTGGTCAGGGGTGAGGGCGTTGAGTGCTTCGGGGCGGTTGAGGGTGATGCGGCAGACGTGATTGTCAGTGGTGTGCCGTATCAATGACTCAACGGAATTTCCGGGCTCTTGGGGGGAATCGGGCATGTTCGTCTCGGCGGTATCCATGTCAGCGGCACACCGCCAGCGCGTCCAGCGCCACGGCACCCTGCCCGCGGGGCAGCACCATCAGCGGGTTGATGTCCAGTTCGGCCAGCTCGTCCCCGAGTTCCAGCGCCATGCGCTGCACCCGCAGGATGACCTCGACGAGCGCGTCGAGATCCGCCGGGGGGCGCCCCCGGACCCCGTCCAGCAGGGCCCGCCCGCGCAGTTCACCGCACATGTCCTGGGCCTGCTCCTCCCCGAAGGGCGGCACGCGTACGGCGGTGTCGCGCAACACCTCGACCAGCACTCCGCCGAGCCCGACCGTGACGGTCGGTCCGAAGAGATCGTCGTGGGTGACGCCGACGACCATCTCGACACCCCGCTCGACCATCTGGCAGACCAGGACGCCGTCCAGGGAGACGCCCTCGTAGCGGGCGATGTCGGTCAACTCCCGGTAGGCGTCCCGGACCTGGCTGGCGGAGGTGAGCTCGATCTTCACCAGGCCGAGCTCGGTCTTGTGGGCGATCTGCGCGCCGGACGCCTTCATCACCACCGGGTAGCCCACCTGGCCCGCCGCCCGGACGGCCGCCGCCGCGCTGGTCACCAGCTGTTCGCGCGGCACGCGGATGCCGTACGCCCGCAGCAGTTGCTTCGCCGCGTGCTCGCTCAGCTGCTGACCTGGGCGCATCAGGGCCTGCGCCTTGCGGAAGGACGGGGACGTGGTGCGCGGGGCCTCGTCGAGGGGGGAGCGGTAGCCGGCGACGAAACGGTGGTGGTCGAGGTAGGCGCGGACCGCGGTGATGCAGTTCGCGACCGTGCGGAAGGTGGCCACCCGGGAGGAGCCGAGGAGGACCTCGCGGTAGGCCGGCTCGGTGCCGACCGGCGAGCCCCACACCACGCAGACCAGCTTGTCCGTCCGCTCGGCCGCGTCCACCAGGTCCTGGACGAGCTTGTCGCTCAGGGGCGGGAAGGGGCCGGTGACCGGGCAGATCAGCACCCCGACCGCCGGGTCGTCGAGGATCGCGTCGATGATCTTCGGGCCGCGCCAGTCGCCGACGGGATGGCCGCCGTTGTCCACGGGGTTGGCCACGTTCAGGTACTCGGGTATCCACTGGTGCAGCTCGGCCTGCTTGGTGTCCGAGAGCGTGGGCATCCGCAGCCCCGCCTCCGTCGCCAGATCGGCGAAGTGCGCGCCCGTGCCGCCCGAGATCGAATAGACGACGACCCCGTCGGCGAGCGGCGGGCGGGCGCGGGCCAACAGGGTCGCGGTGTCCTGTAGTTCGTCGAGACCGTCGACGCGGATCACCCCGTACTGCCGCATCGCCGCGTCCACCACCGCGTCCGCGCCGGTCAGCTTGCCGGTGTGGGAGGCGGCGGTGCGGGCGCCGGTCTCGGTGCGGCCCACCTTGACCGCGACCACCGGCACCTTGCGGCGGGCGGCCCGGTCGGCGGCGAGCAGGAAGGAGCGGCCGTCCTTCAGCCCCTCGACGTAGCAGGCGATCGCGCCCACCTCGGGCCGCTCGGCGAAGTAGGAGAGGAAGTCGGCGGTCTCCAGGTCGGCCTCGTTGCCGGTGGGCGCCCAGTGCGAGAGGCGGATGCCGAGTTCCTGGAGGGCGAAGACGGGGCGGCCCTGGTGCCCGGACTGGGTGATGAGGGCGATGGCCGGTCCGTCGAGGTCGTCGCGGAACCGCTCGAAGGCGTTGAGGTTGGTGTTGGGCCCGAGCAGCCGGATCCCCGACCGTCGCACGGCCGCGGCCAGCCGGGCCTGAGCGGCGGCGCCCTCCTCACCGGTCTCCGCGAACCCGGAGGCGAAGACGACCGCGAACTTCACCTTGGCCTCGGCCAGTTCCTCGACCACGGGAAGGGGGTCGGCGACCAGCAGCACGGCGAGATCGACCTGCTCGGGCAGATCGGCGACGGACGCCACGCAAGGGAGGCCGAAGACGGCCGGACGGCTCGGATGCACCGGGTACAGACGGGCGCCGACCCGCTCGGACCAGGCGATCAACTGCCGGGTGACACCGGTGTTCGGGCGGCCCTCGCCGTCGGACGCGCCGATCACGGCGACCGACTCCGGCCGGAAGAACCGGTCCAGATCGGGGACGTCGCAGTACAGCGGCCGGCCGCTGACGTCGAGGTCGTCGACATCGGCCGGCCTGCCGTGGACGGCGGGCCCGGGTTGCTCGCCGCAAGCGATGACCCGGGCCCGGCGGGAGTCGGTGGTGAGGGTGCCGTGGGTTGATCCAAGCATCGGTCCGCCCGCTCCTGTGTGACAGCGATTAACTGACGCAGTGTCAGATTAAAGGAACTGACGCTGTGTCAGGAATGGCTGTGCACACAAAGTTGGGCAGAGCACGCCGACGGCACCGCCCGCACGGCGCCACGGGCACCGCTCACAGCACCGCCAGCACCTCCTTCGCCACCCGCTCGCCCGACCGCACCGCACCGTCCATGAACCCCATCCAGTGGATGGAGGTCTCCGTGCCGGCCCAGTGGATGCCGTCGACGGGAGTGCGCAGGGACGGGCCGTACTGGGTCAGGACGCCGGGGGCCGCGATGGAGACGGGGCCGCCGCGCGTGTAGGTCTCGTTGTTCCAGCGTTGCAGGACGAAGGAGGTGGGGGAGGCCGCTTTCGCGCCGAAGTAGGTCGTGTAGTCCTTCAGGACGGCCGCCTTGACCTCCGCCTCGCTCGCCGCGTCGTACTTGCGGGCCTCGTCGGCCTCGATGAAGCCCATCAGGGCGCCGTAGGAGGCGTCGGGCGGGGAGTTGTCGAAGGTGGAGCTGACCACGCCGGTATCGCTGACGACCTGGCCGTTGAGGCCGTCGGCACGCCAGAAGGGGGTGTCGTAGATCGCGATGGCCTTGCCGACCGAGGCCATCGGCAGCCGCTGGGTGAGCTGGTCCCGGGAGGCCGGCAGCAGCGGGTCGTAGGTGATGCGCGCGGCGATCGGCGGGGGCACGGCGACGACGACCTTCTTGGCGGTGACGGTGGTGCCGTCGGCCGTCACGACGTACTTGCTGCCGGACTTGGCGATGGTGCGCACCGGGGCGTTCAGCACCACCCGCTCGCCGAGGGTGGCGGCGAGCTTGATCGGCACCAGCTGGGAGCCGCCGACGAAGCGCAGTTCCTGGGCGCCGCCCGCGGTCTCGGTGAGGCGTTCCAGGGTGCCGACGTTGGACTCGTTGCCCGCGGCGGCGATGTAGAAGAGCACGAACAGCAAGGACAGTTCACGGGGTTCGGCCGAGAAGATCGAGGTGCAGGCCACGTCGAAGAGGAACTTGGCCGAGGGGACGACGGCGTTGGCGCGCAGCCAGGTCTCGAAGGTCTGGCGGTCCCATTCGTCGGCCTTCGCGGCGGTCCAGGGAGCGTCGACCGGTATCTGCTTGGCCAGATCGTCCAGGGTGGCCTGCACGATCGCGGCGTTGGCGAGGCCGGCCACGTCGATGGGCGGGACCGAGCCGAGGAGGCCGTCGGTGGCGTAGGCGGTCTTCTTGCCGTCCTTGTAGAGGAGGTTCTTGCCGGTGTTGTAGGTGGCGAAGGTGTCCACGCCGAGGGAGTCGGCGAGGGCCTTGATGCGGTCCTGGGTGGGGCCGATGAACTCGCCGCCGCCCTCGGTGACCCCGCCGTTGGCCAGGGACAGGTTCACGACCCGGCCGCCGACGCGGTCACGGGCCTCCAGGACGATCACGGACTTGCCGGCCGCCACCAGGTCGCGGGCCGCGGTGAGCCCGGCGAGTCCGGCGCCGACGACGACCACGTCGGCCTCACGGGTGGCCGCGGCGGCGGGCGAGGCCGCGACACCCGTGAGGGCGGCGGCACCGGCCGTGGCGGCGGCACCGCCCAGCAGGGAGCGGCGGGAGAGCCGGGAGGCCCCGGCGGGCTGGGAGAGCTGTCTTTCGCGTGCCACGTGCATCCTCCGTCAGGTGCGAGAGGTTGGAGTGGAGCCAGAACATGAACAGTGCTCACATTCTGGCCCCATGCGGTGGCGCCGTACAGCTCTCTCGTCACTTCTGACCCATGAGTAACGAAAGGAGTACGTCAGCGAGTTGAGGGTTCCTACGTCAGACGGGAAGTCTGGAGACCTGCCGGTTCCCGTCCTTGGCGATGGCCTTCGCGATCTTCTCCGCGTCGATCGCCACCTCGCGGAGCGTGCCGCTGATGGGAGTGACGAAACCGCTGAAGTAGAGGCCGGGGGCGTTCATCGGGGCGCGGGCGCCGTTGACCACCGGCAGGCCCCGTGCGTCCAGGACGGCGAGGTGGCCGACGAGGTTCTCCAGGGCGCGGATGTATCCGGTGGCCGCGATCACGGCGTCCGGGGTGACGCGGGTGCCGTCGGCGAGGAGCGCCTCGGCCTTATCGAAGCCGTCGACGGCGGCCACGACCTCCACCTCGCCCTTGCGCACGGCGTCGATGAGGCCGACGTCCTGGACGGGGATGGCGCCCTCGTGGACCCGGGTGTAGAGGCCGGTGCCGGGGCGGGGCAGGCCGTGTTCGGACAGGTCCGGCACGCTGAGCTTCGCCATGGGACGGGCGAGCCGGTCGACGATGCCGACCGGCAGCCGTCGTACGAGCACCCCCGTGTACTGGGCGGCCCAGCCCGCCGTCGAGCGGCGGACGATGTGCGGGGCGGTGCGCACGGACAGCCGTACCCGGGACGCCCCGCCCTCCACCAGGTCCACGGCGATCTCGGCACCGGTGTTGCCGGCGCCGACGACCAGGACGTCCCGGCCGGCGTAGGGCGCGGGGTTGCGGTAGTCGGCGGCGTGCACGACCTCGCCCGCGTACGAGTCGAGGCCCGGCCAGTCCGGCAGCAGCGGGGTGTGGTTGTAGCCGGTGGCCACGACCACCGCGGCGCCGGTCAGCTCGCGGCCGCCGGTGGCGTGCAGCAGCCAGCCGGTGCCGTCGGCGGAGCGTTCGACGCGGGAGACCTCCACACCGGTGACGATCTCCAGCTCATGGTGCTCGGCGTACTTCTCCAGATAGCGGACGACGTCGTCCCGCGACACCCAGCGTCCGAACCGGCGCGGCATCGCCAGCCCCGGCAGGGCCGAGAGCCGGCGGGTGGTGTGCAGATGGAGCCGGTCGTAGTGGCGCCGCCAGGACGACCCGACACGGTCGGACTTCTCCAGCACCACGGCACGTATGCCCCGGGCCCGCAGCGCGTACGCGACGGCGAGCCCGCCCGGACCGCCGCCGACGACGTACACGGGGCGGGCGGTGGAGGACGCGGAGGGCGCTGCGGAGTCGGCCATGAGCGCGAGCGTAATCAGACATGCCGTTGATGGGTCTCGGTCAAGACCGGAATTGGTTTCGGATTGATCACGCCTGTAGGAGGAGTGGGTGGGGCTCGTGGCGTACGTCACCTGGTTGTGCCGACGGAGTGCGGAAAGGCCACGGCGCCGAGTCCGCGTACGCGGGGGCTCGGCGCCGTGGCTGCGGTGGCCTGGTTTTTATGACGGGAAACCGGCACCGCGTCTCGGGGGGCCTGTACAGCCGGGGCCCGGGGCTACCGCTTCTTGTGGCCCGTCACCTTGGCGATCCAGGTGATGAAGTCGCCCGGGTCGGTGTTCGCGCCGTGGCCCTGGTCCCAGTAGTAGAGGTGGTTGACGTCGTCCCCGAGGCCGTTCGCGGCGGCGGCGATGTTCGCGGACACGACGTGCGAGGTGTCGGAGTCGTTCGTGCCCAGGCGGATCCACCAGTGCTTCGAGCGGCCCGGGTTCCTCCGCTCCAGGTGGTACATCGGGTTCATCTGGTTCAGCTTCTCGGGGATGTCGCTCGCGACCCGCTTGGTGCTGAGACCGGTGGTGTCGTTCTTGGCGCCGTACGCCGTGAAGTGGCGGCTCTCGGTGGTGCCCGCGCCGAACTCGTTGTTCTCGCCGGCCGACAGGTCGAAGGCGTCGAAGGCGGGGGTGTCCTTCTTGCGGGCGCCGACGTGGGTGAGGAAGTCGGCCCAGGAGAAGCTCGCCCTGCCGCCGGACCAGGTGATGAAGGTGTTCTCGGCCAGGTACGTCTCACGGTCGGCGGCCGAGAGGGCGGCGAGGTAGGTCGTCGCGGACGGCTCCATGTACTGCTTGAGCAGGTACTCGTCGTAGTTCCGGGCGGTCAGCGTGCCGAACCGGCCCAGGCCCTTGAGCTTCAGGGACGCCTGGTACTCGGCGAACTGCGCCTGGAGCTCCTTCGAGACGGACTGGTCGACCTGCTTGCCGGTGCTGAGCTTGTTGGTGCCCCAGTTCCACTCGTAGGCGCCGTCGGCGTGTTCGAGGTCGGTGATCGGGCACCAGGCGCCGGTCGCGAAGATCGCGTCGGAGGCGTCGGCGGCGCCGAGCGCCTTGAGGTCCTTGTCGTAGATCCGGCTGTCGCCGGAGGCGCCGAGCAGGGTGGACAAGGCGCCGCCCGCGCTGGTGCCCGCGGAGACGATCCGCTCCACGTTGCCGGGGATGCGGCCCTTGTTGGCCCTGATGTACCGGACCGCCGCCTTGAGGTCGACGATCGCGGTGGGGGCGGTGCCGTAGTACTCGCCGGAGGAGTTCTTGAGGGTGCGGCCGCGGGCGCCGGGCTCGATGACGACGTAGCCGGCGGCGAGGGCGAGGAGCTGGTTGCTCGCGGTGGCACCGCCGGTGGAGTTGGTGTTCTCGTTCGCGTTGGGGGCGGCGGAGGACGAGGCGGAGGCCGAGGCGCTGGGCGCCCCGCTGGGAGCGCCGCCGGCCATGCCGCCGGCCCCGACCCCGGTGGCGTCCGCCACGGAGGAAGGCATGTACCCGCCGACGGAGTTCGCGAACAGGATCGGCGCGTTCGAGGCGTCGACCGTCTTGCCGTCGATCTTGACGGGGACGCTGACGACCAGGCTCTGGTACTTCTCGTCCACCGGCTCGGCGACGTAGGTGATCGCCTTCCAGAAGTGGTAGGTCACCGAGTGCTCGGTGCCCTCCGTGTCGGTGACGGTCGTCGTCAGCTCCGTGTAGGCGTCCTTGTCGAAGACCAGGGTGTCCGAGGAGGACGAACCGCTGTCGGTGTCCGAGGCCTGCGCGTTCAGGGCGATGCCGCCGACTGCCGCGACACCGGCGGTCGCGCCGATGCCCAGCACGACGCTCCTGCGCTTGACTGCCCTGTGCTTCACGGTGGTGCCTCTCGCTCGCACGATCCCGAGATCGCCGTGGATCGCTGTCGATTCTCCTTGCGTCTGCGAACGTAGGTGAGTGCCGACAACATTGCCAACAATCTCGTCGTATTCATTGTGGACGCATAGCTTCGAGGTCGCCACACAGGTTTCCCTCACGCGGAACACACGGTCTTCCCTGCGGGGCTTTATCTGACGTACCGTCAGATCCATGGACTCCATCTGGCTCTCCGGTGCGGAATGGCTGGCCCTGCTGCGGATCGGGCTGGGGCTGTGGTGGCTGGAGAGCTGGCGGCACAAGGACAAGAAGGGCTGGTTCGAGCGCGGCACGGGCATCGCGTGGGCGGCGGACGTCGCCGCCAAGCACCGCTGGAACGCGGTCCGTTCGGGCTTCCAGGTGGTGGTCGCACCCAGGCCGCGGACGATGGCGTACGTCGTCGTGTACGCGGAGCTGGCGGTGGGGCTGGGGCTGGTGGCCGGCCTGCTGGCACCGGTGGCCCTGGTGGGCGGGCTGCTGCTCAACGTCCTCTACTTCACGCTGATGATCCACGACTGGGCCGAGCAGGGGCAGAACGCGATGATGGCGCTGATATCGGTGGTCGCCCTGTTCGGGATGTCCTGGCAGAGCTGGTCCCTCGACGCCGCCCTGGGCTGGTTCTGATGGACGCGCGCTTCGACGTCCCCGAGGCGGACGCCTTCACGCGCGCGTACTGGGACGCGGCGGCGCGGGGGCGGCTGCTGATCCGGCACTGCCACGCGTGCGACCGCACCCACCACTACCCCCGCGAGTTCTGCCCGTACTGCTGGAGCGAGGACGTGACATGGGAACCGGCGAGCGGCGGGGCCGAGCTCTACACCTGGTCCGTCGTCCACCGCAACGACCTGCCGCCCTTCGGTGAGCGCACGCCCTACGTCGCCGCCGTCGTCCAACTCGCCGAAGGGCCGCGGATGATGACGGAGCTGGTGGACTCCCCGCCGCCGACGCTACGGGCCGGCATGGCGCTGGGGGTCGTTTTCAGGCAGGGAATCCCGGTGTTCCGGCCGCGAGGATGACATGTTCCGGCGGAGAGGGGTGATCGGCGGACCTCCTTCCGTATTCAATGGCCCGATGGCCCATACACGTGAACGGTCCCCGAGCCACCCCGCTCCCGAACTGCTCGGCCACGGGCTGCGCCTGCGTCACTGGGACGCCGAGTCCGACGCCCATGCCGAGACCTGGCTGCGCGGCCGCTCCGACCCCGAGTTCCGGCGCTGGAACACCCCCCTGAAGGCGATCGCCGACCTCCACGACGCCCGCGCCTCGCTCCGCGCGGGCGCGCAGGCCGCGGCGGACGGCGTCAGCGTCGCCTTCCGCGTCACGGACGCGGACAGCGGTACGACCCTGGGGCACGTCGGCGTCCACGAGATCGACCACGTCGTACGCGTCGCCCGCATCGGCTACTGGGTCCTCCCCGAGGCCCGCGGCCACCGTGTCGCCGCCCGCGCCCTCACCCTCGTCGCCCGCTGGGCCTTCACCGACCTGCGCCTGCACCGCCTCGAACTCGGCCACGCCCTCGGCCACGACGCGTCCTGCCGGATAGCGGAGCGCTGCGGATTCCCCTACGAGGGGACGCTCCGGGGCGCGATGTTCGAGGCGGGGCGGCAGGACACGTTCCGGGATGTGCATCTGCATGCCCGGCTGGCCACGGATCCGGAGGTGGGAGGCCGCTGAAGGCCGGGCATGCAGATGCACAT
>NZ_JABERD010000238.1 GCF_013044505.1 Streptomyces sp. S3(2020) | reverse complement strand
CCCCCCGCGCCCCTCCCCGGACGGCCCCGCCCAGCTGCCGACGGAGGCCAAGCCGCCGGTCGTCCTGCTGCACGGCTTCATCGACAACCGCTCGGTCTTCGTCCTGTTGCGCCGCAGCCTGCTCCAGCACGGCCACCGCCAGGTCGAGTCGCTCAACTACTCCCCGCTGACCTGCGACATCCGCACCGCGGCCGAGCTGCTCGGCCGGCACATAGCGGAGATCTGCGAGCGCACGGGCAGCAAGCAGGTCGATGTCGTCGGGCACAGTCTGGGCGGACTGATCGCGCGCTATTACGTACAGTGCCTGGGCGGTGACCTACGGGTGCGCACCCTGGTCACACTCGGCACCCCGCACTCCGGGACCCGGGTGGTGCCGCTGGCGGACGCCCACCCGATCGTGCGGCAGATGCGCCCCGGCTCGGCCGTCCTCGAGGAGCTGACCAGGCCCGCGCCCGGCTGCCGTACGCACTTCGTGAGCTTCTGGAGCGATCTCGACCATCTGATGGACCCGCTGGAGACCGCCTGCATCGACCATCCCGACCTGATGGCGCAGAACGTTCAGGTGAGCGGGATCGGGCATCTCGCCCTCCCCGTGCACCCGGCCGTCGCCACCGGGATACGGCAGGCCCTCGACACCCCGTGGACAGGAGCCGCAGCCGCCGCCGACGCCGGCGGCCTGACAGTGGCGTAACAGCCCCGGGACAGCCGCACGACAGCCGTCCAACATCGAACAGTCTTCGAACACAAGGCCAAGCTCGCGCCCGCAGTCCCCCGAAACACGGCCGAATGCCCGTTTCCTGAAGGCGCGAAACCTGTCGAAGATTGTCGCGCCCGCGTACCGCCGGGTACAGTCACCGCACTGCTCTGGCAGCCCCTGTTGTCGAGGCGAAAGAGAAGTTGGTGAACGACCCGTACCCGTCGGGGACCATGACCACCCCGGCTCCCGCTTCCGATGCCTCGGCGCACTACGCGTCGTACGGCACGCAGGAAGCTCAGTACGGTGAGTACGCCGCTTACGGCTACGACACGGGTGCCCACACCACCGCGCACTTCGACGCGGACCCCCTGTTCGGCAGTCTCCCCGGTGACAACACCGGGTCGTACGACAGCAACCAGTGGGCCACCGACAGCCATCAGACCCTGAACTACGACCAGTACGCGGCCCAGCACCACGCCGCCTACGACACCGGCGCGTACGACACGACGGCCTGGACCGGTGAGCACCAGCAGCTCTCCGTGATCCCTCCGCAGGCCGGCGCGGCCGACGCGAGCGGCCAGTGGGACGCCAACGCCTGGCTCCAGCCCGACCAGTCCGCGGGCGGCGCCGCCGCCGACCAGACCCAGCACTGGGAATGGGGCACGCAGGCCTTCGACACCGGCGCGTACGACGCCACGCAGTGGAACTCCGACGGCACCACGCCGGCCCACGAGGAGCCCGTCGACCACCAGTCGACAGCGATGTTCGAGCAGGTCCCGTACGAGGAACCGGCCTCGTACGAGGAACCGGCCCCGCACGAGGCCGAGTTGAGCGCCACCGGCGAGATGCCCGCCCTCTCCGAGGACGACCTCGCCCCGCTCCTCGACGACCAGGAGGACGCCGCCCCGGCCCCGGGCTCACGCATGGCCGCCCGCAACGCAGGCCGTTCCCGCCGCCGTACGCCCCCGAAGCGCTCCGCGCTGATGAAGATCGCCGTGCCCTCCGCATGCGTCATGGGTGTCACCGGGATCGCCGCCGCCTCCGTCGGAGGCCTGAGCGACGACAAGAACAGCTCGACGACCGCGTCCGACGCGACGACCAAGTCCGTCAAGCCGTCCGCCGCGAACAACAAGCTGGACACCCAGCTCGAAAGCCTCTCCGCGGGCGCCGACGACTTCGCCGACCGGGCCAGCCGTACGCAGGAACGTATCGACCTCAAGGCCCAGCAGGTCGCCGAGAAGAAGAAGGCGGCGGAGGAGGCGGCCCGCAAGGAGCGGCTGCGCCCCAAGTTCGCGCTTCCGGTGGCCCGGCACGGCCTCAGCGCCTACTACGGCCAAGCTGGCGTCAACTGGATGTCCGTGCACACCGGCATCGACTTCCCGGTCTCCTACGGCACGACCGTGATGGCCGCGACCGACGGCACCGTGCGGACGCAGTGGAACAGCGCCTACGGCAACATGATGATCGTGACCGCCAAGGACGGCACGGAGACGTGGTACTGCCACCTCTCCAGCTACCGTGTCGCCTCCGGTACGACGGTCAAGGCCGGCGACCCGATCGCGTACTCCGGCAACTCCGGCAACTCCACAGGACCGCACCTGCACTTCGAGGTGCGCCCGGGCGGCGGCTCGGCGATCGACCCGCTTCCGTGGCTGCGCAGCCACGGGCTGGACCCGACGTAAGCGACACAACTTTCCCGGCGAGCCCCCGCACTTCACAGCAGCGGGGGCTCACTCATGTGGCAAGCCGGCCCTACAGCTTCTCCACCGGCGCGTACCGCAGCAGCAGCCGCTTCGGCTTGGTGTCCCCGAAGTCGATGGTCGCCTCGGTGTTCGCGCCCGTGCCCTTCACCGACGTCACCGTGCCGAGCCCGAACTGGTCGTGCGTGACACGGTCCCCGACGGCCAGCGAGACGACCGGCTTGTCGGAGGCACGGCTCGTGGCGAAGCCGGACGCGCCTCTCGCCGAGGAGCGGGAGCGGGACGAGGACAGCGAGGCGGCCACTCCCGACGCGGGGCCGGAGGAGACCGGCGCGGTGGCACCCGTCCGCTTCCAGTCCACGTGCTGCTCCGGGATCTCCGACAGGAAGCGCGAGGGCGGGTTGTACGACGGCTGGCCCCACGCGCTGCGCAGCGCCGACCGTGTCAGATACAGCCGTTCCCGCGCGCGCGTGATGCCGACGTACGCCAGGCGCCGCTCCTCCTCCAGCTCCTTGGTCTGGCCGAGGGAGCGCATGTGCGGGAAGACGCCGTCCTCCATGCCGGTGAGGAAGACGACCGGGAACTCAAGTCCCTTGGCGGTGTGCAGGGTCATCAGGGTGATGACGCCGGAGCCGTCCTCGTCCTCGTCGGGGATCTGGTCGGAGTCGGCGACGAGCGCGACCCGCTCCAGGAAGGCGGCGAGCCCGGGGGAATCCTCGCCCTCCTCCGTCTCCTGCTCGAACTCCAGGGCCACGGCGGCGAGTTCCTGGAGGTTCTCGATCCGGGTCTCGTCCTGCGGGTCGGTGGAGGCCTGCAACTCGGCGAGGTAGCCGGTGCGTTCGAGCACCGCCTCCAGGACGGTCGCGGGTCCGGCGCCGGACTCGACGATCGTACGGAGCTCCTCCATCAGCACGTTGAAGCGCTTCACGGCGTTCGTCGACCGCGCGGCCATGCCGTACGCCTCGTCGACCCGCTTGAGGGCCTGCGGGAAGCTGATCTTCTCGCGCTGGGACAGGGCGTCGATCATCGCCTCGGCGCGCTCACCGATGCCGCGCTTGGGGACGTTGAGGATCCGGCGCAGCGGCACCGAGTCCTCGGGGTTGGCCAGCACCCGCAGGTAGGCCAGGACGTCCCGGACCTCCTTGCGCTCGTAGAAGCGGACACCGCCGACGACCTTGTAGGGCAGGCCGACGCGGATGAAGATCTCCTCGAAGACCCGGGACTGGGCGTTGGTCCGGTAGAAGACAGCGACATCGCCGGCCTTCGCGTCGCCCGAGTCCGTCAGTCGGTCTATCTCCTCGGCGACGAACTGCGCCTCGTCGTGCTCGGTGTCGGCGACGTAGCCGGTGATGCGCGCGCCCGCGCCCGCGTTGGTCCACAGGTTCTTGGGGCGGCGGGACTCGTTGCGCTCGATGACCGCGTTGGCGGCGGACAGGATCGTCTGTGTGGAGCGGTAGTTCTGCTCCAGCAGGATCGTCGTCGCGTTCGGGTAGTCCTCCTCGAACTGGAGGATGTTGCGGATCGTCGCACCGCGGAAGGCGTAGATCGACTGGTCGGCGTCACCCACGACACACAGTTCGGCGGGCGGGAGGTCGGACTCGGCCGGGGGCACGTCGACGGGGTGCTCGTTCGTCCCCACCAGCTCGCGCACCAGCGTGTACTGGGCGTGGTTGGTGTCCTGGTACTCGTCGACGAGGACGTGCCGGAAGCGGCGGTGGTAGTGCTCGGCGACGTCCGGGAAGGCGCGCAGCAGATTGACCGTGGTCATGATCAGGTCGTCGAAGTCGAGGGCGTTGGCCTCCCGCAACCGCGACTGGTACATGGCGTAGGCCTGGGCAAGGGTCTTCTCGAAGCCGTCGGTGGCCTGGGCGGCGAAGTCCTCCTCGTCGATCAGCTCGTTCTTGAGGTTGCTGATCTTGGCGCTGAAGGACTTGGGCGGGAAGCGCTTGGGGTCGAGGTCGAGGTCACGGCAGACCAGGGCCATCAGACGCTTGGAGTCGGCCGCGTCGTAGATCGAGAACGACGACGTGAAGCCGAGCTTCTTGGATTCCCGTCGCAGGATGCGTACGCACGCGCTGTGGAACGTCATCACCCACATCGCGTTCGCGCGCGGGCCGACGAGCTGCTCGACGCGCTCCTTCATCTCGCCCGCGGCCTTGTTGGTGAAGGTGATCGCGAGGATCTGGCCCGGGTGGACATTCCGCTCGGCCAGCAGGTAGGCGATGCGGTGCGTGAGCACCCGCGTCTTGCCGGAGCCGGCGCCGGCCACGATGAGCAGCGGGGTGTCGGAGTGGACGACGGCCGCGCGCTGGTTCTCGTTGAGCCCGTCGATGAGCGCGGCGGCGTCCAGGACCGGGCGCGGGGCGCCGTCGCGGTAGTACCCGTCCCTGTCCGGTGGCACGTCGAACCTGCCGCCGAACAGATCGTCCGGAACCGGTTCCGGTACGTGCTCGTCCTCGGATGGTGGCGGGGGCTCTTCCTCGCGGCCCTTAGGGGCCTGGAGGTCCGCCAGGAAGCTGTCGTCAAAGAGGCTGCTCATCGCTCTCCGAGTCTAGGGCTCCCCACTGACACCCCGCCGCCGCCCCGAGAGCATGGCCTCTTTTCCGCGGCCGCCGCGGAGGCTGCTGCGGAAGCCTCCGCGGAAGCCGAGGATCCTCCGAACCCGGCCACCAAGGGCATCCTCACCCTCCGGAACATTCCCGACACTTTCCGCGATCGGCCAGGCCGGGCGCAGACCTTGCCGTAGGTGATCTTCGGGAACGAAGCCCTCGACGCCCCGGAGCCCACCATGGAAGGCGGAGGCGCCGTCACTCCACCCGAAATGCTCACAAGTCACGACAGGCCACCCCGTATCCACCACCGCGAGCGACGTCCTGACCTAAGGTCACGAAAATGTATCGGGCCTATCGGACATCAACCTTCACACGGGCCACACCAGTTGGCTACCGTGCTGGACAGGCCGTACGACCCCCACCGGCGAACGTCGCCGGGCCGCGCGGCCTCCGCCGAATCCGGAGCGCCGCCGCGCACCCGGAACCGGGGACCCACCGAACCCGGGGTGAATCGGCCGACTCCCGCACAGGGAAAGGCCGTAGGGCAACCCTTCCGAACCACCCGCCCGAACCCGACAGCTAACTCGGTAGGCGGAGTATGGAAGGAGTCGCCACCCTTGGCGTCGCACCGCAAGTCGCCTCCCCCGGGTACACGCGTGGCCGGCATACGCACACCCGCTCTCGCCACGGCCGCCCTCACCTCCGTGGCCCTGCTCTCCCAGACGGCCACCGCCGCTCCCTCGACCGATGACAAGCCGAGCATCGAGGAAGTCGAGAAGAAGGTCGACGACCTCTACCGCCAGGCGGAGTCGGCGACCGAGAAGTACAACTCGGCCAAGGAGAAGACCTCCAAGCAGCGCAAGGAGGTCGACACCCTCCTCGACGACGTCGCCCAGCGCACCCAGAAGCTCAACGAGGCCCGCGAGGAGCTCGGTTCCTTCGCCGCGGCCCAGTACCGCACCGGCGCCTCCGCGCCCGACACCGCGACCTTCCTGCTCGCGGACTCCCCGCAGGACTACTTCGACCAGACGCAGCTGATGGGCCGTATGACGTCCCGTCAGAAGGACGCGGTCGACGACTACGTCACCGAGCAGTCCGCGACGATGAAGAAGCGCCAGGAGGCCACCGACAGCCTCGAAACGCTCTCCGAGTCGCAGAACGACCTCAAGACCGCCAAGGCGACCGTCCAGCGGAAGCTGTCCGACGCGCGCGAGCTGCTGTCGCAGCTGACCGCCGAGGAGAAGGCGCGCCTCGCGGCGATCGAGAAGAAGAAGCAGGAGGAGGCCGCCCGCAAGGCCGCCGAGCTGGCGAAGCAGCAGGCGGCCGAGCAGAAGGCGGCGGCGGAAGCGGCCGCCGCCGAGGAGTCGGCGGGCAGCTCGTCGTCGTCCGAGGCCTCGGACTCCTCGTACGCCACGAAGGCCGAGAAGGCCCTCGCCTTCGCCCGCTCGCAGGTCGGCAAGCCGTACGTCTGGGGCGCCACGGGCCCCGACTCCTACGACTGCTCCGGCCTCACCCAGGCCGCCTGGAACGCCGCCGGCATCTCCCTGCCCCGCACCACCTACGACCAGGTGAACGCCGGCACCACGGTCTCCCTCGCCAGCGCCCAGCCCGGCGACCTCGTCTTCTTCTACGACGATGTCACCCACGTCGGCATCTACATCGGCAACGGCAAGATGATCCACGCGCCGAAGCCGGGGGCGTACGTCCGCGAGGAGTCCATCTACTACGACGGTGAGTCGGCGATCCACAGCGTGGTACGGCCGGCCTGACGCACGGCAGGGCCCTGGCGTCAGCGACCTCCCCGGTCTCGACACAGGGCCCTGGCCGGTCGGCTCGTCCTTCGTCACCTCCAGAGACGCCGGAGACGCACACCTACGGGGCTCCTGGCGCTCCCCGTCGCCGATCACCCGCGCACCTGCCCCACCTGCCCACCGAGCCGCGCCCCCTCCCGTTCCTGCGCCCGCGCGTATTTACATGCGCCCGCTCGCGCGCCCCACCCTCATCCCAGGTCGCGCTCCTTAGCATCGGCCCATGTCCGGCGCATCTCCCCCCTCCCCGCACTCGTCCCTCCGCACCTGGTGGGCCCAGCGCCCGCCCGCTGCCGGGGCCGCCGTGATGGCGACCGGCATCGTCTCGGTCGGGCTGCATCTGACGGGGTACGAGACGGTGTCGCGGATCACCCTCGCGCTGGCCGGCGTCGCATGGCTCGCGTTGGCCGCCGACTTCGCCGTACGTCTGCTGTGGGACCGGGCGAGATGGGTGGCCGAGGCCGAGACACCGGGCGCGCTCACCGCCGTAGCGGCCACGGCCGTGCTCGGCACCCGCCTCTCGGCCCTCGGCTGGCAGCGGCTCGCCGAGGCGCTGCTGGCGCTCGCCGCGCTGTTGTGGCCGGTGCTGATCGTGCTGGTCATGGCGCACTGGACGCGGCGGATGCCGGGGGCGGTGTTCCTGGCCTGCGTCGCCACGCAGAGTCTCGCGGTGCTCGGCGCCACGCTCGCCTCGGCGGTGTCGACGGCGTGGCTCGCCCACGCGGCGCTGGTGCTCTTCTGGCTCGGCCTCGTGCTCTACGGCCTCGCCCTGGCCCACTTCGACCTGCGGCAGGTGACCGTGGGCGCCGGTGACCACTGGGTGGCCGGCGGGGCCCTCGCCATCTCGGCGCTCGCCGGGTCGAAGCTCGTCGCGGCCGACAGCGCGCCGCTGTATCTGTGGAACGACGACGACAGCGGCGTCCTGCGTGCCGTGACGGTCGCGCTGCTCGTGCTCGACCTGGCCTGGTACGTCGTCCTGCTCGTCGCGGAGGCGCTGAAGCCCCGGCCGCGCTACGACGTGCGCCGCTGGGCGACCGTGTTCCCGATGGGCATGACAGCGGCGGCGACGCTGTCCGTCGCCGCCGCCCTCGACGTGTCCTGGCTCAGGACACCCGGTCAGGTGCTGCTGTGGATCGCGGTGGCGGCATGGCTCGCCGTCGCCGTGGGTGCCGTCGCGTCGGCGCGCGCCGGACTCATGTCGCTCAGGTCCACAGCACCGCGATGAAGATGTCCGCGACGGTCAGCGCGCCCACCAGACCGAACAGCCCCTTCTCCACCTTCTCGTCGTCCCGCTTCACGTAGACGAGACCGAGGATCACGATCAGCAGAGCCAGCTTGATGCCGATCTTGACGTTGTTGACGGGCTGATCGTCCGCCTGGTTGAGGCCGACCAGGATCACCCCGGTGACCAGCATGGTGAACGCGCCGTGCAGCATCGCCGGGACGAAGCGGGCGGTGCCCTGGCCCATGGCCTTCATCTGGGTGAGGAAGCCGCCGAGCAACGAGGCGATGCCGATGATGTGCAGGCCCACGAAGAGATGGATGAGTACGTCCATGAGGCCGGAGCCTAATCAGAGGCACTTGAGCCGCCCTACACCGCCCTGCCTCTTCCGGCACGATCCGCATATACGCGCCCTTAAGTGATCTTGCATATATGCGTCCCATAGCACCCCGTCCCCCCCGCGCGTTCCGGAATCCGCACTTCGGTCATCACACTGCGTGAAGTCGACGGCGCGAGAACGGGATCACGGTCGCATGCGGTCACCCGGCGGTCCCCTGAGACCAGTTCCGCGCAACCCGTTACCCCCACGACACCGTCAGGTTTAGCGTCCTCCACCAGGTGACCGGCTCCCCACCGCCGCCCGGGCCAGGGGCGGCAGTCGGACACCACCGCCGAGAAGGTCCGGCGGCGGCCCGCTCCCCCTGTGCGGGCCGCCGCCGGACGCGTGAACCGCCCCGGGCGGTCGTACGTCCGCTCCCCCTGGTGGTCGTACGGCCCCAGCTCGTCCGGGGCGGCCGTACCGCGGACCAGGCGGTCGTACGAAAGGACGTGCAGTCCACGTGGCAGCGCACCGCAAGCCCAGGCAGCGCTCGGCCGGCGGCAATACGGTCCGTACGGCGGCGACGATCGCCCTGGCGGGCGCGGCGACCGCGACCGGCTTCGACGGGACCGGGTATGCCGAGCCGAATCTGACACCGGCGCAGGTCAAGGCGAAGGTGGACAAGCTGTACCAGGAGGCGGAGGTCGCCACCGAGAAGTACAACGGCGCGAAGGAGAAGGCGGAGGCGGCCGAGGAACGGCTGCGGACGCTGCGGGACGAGGCGGCGCGCAAGACGGACAAGCTCAACTCGGCACGGGACAAGCTGGGTTCGATGGCGGCGGCACAGTACCGCGACGGCGGCCTCGACCCCGCGCTGCAACTGGCGCTCTCCGACGACCCCGACCGCTATCTCCAGGGCGCCGAGTTCGTCGAGCGCGCGGGCACCCGGCAGGCGGCCTCCGTCACCAGCGTGCGCAGACAGCTGCGGGAGATCGAGCAGCTGCGCGGAGCCGCCCATGTCGAGCTGGCCTCGCTCAAGTCGCGGCAGGCGGAGCTGAAGCGGCACAAGAAGACGATCACCGGGAAGCTGGACGCGGCCCGTCGACTGCTGGCGCAGCTGCCGGCCGAGGAACGCGCGGGCGATGTGCAGCGCGCCTCGCGCACCTCCGGCGGCTCCGGTGCCCGCGACGGCCTGACCGCCACGGGCACCGCGGGCTCGGTACCGGCACCCAACTCCCGCGCCGCGGCCGCCGTTTCGTACGCCTCTTCGAAACTCGGCAGCCCCTACGTCTGGGGCGCCACCGGCCCCGACGCCTTCGACTGCTCGGGACTGATGCAGGCCGCCTACCGCTCCGCCGGCATCTCCCTGCCCCGCACGACATACGCCCAGATCGACGCCGGCCGCCGCGTCGCCCGCTCCGAACTCCTCCCGGGCGACCTGGTGTTCTTCTACTCCGCCATCAGCCACGTCGGCATCTACATCGGCAACGGTCAGATGATCCACGCCCCGAACCCCTCGGCACCGGTACGCGTCGCACCGCTCGACGAGATGCCGTTCGCGGGGGCGACGCGGGTGGCGTGAGAGGTGAGTGGATGCGCGCCTTCACACCGTGCACGGCCTCACACCGTGCACGGCCTCACACCAGCCGTCGAGCCGTGGCCCAGCGGGTCAGCTCATGCCGGTTCGACAGCTGCAACTTCCGCAGCACCGCCGACACATGGGACTCCACCGTCTTCACGGAGATGAAGAGCTGCTTGGCGATCTCCTTGTACGCGTACCCCCGCGCGATCAGCCGCAGCACCTCCCGCTCCCGCTGCGTCAGACGGTCGAGGTCCTCGTCCACCGGCGGCGCGTCCGTGGACGCGAAGGCGTCCAGTACGAACCCGGCGAGCCTCGGCGAGAACACCGCGTCGCCGTCCTGGACCCGGAAGACGGAGTCGACCAGGTCCGTACCGGTGATCGTCTTGGTGACGTACCCCCGCGCACCACCCCGGATCACACCGATCACGTCCTCCGCCGCGTCCGAGACGGACAGGGCCAGGAAGCGGACCGGCTGCTCGGCGTCGGCCATCAACGGGGCACAGCGGCGCAGGACTTCGACACCGCCGCCGCCCGGGAGATGGACGTCGAGAAGAACCACCTCGGGCCGCGTCGCCGTGATGACCGTGACCGCCTGGTCGACGTCCGCGGCCTCGCCGACGACCTCGACACCGGTCTCCTCGGTCCGGCCGATCTCGGCCTGTACGCCGGTACGGAACATGCGGTGGTCGTCGACGAGGACCACGCGCACCCTGCGCTCCTCCGCGCTGTCGGTGGCCTCCGCCGTACCGTTCGCCTGGTCGCTCATGACGTCTTCTCCGCCCTCTCCATCTCCAGCTCGACCTCCGTGCCGCCGTCCGGCACCGCGCGCAGCCGCGCCGTGCCGCCGTGGCGCTCCATACGGCCGATGATCGATTCTCTGACACCCATGCGGTCGGCGGGTATCGAGTCGAGGTCGAAGCCAGGACCGCGGTCCCGGACCGACACGAAGACCGTCCGTCCCTCGACTTCGGCGTAGACCTGAACCGCGCCGCCCTCGCCACCGTACTTGGCGGCGTTCACCATCGCCTCGCGCGCGGCCTGCATCTGCGGGCCGATCTTCTCGTCGAGAGGGCAGTCGCCGACTATGACGACCTCTATGGGGACGCCGTGCTTGTCCTCGACCTCTGCGGCATTGCGCCGGACCGCGTCGGCGAGGGTGGTGGGTTCGTCGGCCTCGTCCTTGCCGGTGCCCTCGGGTTTGTAGAGCCAGGTGCGCAGGTCGCGCTCCTGGGCGCGGGCGAGGCGGCGCACCTCGTTCGCGTTCTCCGCGTTGCGCTGGATCAGGGTGAGTGTGTGCAGCACGGAGTCGTGGACGTGGGCGGCGACCTCGGCGCGCTCCTGGGCGCGGATACGCATCAGGCGCTCCTCGGAGAGGTCCTGGGTCATGCGCACGAGGTAGGGGCCGGCGAGGAGCGTTATGCCGACGAGGACCGCGAGGGCCGCCTGGAGGACCGAGCCGAGGTGGGCCGCGGAGCCTTGCAGGACGAAGATGCCGGAGACGCCGGCCGTGACCAGCAGGACGCCGCCCGCGGCACGCAGCAGGCTGAGGGTGCGCTTGCGGCGGCCGACCTCGACCCAGCGGGCCCGGCGGGCGTTGTCGGCCTGGCGCCAGACCAGGGCCACACCGGCACCGACCAGCACGGCGGGCCAGAGATAGGCCTTGGCGCCGGTGCCGAGATTGACGTTGCCCACGAAGACCATGGCCACGACGACCATCAGGAGCAGGGCGACGATCTGGCCCTTGTCGGGCCTGCGGGCGACGAGTCTGCGGCGGCCGTCCGGCGAGGTCTCGGTGGAGACGAGGGACGGCGGCCGCTGCCCGCCCACTCCTCCGACGCCCAGCGGCACGAAGAACCAGAACGCCGCGTACAACAGGGCACCGAGCCCGTCCGCCATGAACAGGCCCACGAAGACGAGCCGCACCCAGATGACGGGCAGCCCGAGATGCCCGGCGAGCCCCCGCGCCACACCACCGAGCCAGCGTCCGTCGCTGCTGCGGTAGAGCTTGCGCGGCGGCCGCGGTTCGACGAGTGGCGCTGCTGCGGCTTCCGGCATGCCATCGATGTTCACACGGCGGAAGGGCGGGGGCATCAGGGTCTGCCCCCTAGACGCCCCTGATCTTCGAAACATGCAGAAACGTCGGGCCGTCGAACGCTTCCCCGGCGCCGGCTCAGGGGCGATATCAGGGTCCGGCCAGGGTCGTTCCGACTCCCGCCGGGGCGGCTCGCCCGTCACCATGGACACATGACAGATCACCAGCACGCCGCGGACCCGGCGCCCGACGAGGGTGCCTCGTCCGCCGCGCCTCCCGCGGCCGCCGCGGGTGAGGATTCGCGCGCGCACGTGCGGGCGGGTGCGCGGACGGAAACGGGTACGGCGGACCGGCCGCGCCCGGCCGACGGCGCGCCCGGCAGCCCGGTCGGCGCAGGGAGCGAGGCACCCGGCGAGGCCTGGGCCGCCGCGCCGCCCGCGAGGTTCCGGCGCGACCGGCGGTTCAAAGTGCTCGCCGGAGTGTGCGCGGGGCTCGGCCGGCAGTGCGACATGGACCCGGTGATCTTCCGCATCACGCTCGCCGTACTCTCCGCGACCGGCGGCATCGGCCTCATCTTCTACGGCTTCGCCTGGCTCCTCGTGCCGTACGAGGACGAGGAGGAGAACGAGGTCCGCAAGCTGCTCACCGGCCGCGTCGACGGCCAGGCCCTGACAGCCGTGCTGTTCGCACTGGTCGGCTGCGGGGTGTTCCTGACGATGCTGAACAACGGCGGGGTCCTCACCTTCGCCGTGGTCCTCTCCCTCCTCCTCGCCGGCGCCGGGTACTGGGCCCGCCAGCGCGGCGCCCCCGACACCGATCCCCTAGCCGCACAGGCCGTCGCCGACGCCCCGCCGGAGGCCCAGGCGCCACCGGTCGGCCCCGGATACCCGTCCTGGTGGCGCGAACCGATCGTCAAGGACGGCACGCACGAGGGCGGCACCGGCTATCTCTGGGGCCCCCGGGACTCCCGCGACCGGGACATCGCGGCGGCCATCAACATCGGCTTCGGCAGATACGACGGGGCACGCGCCGCCACCCGCACCGCCCGCCCACAGCCACCCAAACCGCGTGGCCCTCGCTGGACAGGCGGCTGGGTCTTCCTGTTCGCCCTGCTCGCGGGCGGCCTCGGCACGAGCCTGACGTGGGACGACCACCCGCTCGGCACCAGCCTCCAGACCGGCCTGTCCTGCGCCCTCATAGTCATCGGCCTCGGCATCGCGATCAGCTCCGTCCTCGGGCGTACCGGGGCGGGGTCGATCTTCCTGGCGGTGATCACCGCGGGACTCCTCGCCGGTTCGGCCGCGCTGCCCAAGGACATCGGCACGCACTGGATCGAGGAGACCTGGCGGCCCGCCGCGGTAGCGGACGTCCAGCCCAAGTACGACCTCGGCACCGGCGTCGGCACGCTGGATCTGACGGGGCTCGACCTCACCAAGGGGCAGACGGTGACCGCCCGCGCCGAGGTGGGCGTGGGCAAGCTCAAGGTGGTCGTACCGAAGGACGCGACCGTGAAGGTCAGCATCGACGTGGGCGTGGGCGACATCCAGCTCCCGGGCGACGACCAGGAGGACGTGGACGTGGAACCGGGCAAGTACAAGGAGGCCACCCTGACACCCCCCAAGGGCACCAAGTCCTCCGGCACCCTCGACCTCGACCTCCAGGTCGGCGTCGGCCAGGCGGAGGTGAGCCGTGCTACGTCATGAGTTCCGCCCCGGCAAACTCCTCGCCGGTCTCGTCCTGACCCTGGCCGGCGTCATCTACGCCGGCGACGCGGGCGGCGCCTGGGAGACCCCGTGGTTCGCGGTCATCCCCCTCGTCACGGGCGGCCTGTGCCTGGCGGGCGTGACGGGGCTGGCCACCCGGGCGATCCGTCGCCGACGTGCGGGCGCGAGGGCGGGGGGCTGAGTCGGAGGTGGCGGGGTGACTCGGGAGCGGACGGCTGGGTGGCCGGGCACAGGGG
>NZ_JABERD010000237.1 GCF_013044505.1 Streptomyces sp. S3(2020) | reverse complement strand
TCCGCGGGACCGTGGCCTATGGGGCGCGCCGGCGGACCCGGGGGCAGGGTCGCGCGTCCCCGGGGCGTTTCGTGTCTGGGCCGTGCGGGTGGGCCGGTGGGGGGGCGGGGGCCCACCGGGAGCCGTTCCAGTACCGCCAGGCCGCGGGCTCCCCGAGCCTGCCCTCCGGGACCCGGGCCACGTACGCCGACGAGACCGGCCGGGACGCCGCCTGGCCGTCGTCGCCGCCGAAGACGTACGTCCAGCCGTCCTCCTCGATCAGCGTGGTGCCGAACAGGACACGCCGGGAGGCGTCCGGGACCAGCTGCTGGTCGAACACCTTGGTGATGGACTCCACCCGCAGGTCGGGCAGCGAGAGGGTGGCGACCTCGGTGGCGGTGGGCATCCCGTAGATCCACGGCGCCGCCCCCGCCGTCCGCACCCACAGCAGCACCCGTACGACCTGCTCGTCGGAGCCGGGCGTACGCGGCTCGACCCGCGCCGCGACCGGCCACCGCCACTGGTCGGGTGCCGGGTCGGGGAAGAGCGGGGCCGGCAGCGTGGTCTCCAGGCGGCCGTCGCGCATCAGCACCGCCGAGTTACGGACCAGCGGGGCGGTGGTGTCCCGCCACGCGAAGGACTCGCCTGCCGGATTGGGCGGGGCGTACACCTGGCCCAGATAGGTGTCCGAGAACAGCCACAGCACCCGGCCGTCCGGGAGCCGCACCGAGTGGGTGCCGTCACCGCCGGTCCAGTCGTCGGCGCGGGTGGCGTCGTCGCCGTAGCGGGCGAACTCGCCGGTCAGCCGGTCGTCCGCCGACCACGCGCCGACGGTGTACGGTATACAGTCGCCCGTATCCTGTGGATCGTCGTCCTCGGGCAGAGCCGTGAGCAGCACGGCCCCGAGAACCAGGGTCAGCAACAGGCCGAGCCCCGTTCCCGTCCGCTGTCGTGCTCGTACGTCGTCGGGCACCCACGGGACGTTAGTGGCTCCTGCTCGTCCGGTCCATGGGCAGCCGGAGGACCGTGCCGTCGGCCGGGGCGGCGCCCGTGGCGGGTCGACGCCGTCCCAGGTGAGTCCGTCGGCGGGGTAGCAGGGGGAGGAACGGCAGGACGGCGGCGGGGTCGGGAGCCGGTGCCGGGGCGGCCGCTCCCCTCTTGCGGCAGATCAGGGCGTCCGGGTCGGTGGCGGGGACCTGGAGGGTGTAGCCGTCGGGGCAGGCGGGCCCCGGCGCACCCGGCCGGCCGGGGTCCCCCTTGTCGCCCTTGGGCCCCTGGAGGCCCTCGGAACCCTGGGTGCCCTCGACACCCTCGGGGCCCACGGGTCCGGCGGGACCCTCGGCGCCCGCGGGGCCCGGTTCTCCGGGCTCACCGTGGTCGCCGGGTGAGCCGGACGGGCCGGGGGAGCCCTCCGGACCCGGTGGCCCGGACGGGCCGGGCGCACCGCGCGGCCCGGTCGCGCCGGGTGCGCCGCCCGCCCCGGTGGCCCCGCGGTCGCCCTTCGCGCCGGGCTCGCCGGGCAGCGCCGCGGGCACCCGGATGCGGTCGATCAGGTCGTCCACCGCATCCGAGGGGTCGGGCGCCGCCGGTGTCCCCCCGCCGGCCTCGACCTGAGCACGCAGTTCGCGCACGTCCTGGGCCAGCGTGGACACGGCCTTGCCGCGCCGTTCCGCCTCGGCCTGCATCTCGGCGGCACGACGGTCACCGGCGTCGATGCGGGCCCACAGGATCACGGCGATCCCGCACAGTGCGATCAGTACGCACACCAGGAAGACACCGCGCCAGCGCGGGGCCAGCAGCCGTTCGAAGCGTGCCCTCACGACGTGCCTCCGAGTCGGTGGATGTCGAGCCTGAGCCGCGCGATCTCCGACTGGTCGGCGGTGTGCAGTGAGGTCAACTCGTCGATGCGCGAGTCGCGTTCGGCGACCTGGCGCTCCAGCCGGTCGCGCTCCGTCTGCAGCTTCTCGGTCAGGCTGGAGTAGCCGCTCAGCGCGTTCTCCCCGCGCTTTCCCAGATACGCCACGGCGGCTGCGCCCAGCACGCCCGCGGCGGCCAGTAACGATCCGAGCAGGGTGGTCCCGGCATCCAAGTGACTGCCTCCTACTGGACGACAGGCCGGTTCCGACACGACCCGACCCGTTGAACTCACCCCCATCAACGAGCCACTTGCCGCCGGGGTGTGCCACGGGAGTCGACTACGCCGGACGGGTGGTGACGGAGCGTCAGGGCTGACGTCAGGTACGCGTAATCCAGGGCGTAGGGCGACCCGCGCCGAACGCGAGCGTTTCACGGGCCTGTTGATCCGGATCTCCGGTACGGAGGGCTTCCGGCGGATAGCGTTCCGTCATGACCGCACCCGTCAACCTCGATCCGGCGCGCAGCGCCCTCGTCCTCGTCGATCTGATGGACCGGATCGTCGCGCTGCCCCTGGAGCCCCGCAAGGGCACCGAAGTCCTCGCCGCCTGCGAGGAGTTGGCGACCGCCTTCCGTTCCGCGGGCGCCCCTGTCGTCCTCATCCGCGTCGAGCGCCCCCGGGTCGCCGAACAGCCGCCCGGCAGTGGACTGGTGGCCGGTCTCGCCAGGGATGGCGACGTCGAGATCGTGAAGCGGACGATCGGCGGCTTCCAGGGCACCGGGCTCGACGACCGCCTCCGCGAACTCGGCGTCACCACCCTGGTGTTCGGCGGTATCGCCACCAACCTGGGTGTGGAGTCCACCGCCCGCGCCGCCGGTGACCTCGGCTACGGCCTCGTCTTCGTCGAGGACGCCATGGCCGCGTTCACGGCGGCCGAGCACGAGGCGTCGGTGCGGCTGGACTTTCCGCGGCTGGGGTCGGTGGTGCGGGCGGCGGAGCTGACCTTCGGTCGGAGCTGACCTTCGGTCGGAGCTGACCTTCGGTCGGGTCGGGGCTGGCCTTCGACCGGAGCTGGATGCCGGTCGGGTCCGGCCTTCGGTCGTGGCCGAGCCCCGGGGTCCGGTCAGCCCTGGGTGGCCGTGGTCCGCAGGGTGATGCGGTCCTCTCCCGCGTACACGTTCATCGACGAGCCGCGCAGGAAGCCGACGAGGGTGAGGCCGGTCTCGACGGCGAGGTCGACGGCGAGGGACGAGGGCGCGGAGACGGCGGCCAGGACGGGGATACCGGCCATGACCGCCTTCTGGGCGAGTTCGAAGGAGGCCCGGCCGGAGACGAGCAGGACGACGCGGGACAGCGGCAGGTCGTCGTTCTGGAGGGCACGGCCGACCAGCTTGTCGACGGCGTTGTGCCGGCCGACGTCCTCGCGTATGTCGAGGAGTTCGCCGTCCTCGGTGAAGAGGGCGGCGGCGTGCAGACCCCCGGTCCGGTCGAAGACCCTTTGAGCCGCGCGCAACCGGTCGGGGAGGCTCGCGAGCAGTTCGGGTTCGAGACGGACCGGGGGAGTGTCGGAGATGGGCCAGCGGGCCGTCGTACGGACCGCGTCGAGACTCGCCTTGCCGCACAGGCCGCAGGACGAGGTGGTGTAGACGTTGCGCTCAAGGGTGATGTCCGGGATGACCACATCGGGCGAGGTCCGCACGTCCACCACGTTGTAGCTGTTCGAACCGTCCACGGTCGCCCCGGCGCAGTAGACGATGTTCTGCAGATCGGATCCGGTCGCCAGCACACCCTCGCTGACCAGGAAACCGGCCGCGAGGGCGAAGTCGTCGCCCGGTGTGCGCATGGTGATCGCGAGCGGCTTGCCGTTCAGCCGGATCTCCAGCGGTTCCTCGGCGACCAGGGTGTCCGGGCGGGACGAGACCGCCCCGTCCCGTATGCGTATCACCTTGCGTCGTTCCGTGACTCGTCCCATGTCCTGATCAGCCCCGGTTCTGTACGTGCTGGTGGCCGAAACGGCCCTTGATGCAGAGGTTGCCCCGGCTCACCGGGTCGTCGTGCGGCGCGGTGACCTTCACGATGCCATTGTCCTGCACGTGCAGAGTGAGGCCGCAGCCTACCCCGCAGTACCCGCAGACCGTGGTAGTCCTGGTCTGTGCTGATTCGTCCCAGGTGCCCGCCGCGCGTCGGTCGAACTCCGACCTGGACGACAAGGCTCCCGTCGGGCAGACGTCGAGACAGTTTCCGCAGTACACGCACGCCGAGTCGGTGAGCGGGGCGTCGTGCTCCACGGTGACGCGGGCGTCCCATCCGCGCCCGGAGACGGTGATGGCGAACGTGTGCTGCCCCTGGTCGCCGCAGGCGTCCACACACCGGCGGCACAGGACGCACTTGCCGCGGTCGCGCACCAACAGGTCGTCGTCGACCCTCGGCTCCGCCGGTTCCGCGTCGAGCCGGGCCGCGTGCGGGCCGAAACGGTCCGGATCCGCCTCGTACTCCTCGATCCATCCGGCGCTGCCCGGAGTCGTCGACAGGTCGGCCGAGGAGGCGAGCAGTTCCAGGACGGTCCGGCGGCTGTGCCGTACGCGCTCGGTGGCCGTCCGCACCTCCATGCCGGGCTCGGCCCGGCGGGAGCAGGCCGGGACGAGAGCGGGCGAGCCCTCGACCTCGACGACGCAGAGGCGGCAGGTGCTGCGCGGGGCGGGGCCGGCGCCGTGGCAGAGGGCCGGGACGTCCGTGCCCGCCGCCCGGCAGGCGTCGAGGATCGTCGTGCCCTCGGGAACCCGGGTCTCCGCTCCGTCGAGGGTGAAGGCGAGCATCCGGCGCGGAATCCCCAGCGCTGTCACGGTCACCCGTACACCCCCAGCCGGTCGACGGCCGACTCCACGGCGTTCCCCGCGGACCGCCCGACACCGCACAGCGAGGCGTCCCGCATCGCCCGGCCGACATCCCTGAGCAGGGCGAGATCGTCGGCCCCGGCGGGGCCGGCCCGCTCCGTGATCCGGCGCAGCACCTCTTCCTGCCGCACGGTCCCGATCCGGCAGGGCACGCAGTTCCCGCACGATTCGGCGCGGAAGAACTCCGCGACGCGCAGCACCAGCCGAGGCAGCGGCACGGTGTCGTCGAAGGCCATGACGACACCGGAGCCGAGTGCGGTACCGGTCTCCCGGGAGCCTTCGAAGGGGAGCGGGACGTCGCGGTCGTCCGGGCGTACGAAGCCGCCGGACGCCCCGCCGAGAAGCACCGCGCGCAGTCGCCCGCGCACACCGGCCAGGGCGAGGAGCTCGCCCAGCGCGGCGCCGAACGGCAGCTCGTACACTCCGGGGCGGTCCACGCTGCCTGACACGCAGAACAGCTTCGTGCCGGTGCCGGTGCCGGTGCCGGTGCCGGTGCCGGTGACGGTGGAGGTGGCGGTGGCGGTGGTGGTGGCGCGGCCCGTGCCCGCGGATGTGTACGCCGTTGTTCCCCCGGTCAGGGCGGGCAGTACGTTGATCAGCGTCTCGGCGTCCGCCACGACCGTCGGTGCGCCGAACAGACCCTGCTCCGCCGGGTCGGGCGGTGTGGAGCGCGGCTCGGGCCGGTACCCCTCGATGGCGTGGAACAGGGCGGTGTCGTCGCCGCAGACGTAGGCGCCCGCGCCTCGCCGGATCTCGATGTCGAAGGCATGGCCCCGGCCGAGGATGTCGTCGCCGAGCAGACCACGGGCGCGTACACGGTCGACAGCACATTGCATACGGTGTATCGCCCGCGGGTACGCGTCGCGCAGGCAGAGGTATCCCGTCCGCGCACCGATCGCATACGCCGCGATCGTCATCGCCTCCACCAGCGCGTACGGATCCCCCTCCATGACCACCCGGCTCCTGAAGGCGCCCGGCCCGGATTCGTCGGCGTTGCACACCAGATGGTGCGGGCGGCCGGGCCGCGACGCCACGGCCGACCACGTGCGGCCGGTGGGGAAGGCGGCGCCGCGCCCGGCCGGGCCGGAGTCGGCGATCTCGCGGAGGACTCCGGCGGGGCCGAGTTCGTATGCCCGGCGCAGAGCGGCGTAGCCGCCGTGGGCGCGGTAGTCGTCCAGCGAGGACGGGTCGACCACGCCGACGCGTCGCAGCAGGGTCAGCGACGCGTCCCCGGCCTGGGGCACCGCCTGCGCGGCGGGTGGTTCCTCGGGCGCCGAGTCGGGGGAGACCGCGGCGAGCACGGCCGCGGGCACGGTCGCCGGCGCCGACACCGCCGTACGCACCGGATCGCCCGCCCTGACCACGAGCGCCGCCGGAGCCCGCTCGCACAGACCGAGACAGGCACCGCGCTCGACGCCGACCGCGCTGTCCGGGCCCAGCCGCGCCTCGATCCCGGCACACAGCTCAGCCGATCCGGCCGCCGCGCAGGCCAGGTCCGTGCACACCCGGAGCACGGTCGCGGGCCGGGGCCGCACCGAGAAGCGGTCGTAGAAGGTGGCGACGCCGTACGCCTGCGCCGGCGGGATGGTCAGCCGTCGGCACAGGTAGGTGAGCGCGCCCTCGCTGATCCAGCCGACGCGGTCGTTCAGCGCGTGCAACCCGGGCAGCAGCAGATCGCGGCGGGCCGGGGCCGTCCGCCCGCCGCGGGACCACCGCAGGTCCGCCTCGGAGCGTTCGCCGCCCTCCCAGAAGGAGGCGGGAGGCCCCAACAGCTCGTCGACGGCCGCGCGTTCGTCGTCCGTCGGCTCGCCGGTGCCGAGGTGCAGGTCCACTCGCGTCACCCCACGTACGTCACGACGGGCAGCTTGTCGATCCGGACGGCCGTCGCCTTGAACTCCGCCGTCCCCGCGATCGGGCAGGCGGCCGCCCTGGTCGTCGGCCGGTCGGTGTCCGCCAGGTGTGGGGCGGTGTCCGCCTCGTGTCGGTCGGGGGCTGCCTCGTCCGGGAGGTGCAGTGTCATGAAGGCGAGCCCCGGCCGCAGGGCGGTGTCGATCCACACCGGGGCGAGGAGTGATCCGCGCCGCGAGGAGATCCGCACCTTCTCGCCGACCACGACCCCGTAGCGCTCGGCGTCCTCCGGACACAGCTCGACGAACTCGCCACGCCTGCGAGCCGAGGCGAAACTCCCGCCCCGCACAACGGCGTTGGAGGCGTCGAGCCGCCGTCCCGTCGTCAGCCGGATCGGGTAGTGCTCGTCCGTGAGGTCGACCGGGGGATCGTGCCGCACGATCCCGAACGGCGCGAGTCTGCCCCGCTCGGCCGGATCCGTCTCCCACAACCTCCCGTGCAGACAAGGCGGTTCGATCCAGCCGGTGTCGGGACACGGCCACTGGATGCCGTGGTGCTCCTCCAGGCGCTCGTACGTCATCCCGTGGTGGTCCGGGGACAGCGACCGCACCTCGTTCCAGACTGCCTCGGCGTCGGCGTACCGCCACTCGTGACCGAGACGCCGCGCCAGCTCGCACAGGACGCCGACGTCGTCACGGGCCTCACCGGGCGGGTCCACCGCCTTGTGCACCCGCTGAACTCGGCGCTCACCGTTGGTGGTTGTGCCCTCGCTCTCCACCCTGCCCGCGGGTGAGGGCAGTACCACGTCGGCCAGTTCCGCGGTGTCGGTGAGGAAGCCGTCCTGCACGACCAGGAAGTCGAGCGCTCTCAGCCGTCGCACGGTCCGCGCGCTGTCCGGCTGAGACCGGGCCGGGTCCTCGCCCAGGCAGTAGAGGGCCCGCAGGGTGCCGGACTCCATCTCCTCGAACATCTCCGCCAGACCCAGTCCGTAGTGCGGCGGGACGACGGCGCCCCAGGCCGCCCCGAACCTCAGCCGGGCGCCCCGGTCGAGGATGTCCCGGAAGCCGGGAAGCCGATGGGGGACGGCACCCATGTCGATGCCGCCCTGCACGTTGTCCTGGCCGGAGAGGGGCTGCAAGCCGGAGCCGCGGCGGCCTACGTGACCGGTCAGCAGGGACAGGTTGATCAGGGCGCGGACGTTGTCGGTGCCGTTGTGGTGCCCGGTGATCCCCAGGCTCCAGCACAGCTGGGCCCGGTCGGCGCGGGCGTACGCGTGCGCCAACTCCCTTATGGCGGAGGCCGGTACGCCCGTCACCTTCTGCGCGAGAGACAGCGTCCACGGTTCGACGAGTGCCCGGTACTCCTCGAAGCCGCTTGTCGCGCGCTCGATGAAGGCCTCGTTGGCGAGGCCCGCGTGGATGATCTCCCGGCCGATCGCGTGCGCCAGCGGAATGTCGGCACCCACGTTGAGACCGAGCCAGCCGTCCGCCCACTGAGCGGTGGACGTCCGCCGCGGATCGACCGCGTACATCCTCGCGTCGCCGCGGATCCCCTTCAGAACATGCTGGAAGAAGACCGGGTGCGACCGGCGGGCGTCGGAGCCCCACATCACGATGACGTCGGTGTGCGCGATCTCCTCGTACGAGGAGGTGCCACCACCCGAACCGAACACGGCCGACAGTCCCGCGACGCTCGGGGCGTGGCCGGCGCGGTCGCAGGAATCGACGTTGTTGGTGCCCATGACGGCCCGGGCGAACTTCTGCGCCACGTAGTGCGTCTCGTTGGTCGCCCTGGCGCCGGAGAGCAGGCCGAACGCGTCCCGGTTGCGCCGCAGACCCCGGGCTGCTCGGTCCAGTGCCTCCTCCCAACTCGCCCTGTGCAAGGGCGCGTTGCGCTCGTCCCTGACGAGCGGGTGGGTGAGGCGCGGGTACGTGTTCGCCCGGTGTTCCGTCATGCGGCGGTCCGGTGGGCGAGGAGGTCGCTGATGGCGTGGACGGTGTGGAGGGTGGGGACGTCGGTGTGGGTGATGTGGGCGAGTTCGATGACGGCGGTGAGGAGGACGTCGAGTTCGAGGGGTTTGCCGGCTTCGAGGTCTTGGAGGGTGGAGGTGCGGTGGTCGCCGACGCGTTCGGCGCCGGCGAGGCGGCGTTCGATGGAGATGCCGATGTCGCAGCCCAGAGCTTGGGCGACGGTGAGGGTTTCGCGCATCATGGTTTCGATGACTTGGCGGGTGCCGCCGTGGTGGCACATCTGGCGCATGGTGGCGCGGGCGAGGGCGCTGATGGGGTTGAAGCTGATGTTGCCGAGCAGTTTGAGCCAGATGTCGTTGCGCAGGTCCTTCTCGACGGGGCATTTGAGGCCGCCGGCCTGCATGGCGTCGCTGAAGGTCTGGCAGCGGGGGGAGATGGTGCGGTCGGGTTCGCCGATGGAGAAGCGGGTGCCTTCCAGGTGTCGCACCACACCCGGGCCCTCCAGTTCGGTGGCGGCGTAGACCACGCAGCCGATGGCGCGCTGGGGGGCGAGGACCGCACTGACCGCCCCTCCCGGGTCCACGCTCTCGATGCGTTGTCCGTCGTGGGGTCCGCCGTGTCGGTGGAAGTACCACCAGGGGATGCCGTTCTGGGCGGCGATGACCGCAGTGGTCTCGTGGAGCAGGGGGTCGATGAGCGGCCCGCACGCCGCGTAGGAGTTGGCTTTGAGGCCGAGGAGGACGTAGTCGACGGGGCCGATCTCGTTGGGGTTGTCGGTGGCGTGGACGTGGGCGGTGAAGTCGCCGCGGGGGCTGTGGACTTGTACGCCGTGCTGCCTCATGGCCGCGAGGTGCGGTCCACGGGCGATGAGGTGGACGTCGGCGCCTGCGTGGTGCAGGGCGGCGCCGACGTAGGCGCCGATGGCTCCGGCGCCGAGGACTGCGACTTTCACTGGGTGGCGCTCCGTTCGGTCGAGGGTGTACCGCGGAGTGGGATGCACGATGTCGAATGCCGTCGACTCCATATTGTCTACAGTATGGTCAAGCGGGTAGACAAGGCTTTGTGCAGCGGAGGGTGGCGACGGGACAGCTGAGGGTGGCGACCGGGCGGCGGCGGGCCGAGGGGGAAAACCGGCCGGTCCGACCGTTCGGCGCGTGCTGCATACCGTTCATCGCATACGTTCGACGCGCCGCCTTCTCAACTCCCCCGGTACTCCCTACCGTCCGGGATCATGAGTCCCCCTGTCGCCCCCACCGGCTGGAGCCGCTGGCTCGTCCCCCCAGCCGCGCTCTCGGTCCATCTCTCCATCGGTCAGGCCTATGCCTGGTCCGTGTTCAAGCCACCCCTGGAGTCCGCGCTCGACCTCAGCGGTACGCAGAGCGCGCTGCCCTTCCAGCTGGGCATCGTGATGCTCGGGCTGTCGGCCGCGTTCGGCGGCACGCTCGTGGAACGCAACGGACCGCGCTGGGCGATGACCGTCGCCCTGATCTGCTTCTCCTCCGGGTTCCTGATATCCGCGCTCGGCGCGTACACCGAGCAGTACTGGCTGATCGTCTTCGGCTACGGCTTCGTCGGCGGCATAGGCCTCGGCATCGGCTACATATCGCCCGTGTCGACCCTGATCAAGTGGTTCCCGGACCGGCCGGGCATGGCCACCGGTATCGCCATCATGGGCTTCGGCGGCGGCGCGCTGATCGCCTCTCCCTGGTCGGCGCAGATGCTGGAGTCGTTCGGCTCCGACAGCTCCGGGATCGCGGCGGCGTTCCTCGTGCACGGACTGTCGTACGCGGTCTTCATGACCCTCGGTGTGCTGCTCGTCCGGGTGCCGCGCACGGAGAAGCCCGTGGGTGAGAGCGGGCCGAGCATTGCCGCGGGACCGCAGGTCTCCGCCCGCAGTGCCGTGCGGACCCCGCAGTTCTGGTGCCTGTGGGTGGTGCTCTGCATGAACGTGACCGCGGGCATAGGCATCCTGGAAAAGGCCGCCCCGATGATCACGGACTTCTTCAAGAACACCTCGACGCCGGTGTCGGTGTCGGCCGCGGCCGGATTCGTCGCGCTGCTGTCGGCGGCCAACATGGCGGGCCGTATCGGCTGGTCGTCCACCTCGGACCTGATCGGCCGCAAGAACATCTACCGCCTCTACCTGGGCGCGGGCGCGCTGATGTATCTGCTCATCGCGCTCGTCGGCGACTCGTCCAAGCCGGTGTTCATCCTGTGCGCCCTGGTGATCCTCTCCTTCTACGGCGGCGGCTTCGCCACGATCCCCGCCTATCTGAAGGACCTCTTCGGGACCTACCAGGTCGGCGCGATCCACGGCCGGCTCCTCACCGCCTGGTCCACGGCCGGTGTCCTCGGACCGCTGATCGTGAACTGGATCGCCGACCGGCAGGAGGAGGCCGGCAAGGACGGCTCCTCCCTCTACACCCTGTCCCTCTTCATCATGATCGGGCTGCTCGCGATCGGCTTCGTCGCCAACGAGCTGGTCCGGCCCGTCCACGCCCGTCACCACATCCCCGCGCCGAGGGAGGCCGCCGATGTCGCAGCACGACAGCAGTCAGAGTCCGCCTGACCGGCGCCCGCTGATCGCCTTCGCCTGGCTGTGGGTGGGCACACCGCTCGCCTACGGCCTCTACGAACTCGTACAGAAGGCGACGCAGCTGTTCACCAAGTGAGCGTTCGAGAAGTGTTCGGGCGTCCGAAGGGCTGACGGAAGCCGACAAGCTCGGCGCCGGTTTCCTGTCGCCTTACCTGACGTCGTACCCGCGAGTCACTGATCAGACTGGAGGATCCCGCTACCCAAGGCAACGAGGGGGACCCTCCAATGAACGGCTCGCGCATCGCCGCCGTCGGCCACTACCAGCCCGCCAAGGTGCTCACCAACGAGGACCTGGCGGGCTTGGTCGACACCAGTGACGAGTGGATCAGGAGCCGGGTGGGCATCCGCACACGCCACATCGCGGGGCCGGACGAGCCCGTCGACGAGCTCGCCTCGCACGCCGCCGCCAAGGCGCTCGCCGCGGCCGGTCTCACGCCCGGCGACATCGATCTGGTCCTGGTCGCCACCTCCACCGCCGTGAACCGCTCCCCGAACATGGCCGCCCGGGTCGCCGCCAGGCTCGGCATCCCCTCGCCGGCCGCGATGGACGTCAACGTGGTGTGCGCGGGCTTCACCCACGCGCTGGCCACCGCCGACCACACCATCCGGGCGGGCGCCGCGACCCGGGCGCTGGTCATCGGCGCCGACAAGATGTCCGACGTGGCCGACTGGACCGACCGCACGACCTGTGTGCTCGTCGGCGACGGGGCGGGGGCTGCCGTCGTGGAGGCCTGTGGTCCGGGTGACGAGGCCGGTATCGGGCCCGTGCTGTGGGGTTCGGTGCCCGAGATGGGGAACGCGGTGCGCATCGAGGGGCAGCCCGCGCGGTTCGCGCAGGAGGGGCAGAGTGTGTACCGCTGGGCGACCACCCAGCTGCCGCCCCTCGCCCGCAAGGCCTGCGAGCGGGCGGGGCTCACGCCCGAGGAGCTCGCCGGGCTCGTCCTGCACCAGGCCAACCTGCGGATCATCGAGCCGCTCGCCGAGCGGATCGGCGCCGTCAACGCCGTCGTCGCACGGGATGTCGCCGAATCGGGTAACACCTCCGCGGCCAGCATCCCGCTCGCCTTCTCCAAGCTCGTCGAGCAGGGCGCCCTCTCCACCGGGGACCCGGTGCTGCTCTTCGGGTTCGGCGGGAACCTCTCGTACGCGGGGCAGGTCGTCCGCTGCCCGTGACCTGCCGGTACGGCGGGGTGTGACGCGGTCGACTCCGTGACGGACTGGCTACGGTGCGCCGTAGGCTGTAGACGAAAGACAATTCATGCCGACTTTCGGACTGCAGTCGTCTCGCGCTGCCCAGGAGGGGGACCGACCGATGTTGTCGACGCCAGGACTGCCGCAGGGTGCGGTGCCCAAACTGGAACGCCCCGGCCCGTTGCGCGACCGTGTCTACGAGGCGCTGCTGGAGCTCATCACCACCCGTGCGCTCCAGCCCGGCCAGCACCTGGTCGAGAGCGAGCTCGCCGGTCATCTCGGTGTCTCGCGCCAGCCCGTGCGCGAGGCGCTCCAGCGGTTGAACACCGAGGGGTGGGTCGATCTGCGGCCCGCCCAGGGCGCGTTCGTGCATGAGCCAACCGAGGAGGAGGCGGACCAACTCCTCACCGTCCGCACGCTGTTGGAGGCCGAGGCCGCCCGGCTCGCCGCGGCCAACGCGTCCAAGGCCGGCATCGAGGCCCTGCGCGACATCCAGGAGCAGGGCATGCGGGCCGTCGCCGCGGACGACGTGGACGCCGCGGTCCTGCTCAACGCCCGCTTCCACGCGAAGGTCATGGAACTGGCCGGCAATGCCGTCCTCGCCGAACTGGCCGCGCAGGTCGACCGGCGCGTCCGCTGGTACTACGCGCCGATCGCCCGGCAGCGCGGACAGCAGTCCTGGGTCGAACACCGGGAGCTGATCCACGCGATCGTGGACCGCGACGAGACGCTCGCCACGCAGCTCATGCGCGAACACACGGAGCACACGCGGCGCTCCTACCACGCCCGCGCCAAGTCCTGAGGTCTGCCGCCCCCTTGAGTCCGCGCGTCCACATCCCGCTGAGCTGACGCGTTCGACGATCCGCGCCGCTCGACACTCCTCTTTGTCCTGCGAGTGGAGAAAGTCGTCATCAATTCGTGCACAGATTCTTCCCAGGTTGGGCAGCCACTGCTACGTTCCCCTCGAAAGCACGACGGCAGGCGGCCCGACAGAGGCGGGGAGGGGCTCGTGAGACGAATGACGGCACGACCCGCGAATTCTCATCAGGCCCGGCTGCTCAAGCTGTTGCGTGACGGGGGTCCCAACTCCCGTGCACAGCTCGGCGACCAGGTCGACCTGTCACGGTCCAAGCTGGCCGTGGAGGTGGACCGGCTGCTGGAGACGGGCCTGATCGTGGCCGACGGACTCGCCGCCTCGCGCGGTGGCCGCCGTTCCCACAACATCCGGCTCGCCCCCAATCTGCGATTCCTCGGTGTGGACATCGGCGCGACCTCGATCGATGTCGCTGTCACCAACGCCGAGTTGGAGATCCTGGGGCATCTCAACCAGCCCATGGACGTCCGGGAGGGTCCGGTCGCGGTCTTCGAGCAAGTGCTGTCGATGGCGGCGAAGTTGAAGGCGACGGGGTTGGCGGAGGGGTTCGACGGGGCCGGTATCGGTGTCCCCGGGCCGGTGCGTTTCCCCGAGGGTGTTCCGGTGGCTCCGCCGATCATGCCGGGCTGGGACGGTTTCCCGGTCCGGGAGGCGCTCAGTCAGGAGCTGGGCTGTCCGGTCATGGTCGACAACGACGTGA
>NZ_JABERD010000236.1 GCF_013044505.1 Streptomyces sp. S3(2020) | reverse complement strand
GGTTCCTGGGGGAGGGGATCCCCGGGCGCGGTGGCGGGTTCCTGTGCGGTGGCCTCGACGGTGGCGGGGGCCTCGTCGGTGGCGGTGGCCTCCTCGGTGGGGGCGGCCGGTTCCGGTTCGGCGGAGTCCTGCGAGGGTCTTCGCCCGGCCTCGTGCTGCTCGGCCACGACATCGCCGTGCGCGATCCCCTCCTGCGGCACCCGTCTCTCGCGCTCGGTGTCGGCGAGAGCCCACAGCCGGTGCAGTTCGCGCAGTTCGGCGGAGGTGGCACCGCAGGCGGTGGCGGTGCGGTGCACGGCGCCGTAGTCCTGCGGGACCGACGTGCCCGCGCAGTAACGGTGCAGGCTGGAACGGCTGATGCCGGCCTTCTGGGCGAGAGCGTCGTAGCTGAGCCCGGATCTCTTTCTCAGCGCGCGTAGCTGAGCGGCGAACCGCTCGGCCTCTTCGTACGGGTTCACGATGAACTCCCCTGGTGTTCGCGCGCGCTGGCCCGGCCCGGCTGTATGCAGGCGCGTGTCGGCGGATGCCGACGGCCCGATGTTCCGTCGGCTCGGGATGTGGTCACGATCCCGGCGGTCCAATGTGCCAGAAGTTGCCGAGCGGAGACGGGAGTTGGTCGTTCCGGGGGCCGGCGCGTGCTCCGCCCGTCTCCCACCCGCCTCCCAGCGGCTCGATGAACACACAGCTCAGGGGGCATGTCAGGGTGTCAGCGTCCCAAGTGGGCCCGTTCCGCTTGTCTGTTGCGGCGGGGGCCCTTCAGCGTGACGCCGACGAACTCGACCACGCGACATTGGGAGCACAGATGAGAAATCGCACGACCTGGGCGCGCACCGCCGCCGCGATCCTGCTGGCGGGCGGCGGTCTGCTCGCGGCGACCCCGGCCCACGCGGCCAGCGCGTGCTCGGGGTCGGCCTGCGACGGCAAGGACCCCTCTGTCTACTGCCAGGGCGACGCGCGGACCGAGGAGAGCGTGCGGCTCGGGCAGGCGCTGCTCGAACTCCGCTACAGCCCCAGCTGTCGGGCCGCCTGGGGCCGGATCTCCAACGCGGGCTACGACACACGGGACCAGTTCACCCCGTACGCCACCGTCCACCGCAACAGCGACGGGCGGGAGTACTCCTGCTCCGTGTCCACCGACGGGACGAGCTGCTACACCCGCATGGTCAACGACGCCAATGTCACGTCGTACGCCAAGGGAATGTGGGACAGCGGCGCCCGCACCTACGAGGACCGCACCGCGTCCTACTGAGACGCCCGCTGAGGCGTCCCGCTTCCTGATGCGCGCCGCCTCCTCGCGGACCTCGGCCCGAGTGGCATGCTTCTCCGTTCACTCGGGCCGCTCCGCCGGCCGGCTCAGCGCGGTGACGCGATGGCCCGGGCCGCCGCCACCTCCTGGCGCAGCGGTTCCAGGACGCTGCCCGCCGGGCCGGTGAGGTCGGTGCGGACGGTGTAGAGGGTTTCGGCCTCTCGTACACCCTCCGCCAACTCTCGTAGCTGGAGCACTACTTGCGTCACCTCGGCGTCGGAGGGCAGTGGGGCCCCGTGTTTGGTGCGTACTCTCGCGGCCGTCGTCGCGTCGACGATCCGTTCCACGGCGACGACCAGCGGCCACCATGCCGCCGCCCGGCGGCCCGTCGGCGGCGGTTCGGTCAGCGCCCGCTGGAACTCCGTGCGGATGACCGACAGGTCGCGGTAGAGGCCGCGGCGCATACGGGCGCGGGCCGGGGGGTCCACCGGCTCCGTGCCGAAGGCGGACTCCACATAGCGCGCGGTGTCCGACACCGCGTCCGCGAGCCGGTCGCCCACCCGGGTGTGCCAGCTCTCCGGCCACAGCAGGTAGCCCGCGACCAGGGCGATCCCGCAGCCCATCAGCGAGTCCACCAGGCGCGGCATGAGCAGTCCGGTGCCCTGGTGGTTCAGCACGTCCGAGAGCAGCAGGATCACGGGAGTGATCGCCGCCGTCTGGTAGCCGTATCCGCGAGGTGTCAGCGCCGGGATCAGCGGGGCCAGGACCAGCATCACCGGCACGTCCCACCAGCCCCGCGGCACCTGGGAGAGGACCGCGGCGGCGATCACCAGGCCCGCCACGGTGCCCAGCGCCCGCAGCAGCGCCCGGGAGAAGACCGAGCCGAAGTCGGGCTTGAGGACGAAGGTGATGGTCAGGGCCACCCAGTACGAGCGGGGCACCGGGACGATCGAGACCAGCACCTGGGCCACGCCGATGCAGAGCGCGAGACGCAGGCCGTAGCGCCAGGAGGCCGCCGACAGGGCCACGTTGCGGGTGGCCCGCGCGGCGCGGACGCGCAACGCGGCCGGGCGGCCCAGGCGGTCGGCGACGGCCCGGGGGTCCACGTCGGGGGCCGCGACGACCTCGGCCGCGTGGCGCAGGGCGTGGTCGACGGCGCGGGTCGTCTCGTTCACGGCCACCGGCAGCCGAAGCCCTATGGGGCCCGTGTAGCCCGTCTCCACGGCCTGGGCGAGGTGGCGTACCGCCTCCGGGACCTCCGGCGGCAGCGGCCTTCCCGTCAGGTGGGCCGCGGGGGCCGCCTCCACGACCGGGGTGATCGCGTTCAACTGGGCGAGGAGTCGGGTGAGTTCGGGGCTGCGGCCGTGGTGGCGGGCGCGACGGGCGAGGATGAGGTCGTACGACTGGTTCAGGGACTGTGTGACGGCCTGGCGGGCCTCGGCGTAGTCCGGGGTGCCGCACGCGGTGAGCAGATCGGCCACCGTCCGGTAGGACACCGCCACCGCCGCCCGTTCCGGCACCCCGGACCGCAGCGGCCAGGCCAGCAGGGCGAGGACGAGGACCAGCAGGCCGCCGCCGGTCATCAGCAGCGGGGCCAGCCACCATTCGCCCGGCATCGGCAGGCCCGCGCCCACCACCGAGTTCAGCAGCAGGAGCAGGCCGGAGACCGACGCCACCGCGCCGATCGTCGAGATCATCCCGGAGACCAGCGCGATGCCGGTCACCACCGCCACCGCCAGCCAGCCCTGGCCGTACACCAGCGAACCCAGCGTCACCCCCACCGCGCCGAACAGCTGAGGGATCGCGATGTTGAGGATCCGCATGCGGTACGCGTCGGCGGTGTCGCCGATGACGCCGGACAGGGCGCCCATGGAGGCGAGGGCGCCGTAGGCCGCTTCGTCGACCGCCAGTCCGACGGCCAGCGGCAGGGCCATGGCGATCGCGGCGCGGGCCACGGCCGCCCGGTTGACGGGCGCCTGTTGGGGCTGGAGGTTCCGGACCAGCCAGTCGGGCGGCGTGAGGCCGATGGGGAACTCTCGGGACATGCGCCTATTACACGTCATCCGCGCATCCCCGTATCCCCACATCCCCGCACGTCATGGCCGTACATGAAGGGTGATCGTCACCAGCAGCGCCCGGTGGTCGGTGTCGGCCAGGTCCAGGAAGCGGGCGGTCTGTGCGGAGAAGTCCGCGGACAGCAGGACGTGGTCGATCTGGGCGCCCAGTGTCGGCGCGGTCCGGGCCGGCCAGCTCGGTGTGCGGTCGTCACCGGCGAGGCGGGCGGCGTCGCGCAGCCCGGTGTCCAGGATGCGGCGGAAGGCGGCGTGGTCCTGGGAGGCGTTGAAGTCGCCCGCCAGCAGGACCGGCCCGGAGGTGTCCGCCGCGAAGTCCCGCAGCCTGCCCAGCTCGCGTTTCCACACGTCCACCTGGCCGGGCAGCGGCGGCATGGGATGCGCGAGCTGGAGCCGAACCGCGTGTCCGCGCACCTCGGCGACGGCCCCCGGCATCCCCATCGTGCCGGGGATCGGATCGGCGGCCTTCAGCGGGAACCGGCTCAGGATCACCGACCCCGCGGAGCCGCCGCCCTCGACGGCCCGCCGGTGCGGATAGGTGCCGCCGAGGGTCCGTTTCAGCTCGGCGTCGCAGGTGTACTCGCACTCCTGCACGAACACCAGGTCCGGCCGCTCCCGCCGCACGGCGTCGGTCAGCGCCCCGGTGGCCTGCCCGAACTCCACGTTGGAGGTCAGCACCCGGAAGGAGGCGACCGCGGGCCCGACGGGCTCACCGCTCTTCCCGTACGGCTCGATGAACCAGGCCAGCAGCCCGAGCAGGACGACGCTCCACACCACGCCGGGCCACCAGCGGGCGAGCAGGACGAGGGCGAGCCCGACCGCGGTGGGCGCTACCAGCCAGGGCAGGAAGGCGAGGAACTGGGGGACGGGTGTGATCCCGTCGGTGTCGGCGAGCCGGCAGCCCATGACGACACTGACGCCGGCGAACAGCACGGCGGCGATCCGGATGCCGGCCCTGCGTCGTTCTCGTCGTGCGGGTCGTTGCGCGGGGCTGCTCACCGCGCCGAGCCTAGGAGGACGCGTCCACCTTCGCCAGGAACGCCCCCAACGCCTCGTTGAACTCCTCAGGCCGCTCCAGATTCGGCATATGGGCGGCGCCCTCGATCACCCGCAGTTCCGAGGAGGGCAGCGCCGCGTGCATGGCCTCGGCGTCGGCGACGGGCGTGTACTCGTCGTCCGTGCCCACGACGACCAGGGCGGGGACCGTGACCCGGGTGAGCAGGTCGCGGTAGTCGGGACGGGCCGCGCGGGCGCGCAGGGCCGCGGCGGCGCCCCGCGGCGAGGTGGCCGTCATCATGCGGTGGACGTGGGCCTTCACCTCGGCGGTCGCGTACGGGGCGACCATCTTCTCCAGCACCTCGTCGGCGTACCCCCGCATGCCCTCCCGCAGCAGGCGGTCCGCCATGGCGTGCCGGACCTGGACGCCCTCGGGTGTCTCCGCCGCCGGGAAGGTGTCGGCGAGGACCAGCCCCCGGACGCGTTCGGGGAACTGCCGGTAGCAGTCCATGACGATCTGGCCGCCCATGGAGAGGCCGGCCAGCACGCATGCCCGCACGTCCAGCTCGTCCAGCAGCTCCCGGACGTCCTGGGCGAACTGCTCGAAGTGGGTGACCTCGGGGCCGCGCGGAGCGGTGCCGTAGCCGCGCAGGTCGGGGGTGATCACCCGGCGTCCGCCGGAGAAGGCCGTGCGCTGCGGGTTCCACATCGTGTGGTCGAAGGGGTGGCCGTGGACCAGGACCAGAGGGACTGTCGCCATGACGTCGACCCTAGGTCGCCCCAACTGCTCGGTGCAATAAGATCTTTGCCCTCGGTGCAATCGTGTGCCGACGCTCGTAGGGGGACTTGTGGACGACTACCGGCGCATCGCCGACCGGCTCGCCGACGACATCGCCGCCGGACGACTCAAGCCCGGTGAACGGCTGCCGCCACAACGGCAGTTCGCACGGCGGCGCGGGATCGCCGGGTCGACGGCGGGGCGGGTGTACGGCGAACTCGTACGGCGGGGACTGGTGGTGGGGGAGGTCGGACGCGGCACCTTCGTACGGGCCGCCCCGGCCGGTCCCGCCGGGCGGGCGCTGACCGAGCAGGCGACGCGGGCGCCCGTGAACATGGAACTCAACTACCCCACCGCGCCCGGCCAGTCGGAGCTCCTCGCCCCCGTCCTCGAACCCCTCCTGCGCCCCGACGTCCTCGCCGAGGCGCTCCTCCCGGCCGCCGCCACCGGCACCGCGGCGGCGCGCGAGGCGGCGGCCGCGCTCCTGGCGTCCCCTGGCTGGCACCCCGACCCGGACCGGCTGCTGTTCACCGGCAACGTCCGCCAGGCCATCGCCGCCACCCTCGCCTCCCTGGTCCGGCCGGGCGGCCGGGTGGGTGTGGAGTCGCTGACGTATCCCCTGGTCAAGGAGATCGCCGCCCGGCTGGGCATCACCCTGGTCCCGCTGGCAGTGGACGAGGACGGCCCACTGCCGCAGGCCATCGCCGCCGCCCATCGCACCGCCCCGCTGTCCGCGCTCTACCTCCAGCCGACGCTGCACAACCCGACGTCCCTGACGATGAGTTGGGACCGGCGCCGCGAGATCGCGCTCACCGTGGCCGACCTGAACCTGCCCGTCGTCGAGGACCGCGTCTGGTCCTTCCTGCACCCGCACGCCCCCGACCCCCTCGCCGCGCACGCGCCCGGTCTGACCCATGTCGTCGACGGCCTGTCCAAGCGGGTCGCGCCGGGGCTCACCGTCGGCTTCGTCGTCGCGCCCCGGGACCGCCGCCACACCGTCGCCGCCGCGATCCGCTCCGGCGGATGGAGCGCGGGGCGGTTCGCGCTGGAGGCGGCCGTGCGGGTCGTCGGGGCGGGGGTCGTCCAGCGGCTGGTGGAGGCCAAGCGGGCGGACGCGGCGGCACGCCAGCGGCTCGTCGCCCAGGAGCTCGACGGGTTCGTCGTACGGGCCCATCCGCAGGTCTATTACGCCTGGTGGGAGCTGCCCGCGCCCTGGCGCGCCGACACCTTCACGGCCGCCGCCGCCGCGCTCGGGATCGCCGTGACGCCGGGGCCCGCCTTCGCCGTCGACCCGAAGCGGACGCCGGACGCGGTCAGGCTCGGGCTCGCGTCGGCCGCACCGCGGGATCTGCGACGGGCGCTGCGGACGCTCGCCGGCGTCGTGCGTGAGCGGCCATGAGCCAGGTGCCGCAGGCCGCGGTGAGACCGAGGGCGACCAGCAGCCAGGAGACCGCGCGCAGGGTGACGGTGAGGGCGTCGTAGATGGCGCCGGCCGCCGGGCGGCGGGTCTCGTGCAGGTCGGCGAGGGTCAGATGGCGGCCCAGCGCCACCGCGAGGCCCAGGAACGCGCCGCCCAGCGCCGTGCCCAGCGAGGTCGCCGTGACCGCGCGGCGACGGCAGGCGGCGACCGCGATACCGACGGCGGCGAGGACCAGCGCGGTGACGGGGAGCCAGAACCCGGCGACCTCGAACGGCACGTAGGGATCGGCGAGTTGATGCCTGAGCCGGGGGAGCTCGACATTCCTTCCGTACGTCGCCCAGGCCGCGAGCACCCCGAACGGCACGAGCAGACAGGCCAGGGCGATCAAGGCGGCCGACAGGGCGTTGCGGAGGCTTGGGTGCACGGTTCCAGGCAAGGGCCTGGGGCGGAGGCCCGCGACCTGGCGGAGCCGGTCGTTCCGCTCTCCGGTGGAGGGTTCACCCGAACGGGTGTTTCCTGGATCTGGGGAGAAGGAGGCCGAATCCATGCGCACCACTCCTGCCCTGCGGACCCTGGCCGCGGCTCTGCTCGCCGGTGGCACCCTGGCCGTCACGGCGGCGGGTACCTCGGCCGCCGCCCCGCCGACCTACGCCGACGGACACGGTGGCGGCGGATCCGGCGGTCCGATCTGGGGCACCATCGTCTCCGGCGTCGACCTCAATGTGAGAGCCGCGCCCACCACGCACTCGCCCGTCGTCACGCAGCTCTCGCCGTGGAGCGAGGACCGCGTGGACTGCAAGGTGCAGGGGCAGAGAGTCAACGGCAACCCGTACTGGTACTGGCTCGTCGGCGCCCAGGGCTGGGCCAGCGCCGCCTTCGTCGACACCGGCGGCCGCTCGGTGCCGAGCTGCTCCGATCCGTGTCCCGAATGGAAGGACGGGTCCTGGACCAACTGGGACGACCCGTACGAGAACGACTCGTGGAGCGCGTCGGGATCCGGATCCTGGACGGTCTCCGGCTCGTGGAGCTGGAGCGTCACCGGGTCCTCGGCGGACGCCTGGGACATTTTCCCGGGCGGTGGGTGAGAGAGGGAGACGAAGGGCCCGGCGGCTCGGACCGCCGGGCCCTTTGCCCGTCCTAGGGGAGCCGGTTCCCCTCCCCGTCCTCGTGCGTGTAGTAGCGGTAGAAGAACACGACGAAGACACCCGCCGTGACCACCAGCCCCAGGACCGCGGAGCGCAGCACGCTCTCGCCGGTCTGGCTGTACAGGAAGCCGACCGCGGCGCCCGCGAAGCCTGACTTCACCAGCGAGTGCAGCTCGCGCTTGAGCAGCGGCGCGAACGTCGCCACCGCGACGCACAGCACGATGAACGCGAGCGCGGTCACGAAGCCGAACAGGATGTTCCAGCCGGTGATCTCGCCGCCGCCGCGCCGGTTGGCCGCGGCCCAGTAGCCGTAGACCAGGCCGAGGACGACGGGGATGCCGTAGCGCGCCGCCGTGTGGACCTGTGGGCCGAAGACATCGGGTGAACCGCGGGTCATACCGCCGGACGCGGGTGCCGCATGAGCCATGAGAGGACTCCTCTCTCCTCACCCCCGCCTTCCAGAGCACACCTGGGAGAGGGGCCTGGCAAGTCGGAGTGCGCCCCCGGGCACCCCGTGTTTCGCTGAACGGCATGAAGCGCGGCGCCGTCCTGCGGCGGCAGGAGCTGCTCCGGGTCCGTGGCCGCAGTGTCGCCTGGGTGCCGCCGCTGGTGCTGCTCGTCGGGATCACGGTGATCGACTTCAACACGGCCGGTGAGCTCCGGATGATCACCTGGGTCGTCCTGGTGCCCGGTATCGCCGCCGCCATCTGCGGGGTGTGGGGCACGGCGGTCTTCGCGGTGCTCGCGGTGCTGGACTACCTCCTCGCCGACGCCTCGTACCCGAACCGGTACCAGAGCGCACTGACCGACTTCGTCCTCGTCGGCATCGGCGGCGTCCTCGCCGTCCTGGCCTGCCTGGTCCGGGTCGGCCGCGAGCGTCAGATGCTGCACATGCGGGACATCGCCGACACCACCCGGCGCACCGTGCTGCGCCCGCTGCCCCCGGACTGGGGCGGCCTGGAGCACGCGGCGGTCTATCTCGCCTCCGACGTCGAGGCCAGGGTCGGCGGCGACTTCTACGACATCCAGCCCGGCCCGCACGGCACGCGGGTCCTCGTCGGCGATGTGCAGGGCAAGGGGCTCGGCGCGGTGGAGGCGGCGGCCGCCCTGCTCGGCACGTTCCGTGAGGCGGGGTACCACGAGGCGGAGCTCACGACGGTCGCCGAACGCCTGGAGGTACGGATCGCGCGGCACCGCGGCCACATCGAGGCGCTCGGCCGCACGGACGCCGACCGGTTCGCCACCGCCGTACTGCTCGGCTTCCCCGACGACACCCCCGGCACGGTGGACGTGATCGTCTTCGGCCACGATCCCCCGCTGGTCGTCGGCCCCGGCGGCGTACGGCATCTGCCGCCCGGCGAGGGGCTCCCGCTCGGCCTCGGCGAACTCGCCGCCGACGGACCGCCGCCGGTCATCCGGGTGCCCCTGGCCCCGGGCGAGACGCTGCTGCTCACGACGGACGGCGTGACCGAGGCCCGTGACTCCGGCGGCCGCTTCTACCCGCTCGCCGCCGAGGTCACCGAAGCGGTCGCGGCCGATCCGCGCGTCGCCGGACCGCACCGTCTGGTCGCCCTCGTCCGCGACGGCACCCTGCGGCACTGCGGGGGACGGCTGGCCGACGACACCACGGTGTTCGCGGTACGGCGGCCGGTGGGCAGTCCGTCAGGAAAGGGACGTTCGCAGTCCTGAGGTCCACCTTTGCAGCCGCAGCGGTTACGGTGCTGCCGTACGTGATCGACGGGGGATGGGGAGGAACCGATGCCCGGAACCGTGCTGCTGCTGGCCGCCGCACCGGCGGGCAAGGGGTGTTTGGTCGACGCGGCCTCCGTGCTCCCCGTCCTCGCCGCCGTACCGCCCGCCGTCCTGTCCGGCACGGACACGGCCAACGTGGTCGAGCTGGCGGACCCGTTGGAGCCGCAGGCGGTCCTCACCCGGCTGCGGGCCGCCGCCGCGGCCCCCGGCCCGCTCACCGTGTTCCTCACCGGGCAGCTCCAGTTGGACCGCCGCCAGCACCTGCCGCACCTCGCGCTGGCCCGCACCACCCCCGCGACGGTCCGCTACACCGCCTTCCCCTGGCACTGGTTCCGGGAGGAGCTGCGGCTGCGTCCGGCCGGCGCGACCTCCTTCGTCCTCGATCTGCACGCCGACGCGGAGACCTGGCAGTGGCTGCGGGACAACCCCCTGGACACCGGCCGCAACAACGCCGTCCACGGCCGGATCGCGCCGCCGCCGTCCAGGCGTACGGTCGCGACGCCCGCGTACATGAAGGCCGTGGCGACGATCCTGCGCAGCGGACACCGGCCCCCGCTGGAGCAGTTGCACCAGCAGGCGCTGAGCCGGATCCCGCAGGAGAGCGTGGGCCATGTCCTGACCGCGCAGGGGCCCACCGCGGGCGACCCGCACGTGCTGATCTCGGCCGCCGTCGCGGCCCGGCGGCACGGGGACGCCGACTCGCTGGCCGCGCACCACGAGCTGAGCGCCGTACGGGCGCACGGGCCGGCCTCCGAGGAAGCGCTGCACTGGAGCGAGGTCCGGGCGGATCTGGCGATGTTCGCCGGGGACCCGGCGCGCAGCTGCCGGGCCTGGCTGGCCGTGGCCACCACGCGGCTGGCCGCCGGGCAGGCCCCGGACGCGCCCGCCGTGGAGGCCGCCGCCGACCGGGCCCACCACCAGTGGGGGCGGATCGACGACCCGGCGCGGGCCCGGGAACTGGGGCCCGCGCTGGCCGGCCTGCGGACGCGGGTGCCAGGGCGCCGCGAGGGCGCCCTGGACCATGTGCAGAGGCAGCTGGGCCGCCTCCAGACGATCAGCTCGTGAAGATGAAGTACTTCCACGCGCCGTGCGTCGTCGAGTTCACGGTGTCGCCCGACGAGGAGTTGATGTACGAGGAGCGCACCCGCATCCGGTAGCCCGTCTCGTGCTCACCGGTGAGCTCCACCTTCGAGATGCCCGCGGAGCCCAGCGCGAAGTACTGCGAGCCGAGGTCGTACCACGTGCCGTCGTAGTAGAACTCGAACGCCAGGCGCTGCTCGCGGCCCGGGTACGCCGTCATCGTGGTCGTGAACACCGGGTTCTTGGACTTCTTGAAGTAGTAGTAGGTGTGACCCCACGTGTACTTCGTCTTGTAGTGCTTGCTGACGGCCGTCGACACCTTCACCTTGGCGCCGACCGTGCTCGACGCCGTCTTCGGCGCGTACCGGGCGTCGCCCAGGAACTTCGCCGTGACCTTGGTGTCCCGCTTCAGGTCGAGGGTGACGGACAGGTTGCCGCTGGAGTTGACCGTGCCGGACTTCACCAGCTTGTTGGCCTTGTCCCCGCCGAAGGGGTCGGCCCAGATCTCCACCTTGCGGTTCTTGTACGTCGTACCGAGGTGCGCGGTGAACTTGACGTCCTTGCCGTACGAGTAGACCTTGCCGTTGTTGTTCAGCGTCAGGGTCGTCTTGGCGCGGGAGACGTCGACGGTGTCGGAGGCGGTGCGGGCCGCGTGCTCGGCGTCGCCCGCGTACTTCACCGTGTACTTGACCTTGCCGCCGGACGGCGGGGTGTCCGTGAAGGAGTACGTGCCGTCGGCCTTGACCGTCACCGCGGCGAGGGCCTTGCCGTTCGGCGACTCCAGGTCGGTGCGGGTCACGGTCAGTTGGGCGCCGGCCGGGAGGGCGACCTTGGAGGTGACGGTGCCCTTGACGGTGAGCTTCTTGGCGCGGGTCGCGGAGGCCGGGGCGTCCACGGTGATCGCGGTGGTCGCCTTGGTGGGGGCCTCCAGGACGCGCAACGAGTAGACGCCCTCGTTGTTGGAGGTCACCGCGAACAGTCGGGAGCCGTCCGGGGCCCAGGCCAGGCCCGAGTCGGACAGCTCGTCGCCGGCGCTGCTCGTGCCGGTGTTCGGGAAGTCGTACTCCCGGACGGAGGTGGTGCCGCCCGGCTTGTAGACGTAGACGTCCGGCTGGTACCACCCGGAGATGCCCGCCGCGACCGCGCCGTCCGGGGCGATGGCGACGGAGTTCGGGTAGGCGTCGCTGGCGTAGGAGCCGTCCGCCGTCAGGTCGGACGTCTTGAACACCTGGTGGTGGTAGGGCGCGCCGCTGGCCACGATCACGTCCTGGCCGTCCGGGGTGACCTGGAGGTCCCCGAGGTTGCTGCCGGCGTCCGTGCTGTACGCGGTGCGCACCGGTGTGCCCGACGAGACGTCGTACGAGGCCAGACCCACCGGGCTCTGTCCGATCGCGCCCGCGATCAGGGTGTTCGAGCCGGGCGCGGCGTCCAGCATCGGGCCGTTGTACCAGAGGACCCCCTCCTGGGCGAGGGTGACCACGGGCTGCTCGCCGGAGAAGTCGACCGAGCCGATGTTGCCGTCGCCCGACGGCCCGTAGCCGAACCACAGCTTGCCGCCCGCCAGGGCGACGCTCAGCGGGCTGTCCCCCACGGCGTAGCGGGCGGACTCGGTGTCGGTCGCGGTGTCGAACGCGACGATGGCGTCGGCGTCCCGCACGGCCGCGTAGAGCGTGCCGGAGTCGGCGGAGAGCTCCAGACCGACGACGCCCGGCAGGTTCGTCAGCTGGCGGGTGACGTTCCCGGCGTAGTCGGTGACGACGATCTTGCCGTTGCTCGGGTCGCTGACGAAGACCTGCTGGTGGACGCCGTCCACCACGATGTCCGCGGTCTGCTTCACCGGCAGGGACCTGGTGGCGTCCGCGGACGCCGGTGTGGCGGTCAGGACCGCCGAGCTGAAGAGGACCGCCAGTGTGGTGGCGGCCGTGAGGGAGCGCATACGCACTTTGGTTCGAACCCCCCGGTACGAAAGTGGAGGCCCACGCGCACAGCCATGTGTGGGAACTGTGGGGCGCGTGTGGCAAGTGAGCGAAGAGTAAGTCATGGCACTGACAACGTCGGCACAGGGGTCCCGTACGAACCCTCCCGTGCGCACAACTGGGCTGTCATGATGGTGAGTTAGGGCTGAGGGGGATGGAGTGGCCGACCAAGGCATACGCATACGGCTGGACGGGACCGCGAGCGAGAGCGACATCGGCGCGCTGCGCAAGTGGCTGGAGCGGGAGCAGCGGCTCGACGAGCGGGTACGCGCCGGCGAGCTCCAGATCCTGGAGCGGCCGCGGACCGACGAGTCCGGCGCCCCGATGGGCATCGGCATGGACATCGTCGTGGCGATGGCGGGCGGCGCCGGGGCCGCGCTCTTCAAGGAGCTGCTGGAGTACGTCAAACGGTCCGTGGAGGAGTGGCGGGACGTCCGCCGCGGCGTGGAGAACGGGGATCCGCCCACGGGCCGCGTCGACATCGTGGACCTCCACGACGACAGGTAGGCCCATGGCCCGCTTCGATCCGCGTGGCCGGGGCAACCGCGCGCTGCTGGTGGGTGTCTCCGAGTACGAGTTCACGGAGCCGCCGCACGGGGTGCCCGGCGACCTGCCGGCCGTCAAGCACGACGTGAACCGGCTGCGGGACGCGCTGGTGCGGGGCCAGGTGTTCGACGAGCATGCCGTCACCGTCTCCCGCTCCCCGTCCCAGGACGAGTTCAACAGGGCCCTGCACACCGCCGCGGGCGAGGCCGAGGGGCTGCTCCTGCTGTACTTCGCCGGGCACGGGGCCATCCCCAGCGCGGGCGACGAGCTGTTCCTCCAGATGCACAACGCGCGCGTGGTCCCGGGGCGGCACGCGGTGTTCCCGGGCGCGGAGATGTTCACCACCGTGCTGACGGTGCTCGCGGGCAGCCCGGCCGAGCGGGTCGTGGTGATCCTCGACTGCTGCTTCGCGGGCAACGCGGCCTGGCTGTGGGAGCGGTTCGAGAGCAAACGCCGGGTGCTGCTGCTGATGAGCGTGCAGGCCAACCACCGGGTCGACGCGGGCGGTCCGGGCACCCCGACGCCGTTCACCGGCGAACTCGTGCGGCTCCTGGACGAGGGCGGCGAGCTGGGGTTCCGGGAGCTGTCGGACGCGTTACGGGCCCGGATGGCCGCCGGCGGCTACGAGACCGTGCGCGGCGACCCGTGGGAACCGCAGAGCAGATCCGAGCCGGACCCCCGGCGCCGAGCTCCGGCCGTCCGCGTCCGGCCCGGGCCCGCTCTGCGCTGCCCACCGGTCGGCGCGCCCCGCCCCGCCGCCCCCCCCGGCCCACCCGCCCCGCTCCCGCCCCGCCGCCCCCCCCTCCCCGCGCGGCCACCACGCCACCAGGCACCGCACGCCAACCCCCGTGCCCCCCGCCGGGCCACCCCCCCCCCCCCCGCCCCGCCGCCCCCCCCCCCCCCCCCACACCCCCCCACA
>NZ_JABERD010000235.1 GCF_013044505.1 Streptomyces sp. S3(2020) | reverse complement strand
CCCCTTCCTCGGCAGGGTCCGATGGGTAGAAGGGACAGTCACCACACCGCGTCCACCGAGAAGTACGCGGCGCCTGCGAGGACCAGAGGGAGCCATGGCATCAGGTGGGCGAGGTCCTTGCCATAGCCAAGGCGAGGACGGTCAAAGGCGAACGCGTCAACGCCCAGAGCGAAGGCCTCCGGCCTACTGCCAGGAATCCGCCTGGCTCCGCCCCCGCCGTCGGCCCCTGATCACGGCATCCAGTGACCAGTAGGGCGCTCCGGCCAGCACGAGCGGCACCCAGCAGAACATGTACGGGAGATCGTTGCCGTAGTAGTACGGGTCCGCGGCCCAGCTCATCGTCAGCCACAGGCTCAGGGAGATCAGGGCTCCGCCGAGGGCGGCCAGGCGGGCGAGGAGGCCGATGAGGATGCCGATGCCGACGGCCAGTTCGCCGAAGGCGATGGCGTAGCCGAAGCCGACGGGGCTCTTCAGGGCCATGTCGATCATCTCGGGGATCGCCGCGGAGTCCCGGACGTTGCGCATCTGATCGCCGATGGAGCCGGTCCCGGAGGCCTTCATGAAGGCGCTGTCGGTGAGTTTGTCCAGGCCGGCGTAGATGAAGGTGACGCCGAGGAAGAGGCGCAGTGGGAGCAGGGCGTAACGGCCGGCGGTGTCCCGCCAGCTCCGGTTGCCGTCGTAGTAGGGGGTGTGCGTGTCCGTACGGAAGCTGTGCGTCATCGCTCTGAGCCGCCTCTCACCCAGCGTGCCGTGACCCCTCAGAAGACGATACGCACGAACAGGAGGTGCCGCTCAATGCTGACGCCGACCTTTTCCGCGCCTGGGGCACGCTCGCGTCGCGGCAGGGGACGTTCGCGGAGAGGCTGGGGAAACCGTCCTCGTGGTCCTCGACGGGGTCCGCCCACCAGTCCCGGTCGATCGCGCCCCGCCCGCTCAGGCCCTGCCCCCACAGGCCCCGCTCACCCCTCACTCCGTCGCTCCGTCGCTCCCTCACTCCGTCACATCGATCCCGTACCGATTCGTCTCCACCCCCGCCGCGGTGACCACCTGTACCTCGACCCGCCCGGGCTCCACATCCGCCGGGACCGGCACCGTCAGGACGGCGTCCGTCGGGTTGCTGAAGCCTCCGCTCACCGGGACGAGGGGGACGTGGACGTGGACGGTGCCGACGCGGACCGTCATGCGGGACAGGCGCTCCGCGCCCTGCGCGCCAGGGGGGACGAAACCGGCGCCGCGGATCTCGATGTCGTCGCCCGTGCGGATCGGGGCGTCGAGGTCGCCGGGCTCGCGGGCGCGGACGACGGAGAGGATGACCGGGCGGCCGCCCTCGGCGTATTTGCCGGCCACGTAGGTCGCCGCCGAGATGAGGACGACCACCGCCAGGCCCCAGGGGAGGTCGGGGAGCTGGTCGGGACGGCGGGCCAGCCGTACCGCCGCGAACAGCAGGGCGACGGTGCTGATCACGACGTACTGGATGTCGGCGAAGGTGCCCCGGCCCGCGTCGTCCGTCAGGAGGTCGGCGGCGCGCGGACGGTCGGCGCGCACCTTCTGGAGCCGCTGTCCCAGGACACGCAGGCCGACCACGCGCCGTACCAGGACCGCGATGCCGCACACCACGGCGAGGACGGTCACCACACCGGCGCCGCGGGCGAGTTCAAGACCGCGGATCAACGCGTCGCGTTCCGGAGGCGAGGAGGCGGCGGCGAGGCGGCCGACCAGGACCAGCACGGCGTACACCACGAACAGCACCCAGCCCACGGCCACCGCGCGCGAGGTGGACAGCCGGTTGTCCTCGCCGATCACGGGCGCGAGCGCGCCGCCCCGGGCCCGGTGGAACCAGGACGCGGTGGTCAGCGCGCCGGCCGTCAGCAGCGCGGCCAGCAGACCGGCGGTGCGGGCGGAGGTCCAGCCCGCGCCGATCGCGGTGAGCGCCTGGACCAGCAGGAGGGCGATCACGCCGGCCCACACCGTGCACGCCGTACGGCTCCACAGCCGCACCAGCCACGCCTCGCCCTCGGCGCGGCCGCGTTCGGCGACGAGTTCCGCGGACTGGGTCAGCTCCTCCGACACCCACTGGCGGGAGGCGGAGGCGGAGTGGGCCACGGCGGCCGGCAGCCCCTGTCCGGCGGCGAACTCGTCTCGTTTCAGCAGGAATTCGGCGACCGCCCGCCGATGTCCCGCTCGCGCCCCGTGCGGACAGTCCCCGCAGGTGCAGCCGCCCCCGTGAGCGCCCCCGTCCACGCTCTGTCTCGCCTCCTGCACCGCCACGTCCGACGCCCGCCTTCCCCGCGATCTCCACGCGCTGCGGCCCCTGCCGAAGCCTCGGCGACCGCTCTGCAACTCCCGTGCGATGACAGCGAATTGTGCCCTACGCCACTGGGTGCCCGTCCGGCAGGTCTGGTCAGGGCGGGTGAAGACGGGACCGCCGTGTTGACCCGGCTGCGAGAATTTCCCTATGGCCGAGATCATCCAGCGCGACGGGACCTGGGCCTTCGACGGCACAACGGTCAGGATCACGCCGGGACTCCACCGCTCCGTGCCGCTGTTCCGGCAGACGTACGGCGAGATCGCCGTGCCCCTGGAGGCCGTCTCGAGCGTGGTCTACGAACCCGAACGCAAGCGCGGGCGGCTGCGGATGCGGCTGCGCGAGGGGGCGGATCCGCTGCTCCACGCCACGGGCGGACGGCTGCCGGACCCGGCGGACCCGTACCGGCTGCTGGTGGACATCGACCGTGCGGGGGTCGCCGAGTACGTGGCGGAGGAGATCCGCCGGGCGCTGCTGCTCGACCAGGTCCCCAAGGACCCGACGAAGACGTACCTGTTGGCGGGTCCGCCGGTCCCGGTCTCGGTGCGCTCCTCCGACGGCACGGTGTCCTTCGACGGTCTCCAGGTGCGTATCGACTGGTCGGACACCTCGGACCGGGTCAAACGGGCGACCGGGCCGCGGATCATCGCCGTCGGCGACCTCGTGGGGATCGAGTGGCTGCCCAACTCCGGCTACGAGGACGGCTTCCTGCGCTTCGTGACGCGCGAGACGGCGTTCTCGAAACTGCCGCCGGAGAAGGATCCGTACGCTCTGGATCTGTGGGGCAGCGCCCGCCGCGACCTGCTCACGGCCCTGGTCGCCACCGCGGTCACCGCCCGTCTCCCGCACCCCTCCACCCGCACCGGCGACGACCACGCGCAGGACCGCCCCGCCCGGCTCCCGGCGGCCGTCCCGCGGGCCGATCACCACGACGTACTCCTGCGCAGGCTCAGAGAGCTGGGCGAACTGCACCGCGACGGGGTCCTCACGGACGAGGAGTTCACGATGACCAAGGCGGCCGTGCTCCGGGGTTTCTGAGCTCGCTTGACCATGGGGCTCGGCCGAGTGGGGCTCAGCTCAGCAGATCCGGCTCACTGCGGCTGATGTCCTGCCACAACGGCTGATAGTTGATCCACGCCACCAGGTCCCCGCCCAACTGCTCCCGCGTCGCCACCGCCGCCTTGTGCTCGATGAGGACCGGACGCCCGGCCGCCCGGGCCGTCAGCTGGACCTGCGAGGACCGTTCCATGGACAGGAACCACCAGGCCGCCGCGTCCACCGAGTCCCCTACGGTCAGCAGGCCGTGGTTGCGCAGCACCAGAGCCTTGCGGCAGTCGAGCGCGGCGGCGATCCGCCGGCCCTCGGCGGCGTCGACGGCGACACCCGAGTACGCGTCGTAGACGGCGTGGTCCTCGTAGAACGCGCAGCTCTCCTGGGTGATCGGGTCCAGGAGCTCCCCCAGGGCGGCCAGCGCGCGGCCGTGCACGGAGTGGCAGTGGGCGACCGCGACGACGTCGGGGCGGGCGGCGTGGACCTGGGCGTGGACGGCGAACGCGGCCTGGTTCACGTGGTAGCGGCCCTCGATGACCTGCCCTTCGGAGTTGGCGAGGACGAGGTCGCCGACCGTCACGTGCTTGAAGGGCATCCCGAAGGGGTTGACCCAGAAGCAGTCGGTGAACTCCGGGTCGCGTGCGGTGATGTGCCCGGACACGCCGTCCTCGAAGCCCAGCCGTCCGAAGATCCGCAGCGCTCCCGCGAGCCGCTCCTTGCGGTGCCGGCGCTCGTCCTCGACCGCGTCGTGCATCGGCGGCATCGCGAACTGGAGGCTGTCCGTGGGAAGGGGTGTCGGCGGGTTGGGCCCATACGTCCCGTGCATCTGTCCTCCAGCACTGGGGTTGCTTTACGGGGCGGAAGTTACCGCCGGTCAGCGCAGGAGAACAGAGCCGTTATGAAAAGATGACGTGCGCAATCGATCCGGTCGGCGCCACTTCCCGCAATTCGGCGGCAATACGGACAGCAGATGTCGGGTATCAGCGCCAGACTCGCCGTATGACAGCAGACTGGGCGGCCTTCACCGCCGCCGAACCCGACTTCGCCAAGCGGGTCGAGGAGCGCTTCGGCGCCTTCACCCACCACACCCTGGCGACGCTCCGCAAGGACGGCTCCCCGCGCACGAGCGGCCTGGAGGTCCGTTTCCTGAACGGTCAGCTCTGGCTCGGCATGATGCCCGACTCGCTCAAGGCGCTCGACCTGTTCCGCGACGCGCGCTTCGCGCTCCAGGCGAACCCCGGTGAGGGACAGAGCCTGGGCGGCGGGGACGTCAGGATCAGCGGGCGGGCGATCGAGGTGGTCGACGCCGAGACGAAGGCCGGATACGGCGAAGAGGTGGAACCGCCGGAGCCGTTCCACCTCTTCCGCACCGAGCTGACGGAGGTCGTACGGACCTACGTCGAGGACGACAAGTACCTCGTCGTCCAGGTCTGGAAGCCCGGAGAGCCGGTGCGCACCCTCAAGCGGACCTGATCGGCGGGATCTACTCCCACTCGATGGTGCCCGGCGGCTTCGACGTCACGTCGAGGACCACGCGGTTGACGTCGGCCACCTCGTTGGTGATCCGCGTCGAGATCTTCGCCAGCACCTCGTACGGCAGGCGCGACCAGTCGGCGGTCATGGCGTCCTCGGAGGACACCGGGCGCAGCACGATCGGGTGGCCGTAGGTGCGGCCGTCGCCCTGGACGCCGACGCTGCGGACGTCCGCGAGCAGGACCACCGGGCACTGCCAGATGTCCCGGTCGAGGCCGGCCGCGGTCAGCTCCTCGCGGGCGATGGCGTCCGCGTCGCGGAGCAGGTCGAGCCGCTCCTTGGTGACCTCGCCGACGATCCGGATGCCGAGACCCGGGCCGGGGAACGGCTGGCGCTGGACGATCTCCTCCGGCAGGCCCAGCTCCTGGCCGACCATCCGGACCTCGTCCTTGAACAGCTTGCGCAGCGGCTCGATCAGCTGGAACTCGAGGTCCTCGGGGAGGCCGCCGACGTTGTGGTGGGACTTGATGTTGGCGGTGCCGGTACCGCCACCGGACTCGACCACGTCGGGGTAGAGGGTGCCCTGGACGAGGAACTCCACCGCCGGGCCCGCGTCCGCGATGATCTCCGCCTGCGCCTGCTCGAAGACCCGGATGAACTCGCGGCCGATGATCTTCCGCTTCTCCTCGGGGTCCGAGACGCCCTTCAGCGCGGTCAGGAAGCGCTCCTCCGCGTCGACGACGACCAGCTTCACGCCGGTCGCGGCCACGAAGTCCTTCTCGACCTGCTCGGTCTCGCCCTTGCGCATCAGCCCGTGGTCGACGTACACACAGGTCAGCTGGTCGCCGATGGCGCGTGCGACGAGGGCCGCGGCCACCGCGGAGTCGACGCCGCCGGACAGACCGCAGATGGCGCGCTTGTCGCCGACCTGCTCCTGGATGAGAGCGACCTGCTCCTCGATCACATTGCCCGTGGTCCAGTCGGGCTTCAGACCAGCGCCCCGGTACAGGAAGTGCTCCAGGACCTGCTGGCCGTGCGTGGAGTGCATGACCTCGGGGTGGTACTGGACGCCGTAGAGCTTCTTCGCGTCGTTCTCGAAGGCGGCGACCGGGACGACGTCGGTGGACGCCGTGACGGCGAAGCCCTCGGGGGCGGCGGAGCAGGCGTCGCCGTGGGACATCCACACCGACTGCTCGTCCGGGGTGCCCTCGAAAAGGGTCGAGCCGGCCTTCGAGACGTGCAGCGGCGTACGGCCGTACTCACGGGCGCCGGTGTTGTCGACCGTGCCGCCGAGGGTCGTGGCCATCAGCTGAAAGCCGTAGCACATGCCGAAGACGGGGACGCCGGCCTCGAAGATCGCGCGGTCCAGGCGCGGGGCGCCCTCCGCGTAGACCGAGGAGGGGCCGCCGGAGAGGATGATCGCCGCCGGGTTCTTGGCGAGCATCTCCGCGACCGGCATGGTGCTCGGCACGATCTCGCTGTAGACCCGGGCCTCGCGGACACGGCGGGCGATGAGCTGGGCGTACTGCGCGCCGAAGTCGACGACCAGAACGGTGTCGGGGGCGGCGGCGGGGGTCGCTGATGACACGGGTTGCCTTCCGGCGGTGAGCGAGGTGTGTGTGGGGCCGAGTCTACCGGGCGCGGCGGGGCCGCTTCCGGGGCAAGTCCCGTCTCACGATGCGAACCGGGTTGGACGCCCCCGCGCGGCGCGGCATACTGCTCGCATGCTCACGCACCCGACCTTCCTCTTTACCTATGGCACCCGGCCCGCCGGCTGCCATGGTCGTGCTGCTTGAGCTACTGACAAGCGACTTCCCAGGCGCCCCGGGCCGACAAGGTCCGGGGCGCCTGTCGTTTCCTCCGGACCCTGCCGCTCCGGGGCACCTCGACCCCTTCCAGACGAGGAGCTCCCCATGACCGCCATCGACGTGACCGGCGCCCGTACCTCCGAGGCCGCGGACGTGATCACCGGCGCCCGTGAGCGCATCGACGCGCTCGACGACCGGATCATCGGTCTGATCCAGGAACGGATGGCCGTGTCCGCCGTCATCCAGGAGGCTCGGATCACCTCCGGCGGCCGGCGCGTGAACCTCTCCCGCGAGATGGAGGTCCTCACCCACTACAGCGAGGCGCTGGGCAAGCCGGGCACGTCGCTGGCGATGACCCTTCTCGAACTGTGCCGGGGTCGTATCTGAGTTCGGGCCCCTCCTCACCCGTACGGCGCGTGACCGGGACGCGGACCGCTTCGTTGGTGGGGTGTCCGCGCCAGCCAGGGGCGGGCCCGACAGAACCACGCGTGGCTCGCTGGGGCGATGAGACGTACGGATCGTGCCGTACGTCGTGGGACCTCGCTCCAGGTAAGTGACCGGACGGCAGGGGACAGCAGCCCGGTCACCCAAGAGAACGGTCGGCTCCGGGGACGCTCGGGGCCGACCGACGGGAAAGTGCACGGACCAGCGCAGACCAGTACCAGGCAAAGTGCGGGAACACGTACAAGACCGGGCCAAACGGTTGCGGTGGCCGGGTCCATCCAGCACGATGCCTACACAGCCCAAGTCCCCTCGCAGACAACCACATTGCCTTTGTCTTCCCGCACTGCCAGAGGTCGAGACCAGCTGTGCGCCCCGTCTGCGCCGGGGCGCCGACCCGGGCAGGCGAGGCAAGCGGCGCAACCCCCCGGCGCCGCTCCCAGGCACCGGCGCTGCCCTGACGCCGGTGCTGACGAAAGAAGGGCCCCGCGGCTCCGTCCCGCGGGGCCCTTCGCATGCGCCCGGACAGACATACGTCAGACACGGACATATGTCAGACGCGGGAGACCGTCCCGCAGTCCTTCCCCTGACCGATGTCCTTGCTGCGGTCGTACGGGTCCGACGTCGGGCCGGACGGAGGCGCGCTCGTCGGGGCGTCCGAGGGGAACTGCGGGTGGAACCAGCCGTCGTGGACGTCACAGGCCGAGTTGCCGGCGTCCCGGTCGTGCCGCAGCACGGTCAGCTTGCCGGGCGTGATGTCGTACTTGGCCGGGTCGGAGAGTTCGACGTCGAGGACGCGGCGGACGATGGTGCGGGTCACCTCGGGCGAGCCGTCGGTGCGGACCACCGGGTAGACGAAGGTGTAGTCGGCGTGGACGGCGACGGCGGCGCCCTCGCCCGCCTCGAACGTCATCCGGCCGCGGACCTTCACGACGTCGCCGACCGGCCGGACCTCGTCCGGGTCGAAGCGGCTGAACATCGCCAGCGGGTCGTGCTTCTCGTCCGGTTTGCTCAGGGCGGCCCTGAGCCCGGAGAGGACGTCCTGCTGCTTCGGGTCCAGTATGTTCAGCGCCGTCTCGGGGCGTTCGCCCCGCAGCGTCGCCGGGTCCAGGTTCGAGGAGATCAGCAGCTTTCTGGTCAGCTGGAGGGCCTGTGCGACGTCCGCCTTCGACCGTCCGCCGACCGCTTCCGCCTTCGGCGCGAGTATACCGGCCGCGCCGTCGGCCCAGCGCTTGGCCGGGGAGCCGGCGAACGGGTCGTCCAGGGTGGGTGTCGCGGGCGCCGCGGAGGAGGGCGGGGCGGTCGGGGCCGCGGTCTCCTCGGGGAGCGGTGCCCCGGCGGACGAGTCCGAGGAGCCACCGCCCAGGCCGGGCACCAGCGAGGGCTTGAGCGCCACGACGACCACGACGAGGGCGAGAAGCAGACCGAGGACCGCCCACACCCGTCGGCCGCGCTTCCTCTCCAGCACCGGCGGACCCGCGCGCCAGGCCTCGGGCGACTCGCCCCGGGACTCCTGCTGCCGCAGGCGCTCCGTCACCAGGCGGGCCCGCGCGGAAGGCTCTTTCGGAGCCTCCTTCTCATTGGCGCGAGCGAACTGTTCCCAGACGTCGTCGGGGACTTCGGGGGTCGAGGAGGAGTCCTCGGACGGCTTGTCAGACACGACGGCAGTTCTAAGGGCTGGGAAAGCTCTTTCACAAGCGCAATCCGGATGTGACTCAGGCCACATAAGGTTTCTGTGAATGCGGGGGCAACCATTCACAGGCTTCACGAATCAAACCAGGCGAACCAAGGGCCACACCCGCGCCCCACACGCGGGGCCCACACCGCCCCACTCGTGTGCTGCGACGCAGCGCACCGGACGTCCTGAGGTCTTTCATGAAGCTTCGCCGTGCCATGGCCGCAGCGGCCGCGACGGCTGTCATAGCCCCCCTCGCGCTGCTGTCCGCGCCTGTCGCGTTCGCGGACGACACGACTCCGACCCCCACCGAGACGGTCACCACCACGCCGACGGACGAGCCGACCGACACGGCCGAGCCCACCCCGACGGACACTTCGCTGCCCACCGACACCGCGCTCCCGAGCGACACGGCGACGGCCACCGCCACGGCGACCGACACCGCCACGGCCACCGCCACGGCGACCGATTCGGAGGAGCCCGAGCCCTCCGAGCCGGCCGAGCCGAGCGAGGAGCCGACCGACCCGGACGTCCCGTACTGCGAGGAACTCGACGAGGACTTCACGGACGCCAAGGTGTCCGCGGACATCAAGGGTCTGCCGGGCAAGATCGTCGCCGGTGACGGCTTCCACAACTTCAAGCTGGTCGTCACCAACGACTCCGGCACCACGGTCGACGGCGTCGCGTTCTACGCCGAGATCGAGAACTACGAGCTCGACGAGGCGAAGTTCCTGAGCCCGTACGTCGACCTGGAGTTCAAGAACACCGAGACGGGCACCTGGGACCGCATCGGCGACGAGGACTGGGCCGGCGACTACTTCTTCTACGTCGACTCCCTGAAGGCCGGCAAGAGCAAGTCGGTCGACCTGCGCGTCAGCATCGGTTCCAAGGCCCCGGCCGGCGACTCCTACTCCTTCGGCTCCGGCGCGTACCTGGACAACATCGACGGCCAGGACTGCATCGCCGAGGGCTGGGCCCAGTATGACTTCGAGGTCCTCAAGGCCGGCTCGGACAACCCGAACCCGGGTGACGCCACGCCGAGCGACAACGGCTCCAAGGACTCGGTGAAGAAGCCGCAGGGCGATGTCTCCGAGCTGCCGACGGGCAACCTCGCCGACACCGGCTCCAGTTCGGCGCTGCCGACCATCGGTCTCGTCGGCGGTGTCGCCATCGTCGCCGGCGCCGGCGCCGTCTTCGCGATGCGTCGCCGCAAGGTGGGCGCGGAGGGCTGAGCGCCCCCAGAAGCATCACCGCAAGAAAAAGAGAGAAGGACCTGCGTTCGGAGGGGGATGCAGGTCCTTCTCTCTTTGTGTGTCCGGGTGTGTGTCCGCTACTTCTTCGGCGGCACCGCCGGTATCCCCAGGAACGGCAGCCGCAGCGCCCCGAACGCCTCCGCCGGGACCGCCGCCGACTGCGGCTCGACCGGCTTCAGACGCTCGTACGCCGCTCCCTGCGCCGGACGCGGGTCCGCCTCGCCCTTGTTGGGCCAGTACGACATCGCCCGCTCGGCCTGTGCGGTGATCGTCAGGGACGGGTTCACCCCGAGGTTCGCCGAGACCGCCGCGCCGTCGACGACCGAGATGCCGGGGTGGCCGTAGAGGCGGTGGTACGGGTCGATCACACCGTCCGCGGCGGTGGCACCGATGGGACAGCCGCCGAGGAAGTGGGCGGTGAGCGGGGTGCCCATCAGCTCGCCTACGTTGGAGCCCGCGAAGCCGTTGATCTCGGCCGCGATCGCCGACGCGCCCTCCGAAGCGGCCCTGATCTGCTTGGGGTTGGGGGCTCCGTGGCCCTGGCGGGCGGTGAGCAGGCCCTTGCCCACGCCGTCCGGCTTCAGGTACGTCGTCAGGGAGTTGTCCAGCGACTGCATCACCAGGCCGATGATGGTCCGCTCCGACCAGCGGCGGTTGGAGAGGGAGCGCAGCACCAGCAGGGGGTGCCGGGCCGCGTTCGCCACCCAGCCCAGGACCCGCGACGAGCCCTCGGTGTAGGGGACCTGGAGGATGGACAGGCCGCCCATCGAGTTGGAGCCCTTGCCGTAGCGGACCGGCTCGATGTGGGTGTTCGCGTCCGGGTGGATGGACGAGGTGATGGCGACGCCCTGGGTGAAGTCGGCCCTCTTGTCGCCGGTCGCCTTGCGGTAGCGCCGGTCGCTGGTCTGCGCGCCGACCAGCGCCTCGGAGTTGGTGCGGGTCAGCTCGCCCAACTTCTCCGAGAGGTGCGGCAGTTGACCGCCCGCCTTCATACGGTGCAGCAGGGTCTGGGTCCCGTAGGTGCCGGCGGCGAGGACGACACGGCGGGCCTTGAAGGTCCGGCCCCTGCCCTTGCGCTTCTGGTCCGTCGGCAGCGTGGCGATCGCGTACCCGCCCTGCGAGTCGTCCGTGACCGAGACGACCGTCGTCATGGGGAACACGACCGCGCCCGCCTTCTCGGCGAGGTAGAGGTAGTTCTCGTTGAGGGTGTTCTTCGCGCCGTGACGGCAGCCGGTCATGCACTCGCCGCACTCGGTGCACGCCTTGCGGTCAGGTCCTGCGCCACCGAAGTACGGGTCCGTGACCCGCTCGCCGGGTTTCGCCTTCCCCGCGCCGTCGGCGTCCTGCCCGTCACCGAAGAACACCCCGACGGGCGCCATGTGGAAGGTGTCACCGACGCCCATCCGCTGGGCCGCCGCCTTCAGATGGACGTCGGAGGGGGTCATCGTCGGGTTGAGCCGTACGCCGAGCATGCGCTGCGCCTGGTCGTAGTACGGCTTCAGCTCCTCTTCCCAGTCCGTGATGTCACGCCACTGCGGGTCCTCGAAGAACGGCTTCGGGGGTACGTAGAGCGTGTTGGCGTAGTTGAGCGAGCCGCCGCCCACGCCCGCGCCGGCCAGGACCATGACGTTGCCCAGCAGATGGATGCGCTGGAGGCCGTACATGCCGAGCTTGGGGGCCCAGAGGTAGTTCCTGATGTCCCAGGAGTTCTTGGGAAGGGACTCACGGGTGAAGCGGCGGCCGGCTTCCAGGACTCCTACGCGGTATCCCTTCTCGGTGAGGCGAAGGGCCGTGACGGAACCGCCGAAGCCGGACCCCACGACGATGACGTCATAGTCGTAAGCGTCTTTGCTCACGCGCTTTCTCCTCTTGCCGCTTACCGGAACCGGAACGCCTTCATGAGGCGCAGGCTGCGGCTCATGAACTGCGCGTACGCCTCGTCGTTCATCCCCAGCGACGGCGCCATCGGCAGCAGCCGCTGCTGGGCCACGGTCTGGGCCTCCGTGTACTTGAGGATGCCCTCTGAGCCGTGCCGGCGGCCGAGCCCGGAGTCCTTCATGCCGCCCATCGGGGACTGGACGCTGCCGTAGGCGGGCGCGTAGCCCTCGTTGACGTTGACCGTGCCGGTACGCAGCCGGGAGGCGACCTGCCGGCCGCGCTTGCCGTCCTTCGTCCAGACCGAGGAATTGAGGCCGTACGACGTGGAGTTGGCCTGCGCGACGGCCTCGTCGTCGGTCTTGAAGCGGTAGATGGAGACGACCGGGCCGAAGGTCTCCTCCGCGCAGATCGCCATGGGCTCGGTCACGCCGTCGAGGATCGTCGGCTCGAAGAAGTACGGGCCGATGTCCGGGCGGGCGACACCGCCGGCGACGACCTTGGCGCCCTTGGAGACGGCCTCCTCGACATGCCGGGAGACGGTCTCCAGCTGGCGGTCGCCGACGAGGGAGCCCATGTCGGCGCCGTAGGCGAGGGACTTGCCGAGCCGCATGGCCTTGGTGCGGGCGGCGAAGCGCTCCAGGAAGGCGTCGGCGATCGCCTCGTGGACGTACAACCGCTCGATGGAGATGCAGAGTTGGCCGGCGGAGGAGAAGCAGGCGCGGACGGCGCCCGCCGCCGCCTTCTCGATGTCGGCGTCCTCAAGGACGAGCATCGCGTTCTTGCCGCCGAGTTCGAGGGAGACCCCGACGAGGCGGGCGGCGGCGCCCTGGGCGACCTCGCGGCCGGTGCGGGTGGAGCCGGTGAAGGAGACGTAGTCGGCGTGCCGGACGACCTCGGGGCCGACGACGGGGCCCTCGCCGAGGACGACCTGGAAGACGTCGGCGGGCAGCCCGGCCTCGATCAGCAGATCGCGCGCCCACAGGGCGGTCAGGCAGGTCTCGGTGTCCGGCTTCATCACGACCGCGTTGCCCGCCACGAACGCCGGCAGCGCGTCGCCGACGGACAGCTCCAGGGGGTAGTTCCAGGGGGCGATCTGGCCGACCACGCCTCGCGGGTGGCGCAGCTCGGTGACCTTGGTGAGGGTCGGCATGGCGCCCGCGTGCCGCTTGGGCCGCAGATAGGAGGGCGCCCTGCGGCCGTAGTGGCGGGCGGCGACCGCGACGGCCTGCACCTCCTCGTGGGCGTGCAGACGGGCCTTGCCGGTCTCCAGCTGGATCAGGTCGAGGACCTCGGCCTGGCGGGCGAGCACCAGGTCGTGGAAGCGGAGCAGTACGGCCGCGCGCTGCCGTACGGGCGTCTGCTCCCACAGGGCCTGCGCCTTGCGGGCCGCCGCGTAGGCCTTCTCCACGTCCTGCGGCGTCGACTCGGGCAGGTCGGCCAGCTTCTCGCCGGTGAACGGCGTGTGGTTGGCGGTGCGACCGGAGCCGACCACACCCTTGGTGAGCTGGGCTACCAGCTCGGGGGTGACCACGTCGGCGGCGGTCCGGGCGCCCTCAGGGGCGGGGGCGAGGGGGTTGGTGGCCTGAGCCGAAGCCTTCGAGTCCGTCATGACGCGCAGGGTATGCCGGAGCGGGAGCTTTGGGTACCCGTCGGTAATCGGGATTCACGGAGTACTCACATGCCGCCAGCGATCACTGGCGGAAAAGCCGCTGATCAGCGCGTTGGCCGGTGTCGATCACCGGCCGCTCACTCTTTTCCGATCACGAGCCGGTCGCGGGCCGCCTTGTACAGCGCCATGCCCTCCTTCTCGGCCGCCGTCCCCTTCGGCATGTCGACGCGGAGCTCGTAGAGACGGCCGTCGTCGGTCATGACGGACAGCTGCATGACCCGGACCGGGTCGGCGCCCTTGTCGTCGTAGGCGGTGTCGGCCTGGACGGCGTACGCGCCCCCGAAGCTGGTCTCCGTGAGCCGCGTCTCGGCCTCTTCGTGGGTCGCCCAGGACTTCTTCTGCTGGTACGCCCGGCCCATGGCGGAGGTGGAGGGCTGGTCCCACAGGCTGAGGCGGAGGTCGATGCCGCCCTCTCCGTAGATCACCATCCGCGGCTGGTCGGTGGCGC
>NZ_JABERD010000234.1 GCF_013044505.1 Streptomyces sp. S3(2020) | reverse complement strand
GCAGATGTGTATAAGGGACCGGAGGTCAGATCACGCCCCATGGCCCGCCGCGAGGCGGCATCCGGAACGAGCAGGCTGACAGCGGCACCCCCGGCCGTGAGCCCGGCGGCCTGCCGCTCCGCGCTGGGATGCGGCCCGACAGCCTTGGCGACCGGCGCGACGGCCAGCACCCGCTCATAGCCACGCGCCAGCTGGAGATTGGCCGTGGACCGACTGCCCCCGTCGATCCAGCGTCGCCCACCGGCGGACACGGGCGGAAAGACCAACGGCACCGCACAACTCGCGGCGACCGCCTCGACGAGCGAGACCTTCGCCTCACGGTCGAACGCCTCCACCACCCCCGTACAGGCATCGACCGCGGCGATCCGCAGAGCCCGCTCCGGCCACTCCTCCACCCCACGCAGCACCTGCCGCACCAACGGCAGCACATCGGCCCCGGGCCCCATGGCCAGCGCGGCCCGCCCCAGCCGCCGTACGGACCGCTCGGGATCCCGGGACCCCAGCGCCGCCCACAGAAAGCGGGCCGTCTGGGCCGCGCTCACGCTCAGGACCAGCCGGTCCGCCCCGCTGAGCTGACGTTCGAACAGCTCACGCGGCGGCTCCCCGTACGCCAGCCGGGTACCGAAGACCGCCCCGGCCGAGGTGCCGATGACGACGTCGGCACGGGCGGGATCGACACCGGCGTCCGCGAGGCCGGCCAGCACCCCCGTCAGCCACGCACCGCCGACCGGCCCTCCACCACCGAGCACCAGTGCCGTCCCGCCCATGCCACGCCACCTCCCCCGTCAGAAGTGGGGAGTGCTCCCCACTTCGTGTTCCGAAGATAGCATCAAGACCGGGGAGTGCTCCCCACTTGAGTACGGAGGGCAGGGCATGGCCGCACTGCGACGCGACGCGCGGCGCAACCGGGAGCTGCTGACGGAAGCGGCGCACGACGTCTTCACCGAGCAGGGCCTCGACGCACCGCTGGACGTGATCGCCCGCCGGGCCGGCGTGGGCAACGCGACCCTCTACCGCCACTTCCCGACCCGCGCGGCCCTCATCGACGCCGTCTTCCGCGACCAGCTCACCGGCACGATGACGGCCGGCGAGGAGGCGAGAGAGGCTCCCGACGCCTGGACGGGCCTGACCGCCTACCTGGACGCCGTGTTCACCACCCTGGCCGCCGACCGCGGCACGAACGACCTCATGACCACCCGCGTCGACGGCGTCGACTCCCTCCAGGCGGTGCACGCCCACAACCGCGAGACGCTCGCACTCCTCCTGCGCCGCGGCCACGAGGAGGGCACCGTCCGCCCCGACGCCACCGTCGAGGACGTCCAGTTCGCACTGGCCGCCCTGGGCCGCGCGGTCCCCGCCCTGACCGCCGCGACGACCCCCGACGCCTGGCGCCGCCCGCTGGCCCTGCTCCTGGCGGGCCTGCGCCCCGACGCGACACCGTTGCCGTCGCTGTTGCCGGGGACCGCCCTGACCTCGGCCCAACTCGGCGACGTACTCCAGGAATTGGGCCCGCACCGCACGACGTGAGGGCCGACCCGCGGGCCGTCCGGCCACTGACTCGTCAAATGTGAAACAAGGCGTGGTGGGTGGGGGAGATTCGGTACGGGTCACCTGTGAGCGGTTTTGGCGCGAGACGCTCGGAGCGCTCTGCCGCTCCACTGCTCGGAAGGCACGTCAGTGAACGTTCGTACCGCCCCCCACAGAACCGCCCTGCTCGCCGTCGCCTCGGCGCTGCTCCTCACCTCCTGCGGTGTCGTCGACGCCGTCAGCGGAAGCGAGAGCTCCGCGAGCCCGAAGAAGGGCGACGACATCACGGTGGGCCTGCTCCTGCCCGACAAGAAGACCAAGCGCTTCGAGAAGTTCGACTACCCCCTCATCAAGGCACGGGTCGCCGACCTCACCCACGGCAAGGGCACGGTCCGTTACGCCAACGCCCTGGCGAGCGCGGACAAGCAGAGCCAGCAGTTCGAGCAGATGATCGCGGCCCGGGTGGACGTCGTCCTGGTGGACGCCGTCGACGCCAAGGCCATCGCGCCGGACGTCCAGAAGGCGAAGGACGCGGGTATCCCCGTCATCGCCTACGACCGTCTCGCCCAGGGCCCGATCGACGCGTACGTCTCCCACGACAACGAACTCGTCGGCGAGGTACAGGGCCGCTCCATCCTCGAAGCGCTCGGCGACAAAGCCGAGTCCAGCAAGATCGTCATGATGAACGGCTCACCCGCCGACCCCAACACGGCCCGCTTCAAGACCGGCGCGCACGGCGTGCTCGACGACCACGTGATCATCGCCAAGTCCTACGACACCGAGGAGTGGAAGCCCGAGATCGCCGAGGCCAACATGAAGAAGGCGATCCAGGCGATCGGGCTCGGCAACATCGCCGCGGTCTACTCGGCGAACGACGGCATGGCGGGCGCCGTCATCGACGCGTTGAAAGCCGCCGGCGCCACCAAGATCCCCCCGGTCACCGGTCAGGACGCCGACCTCGCGGCGGTACAGCGGATCGTCTCCGGCGAGCAGTACATGACCGTCTACAAGTCCTTCCTGGAGGAGGCCGACGGCGCCGCGGAAATGGCCGTCGCCAAGGTCCAGGGCCGCTCCATCGAGTTCGACTCCCTCGCCACGGACTCCGTCGACAGCCCGACGGCACAGGGCATCCCGTCGATGCTGGTGCCGGTCGTCGCGCTGACGAAGTACAACATCAAGGACACGGTGATCCGGGACGGCGTCTACACGGTCAAGGAGATCTGCACGGCGGAGTACGCGGCGGACTGCGCGGAGATCGGGCTGAAGTAGGGGCCGGCGTATCGGTTCAGCGCGCTCGTTCGAGTGAAGGGTGACGGTGTTCCGGTCGGATCAGGCGGGACTGGGTCCCAGGCTCCTGCCATGAACGTCGATCACGAGCCGGAGCCGGAGCCGGATCTGCTGTCGCAGGCGCAGCCGGTCGCGATGCTGGCCCGGTACGAGGAGGTCTCGCCGATGCCGGTGCGGCCGGAGTACTTCGGCGGGGCGGTCCATGTACCGCTGTCGCCCCCGGACTTCTGGCACAGCGAAACGGCGATGGGCCTGCTTCTCCAACTCCGTGCTGCCGGAGTCGCGCACGTCGGCACCGGGAACGGGTACCGGTTCGCCGACCCGGGTGGTGGGACCGTGGCGTTGGTCGGGCCGGACTTCTATGTGCTGCGTCGGAAGCCGACGGTGGTCGACGAGGCGCACTACCAGCGCTGTCCGGGCTGGTACGCCATCGAGTTGGTCGCGATGGTCGGTGAGGTCGCGTCGGGCGACGGCTGGGTGGAGAGCGGGCCCAAGCTCTGTGTCTACGCCGCCGCCGGTGTCCCGGTGTACGTCGTCATCGACCGCCGGTCCAGGACGGCCCACTGTCATGCCGACCCTTCCGAGGCCCCCTACGGCACCCACACCATGGTCGACCTCGGGGAGCCGCTGCCGCTTCCGGCGCCGTTCCTGGGGGACTGACGGGTCAGGGTGATCCGGTGGGCGGTGTGTTCGGCCGATGTACGGCTCGGACGGTGTGGATCCCATCGACGAGATTGTCAACGGTGTGCCGGGTATCCGGGTGGTCCTCTCCGAGTACCCGGCGTTGCCGGTTGAGTGTGTCCTCGGCGAGGTCGCGGGCGTGATCCGTCTCGCCCAGTGCTTCGAGGTAGACGGCGAGATTGCCGGCGGTGCGCAGGGTGTCGGGGTGGTCCTCTCCGAGCACGCGGCGTTGCCGGTCGAGGGTGTCCGTGGCGAGGTCGCGGGCCTCTTCGGCCCGTCCCAGTGCTTCGAGGCAGATGGCGAGATCGCCGGCGGTGCGCAGGGTGTCGGGATGGTCCTGGCCCAGCACCTGCTGGTGCCGGGCCAGGATGTCGGCCTCCAGATCGCGGGCCTGGGAGTACTCGCCCGTTTCGGCGTAGGCACGGGCCAGGTAGGCGGCTGCCCACATGGTCTCCTCGGCGACGGCGCCGAACTGCTGTGTCCAGGCCTGGTGCAGGTCCCGCAGACGCGGCAGCGCGACGCGAGCCCCTCCGTGATCCATCAGGTACCAGCAGGCCTCACAGGCCGCGTACCGGACGAAGGGCGAAGTGAGTGCGTCGGGGGTGATGGCGAGCAGATGCGGCACCAGGTCGGGCCAGCGTGACCAGCTGTCGGGGTCGGCTGCCTGGCCGGGGTAGGCCGATGCCAGCAGGGCATTGGCATCGTGGGCGGCCTGTGTGGCCTCGTCGTTGGGGTGGCCGACCAGGAGGACATCGGCCCCATAGCGGAGGTGGTCGCGCAGGACGGCCTGGGTCAGACGGTGCACCTGGATGCTGCCCCCGGCCACCCTGGCCAGCCCGAGCCGTTCCAGCGCTGTGAGGATCCGGCGGAACGCTCGCGGGTAGGACAGCTCCCGCACCAGTGCAATGCCGGCCGGGTGCTCACTTCTTTCGACCTGTTCCGGGTCGCAGGTGTGCAAGGGGAAGGGCTCCGGTGCCAGCAGGGTGCACGCTCGCAGCAGGGCCGCCGCCGAGGGGTCCTGCTCCTTGAGGCGGTCCATGCTGGAGGTCAGCTGGTCCGTCAGGGACCCCGGATAGTCGAGCGGGGTGCCGTCGCTGAGCGCCGTACCGGCATACCGCTCCAGCTCCTGCAGGAACTGGTCCGGGGTGAAGATGTACAGGGACTCCGCCGCCTGCGTCAGCGCCAGCGGCAGATCGCCCAGCGCCTCGGCCAGCTGATGCGCGTCCAGCTTGCTCAGACTCTGGCTGCCGGAGCGCAGCAGGGCGGTCGACTCGGCACGGGACAGGACATCGACGTCGACCGGTGTGGCGATCTGGTGCCAGTGCGGGTTGCGGGAGGTGATCAGCACATGCCCGTCACCGGTCGGCAGCTGCAAGGCGAGTGCGGCCGGTTCCTGGGCGTTGTCGAAGACGATCAGCCAGCGGGACAGGGTCCGCAACTCCATGCTGAGGTTCTGCACCGCGAGGGGCTCAGGGGTGTCGGGATTGGCACAGCCGATGGCCATCGCCAGCGACGCCAGTTGGGCGGGGACCGACTGGGAGTGCTCCGCGTCCACCCACCACACCTGGTCGTACTCGCCGCTGAACCGATGGGCGTACTCGATGGCCAGGTGAGTCTTTCCCACGCCGATCTGCCCGCTCAGGGACAGCACCGTTCGCGCATCTGTCAGCCGCGTGCGCATCTCCCCCAGCAGGTCCTCCCGGCCCGTGAAGTTGGCGTTGCGCGGGGGAGCGTTCCACACCCGCGGCAGACTCCCGGGCAGCCGCGGCTCTGTCTCCCCGGACCTGCGCGACCGGGTGCCCCCCGGGAACGCGGGCGTGCTACTGGGCCTGAGCGGACCGGCCACCGTCTGCAACAGCCTGGCCCGCGCCTCCTCCTCGCCCGCCTCGAACAGATCGGCGACCGCCGGCGTGCGCAGAGCCGACGGCGGGTTGACGGCGTCGATGCGTACCGGGACGAGCCGCTCCCGTGCCGCCAGATCCGTGATCCACGCCTCTGTGATGGACCAGTCCGCTTCGAAGTACGCCCGCGAGAACAGGGCCACTGTCCGCCCCTGCTCGCTGCGACCCTGCCCGCCCAGCTCGACCTCGTACCCGGCTTCCGCCAACTGCCAGGCCACCCACTCTGCCCAGGCCCGATCCGCACCCGCGTAGGAGACGAACAGGCGCTTGTCCGGCGGGTGACCTCCGTATCCGGGTGCCGCGCTCGGAGAGCCGTTCCCCTGAATCCTGGCTCTGATCGTCCTCGCCACGTCCGCCAGGCCGTCGTCGGAAAGGCTGAATGCCTGGATCGACTGGACGATGGTCGGCAGATCGCGCACGACGTTCCGGGGGGTGAGGACGGGGAACAGGACACGGTCCGCCTGTTCGTCCAGGGTCTGCCGCAGGAAGTAGTTCAGCTCTCCCTGCTGGAACGATCCCACGGTGTCCCGGCCGAGCAGGATGAAGTGCCGACAGGTATCGATGACGGTCCGCAGATCTTCCGAGCGGCCGCCGGGACGCATGTCTGTCGGTAGCGAGTAGCTGGAGAACCCTTCGGCGGCCAGCAGCCCGGACAGTATCCGCGCGTCCTCGCTCGTGTTCGCCGCGCTGCTGATGAAGAAGTCGTACGGATACCGGCCCCCGCGCCGCCCCGTCCTGATCGCGGCATCGACATAGGAGTCGCGGCTCTCGGTGAAGAGCTGCACATCCTCCAGATTCCGCGCGATCAGCCCGGCGATCGACGCGATGCTGTGGCTGATGAGCTGAGGGTTCCTGAAGTCCTCTGTCAGAACCGGGAGTTCCTCGCCGAAGGACCAGTACGCCGAGTACGGCACAGTGCAGTGATCCAGCACCCGCTCGACCGCCGCCCCCTCCGGGACCCACGCGTTGTAGCTGGACTTGAGCGACGGATGGAGTTTCCCCTTCCACTCCGCCGCCCGCTCGTACTCCTCGCTCATGTCGAACCGGCAGAGCAGGGGGAGGGTGAGGAGCCGGGAGCGGTCGTACGGCAGACCGTTGCGTGCCCTGGCCGCCCGGGTCACCACGTCCAGCACACCGTCGACGTTCTGCTGGTTCGCGGTGAACGCGTACGCGAGGATGTGTGGCAGCTGAGCCGTGCAGATGCCGCCGGAGTCCGAGATCCCGGTCCTGCTGTCCACGAAGACGACGTCGTACGACTCGATCCAGCGCCGCCGCCACTCCTCCAGCACATTGCCGAAGTCCTGCTCCTCGTACAGCGCGTCCCAGTCGATGCCCTGTACGTTCGGGACGTAGTCGCCGCCGGCCCCGCCCGCGGCGATGAGATCGAGCCGCGAGTCGTCCGGGAAGATGACCGGCGTGATGTGTCCCAGCGCGTCCACCGGGTGCCCGTCGCGGGCGCCCAGCACCATCTCCACCAGGCCGGTTTCCGGGCTCTGCATATGGGGGCGGAAGTAGTAGTGAAGGCCGGGAGCCTCCAGATCCCAGTCGATGCACAGGACCTTGTATCCCCACTGGGCAAGCAGCGTCGCGGTGTTGGAGAGCAGAAAGCTGCGGCCCACCCCGCCCTTGTACGAGTAGAACGTCACGACCTTGCCGTCGAGTTTGTTCATCACAGCCTCGGCAGACGGCTCTTGGGGATCTCCACATAGGCGTCCGGACGGTCGATCGGCCAGTCCGCCTGCCAATCCGGTGCACAGGCGAGGAGTTCGGCGACGTCCTCGGCCACGGTCCGCATCTCCTTCTGGAACGCCACGAAATCAGGGGTGTTCCGGAACTGCTCACCGTCGTGCCCGTACTTGCTCAGGTCCATGTAGTGCTGGAGGGCCCGCGCATCGGGGTGGAAGTGCGCGCCGTCCTGGAATCTGATCGGGTAGATCAGCTTCGGGGCCTGACCGTTCGCTTCCTTCAGGACCGCTTGGCGTTTCAGCATGCTCACCCACTCCGCCATGCACCATTTGGAACGGAAGTAGGGCGGCGACCATATCGCCACGAGGCAGCGGCTTTTCAGGAGGGCGTCTTCGAGTTTGTCCGGCCAGTGCGTTCCCACCGGTATCTCGTAATCCACGAAGACCCGGGGGTCGTTGGGTAGCACGTCCCACAGGGCCTTCGTGAGCTCTGTATGGAAATGGTTCTTCACCCAGCCCTCTACGTTTCCCGTGTGGCTGTAACTGATGAAGACGTCGTACTCGTAATCCACCCCGCGCTACCTCTGGGCGATGAAGGCGGCCCAGGCGTCGGGAGCGACGGTGAGCTGCGGACCGGAGGGGTTCTTGGAGTCACGGATGTGCACCGCGGTGTGCTGGGTCGCGACTTCCACGCAGTCGCCGCCTTCACTGCCGCTGTAGCTCGACTTGAACCACTGAAGTGCGGTGCCGCTCATTGCTCTCCTAGCAGACGGTCCAGCAGATCCCTCGTGTCCTCAGGAGTGAGGGCCTGTGACCGCAGCATGGCATATTTCTGGTTCAGGATCGCCACCTCGTCCTGATCTGCGATGAGTTGACTTCCGCGCTGCGTCTCCGCGTAGACAAGTCGCTGGTGTTCGGGGGTTTCCAGGAGGACGAACGGGCCGTCCAGCCCAGCGTGGGCGGTGCGTTCCAGCGGCAGGATCTGGAGCATGAGCCCAGGGAGTTCCGAGCATGCGCGCAGATGCCGCAACTGCTCGACCCGGACAACCTCTCCGCCCAGCGGGGCGTGTACCACCGGCTCCCAGACCACGAAACTGGTGATCGGCCCGTTCCTCCCGTGCAGGATCGCCTGGCGCTCGACGCGGGCCGCCACCAACCGGGCGATCTCCTCCTCGTCGTAGACCGGCACACGACTGCGGAACACCGCCTCCGCGTACGCATCCGTCTGCAACAGACCGGGCAGCACCTGGTTCTGATACGAGGAGATCGCGATCGCCTCCCGCTCCCGCTGCAGAAACTCCTCCGCCCACAGCGGGACCAGATCCACCTCCGGCATGTACTTGAGCGCCTCCGCCAACGCCCCCTTGGTGTCGAGGAGTTCGTCGAACTGGTCGGCGAGGTCCGGCATCAGGCGCCGTCTGCCCTGTTCGATGGAGGCGATGGTCTGTTCGCCCACGCCGGCGAACACCTCGCCCAGCGACTGCTGTGTGTACCCGGCCGCCGTCCGGAACACGGCGAGCAGCGCGCCCACCATCTTCATCGCGGAGGCGTTCCTGCGTGAGCCCCGCGACCGTGGGCCTGTCGTCGTTCCCATGACGTTGAACTCCCCCGCCGCGCCGGTACGTTCACCTGCGCGCACCCGTACAAAGAAGTTGTACGGGTGCGCGCAGGGTTCCATGATGGACACGGAGAGTGACTCGCGTCAGGGGATTGCCCGGATCAGCCCTCCTTGGGCCCGGCGGACTGCACCACCTCGAACGACCACAGCGTCGCCCCGGTCGCCGCGGGCTTCGGCTGCTCCCCGGCCTTGGCGGCACCGCCGCCGTGGGAGGCGCCCATGTTGGACCGCCACTTCTCGAAGTCGTCCTCGGAACGCCAGCGCGTGTACACGAGGTAGGTGTCGGTGCCCTCGACGGGCCGCAGCAGCTCGAACCACTCGAAGCCGTCCGACCCCTCCACCGCACCGGCCCGAGCGGCGAACCGCTTCTCCAGCTCCGCGCGCTGCTCTTCGGGGACCGTGAGTACGTTGATCTTTACGATGCTCATCGCCCCATTGTGCGCCGCCCGCCCGGTGCCGGCCCCGGGGACCCACCGGATCGAGATCGCTGGCGGGCAGCGCACTGGCGCCTCAAAAGAGTCAGCGCAGGGTGCCGATGCGTTCCACCCTGTCGCTCACCCCGTTCCGGAGCTCGCTCGGCGTCCTGTCGGACGGAGCCAGCGAGGGTGTGGACGACGGCGGCTGAGTCTCGTCGGCGCAACTCGCGCCCCGCTTCGGGACCTTGAGGTCGACGAGGTAGGCGGTCACCGCGTCCGTCGCGCACGCGCTGCGCCCGAACGCCGTGTGTCCCTCGGCCTTGAACGTGAGCAGCCGTCCGTTGTCGAGCTCCCGCGACAGCGCCACCGCGTCCCGGTAGGGGGTGTCCGGGTCACCGGTCGTGCCGAGGACGAGGATCGGCGCGGAGCCCTTCGCCTCGAACGGGCCGCCGTAGCGGCTGACCTGCTCGCCGGGCCACTGGACGCAGGCCGTGGCGTGCTGGTGGTCGTAGGTCGGCGGGCCGAAGGCCATGGCGGGCCCGAGGAGCGGGGCCAGCCGGGCGTTGGCCGTGACCTCGTGCTTCAGCCGGGCCCGGCTGTTCGGGTAGTCCTTGTCGACGCACTCGACGACCACGTTCGGGCCGAGGAAGTCGAAGCTGGCCGGGGACGGCGGCCGCAGCAGGAAGGAGGTGTTGTCGCGCGACTGCGCCTTGCGCAGGGCCTCGCCGAGGGCGGGCCAGATGACCTTGCCCGCGTTGATGTTGAACATCAGGCGGTAGACGAGGGTGTAGCCGTTGGCCTTGCCGCCGCTCGCGGTCACCACCGGGTCCGCGTCCAGGTCCGCCTTCAGTTTCGCGAAGGCGGCGCGTGGGTTCCCGTCGCCGAACCCGCAGATGGCCTGGTCCGCGGCGCACCAGTCGAGGAAGCGGCCCATCGCGCCGTCCAGGGCGAGGTACTGGGTCCGGTCGTAGGCGTACGGCTCGTTCGCGTAGCGCTCCGGGTCGTACGCCCCGTCGAGCGCGAGGGCCCTTACCCGCTCCGGGAACAGGGACGCGTACACCGTGCCGATGTAGCTGCCGAACGACCGTCCGTAGTAGGTGAGTTGCTCCTCGCCGAGCGCCTGCCGCAGCAGGTCGATGTCCCGGGCGACGTACTCCGTGCCCACATACGGCAGCAGGGCGCCCGCGTTGTCCTGGCAGGCCTGGTCGAAGGCGGCGGCCTGCTGTACGGCGGGTTCGTAGGCGTCGGGGCCGGGGACGCCCTTGGCCGCGGTGACTGCGGCCGTGTACGTGGGGTCGTCCCAGCACTGGAGCGGTGAACTGCGGCCGACGCCGCGGACGTCGTAGCCGAAGACGTCGAAGGAGTCGCGCAGGCCGGCGGGCAGGTCGGCGTAGTTGTTGCGGACGAAGTCCACGCCGGAGTTGCCGGGGCCGCCGGGCTGGAGGAAGAGGGTGCCCTTGCGTTCGGCCTGGTCGGTGGCCTTCTTGCGGATGACGGCAAGGGTGATGGTGGTGCCGTGCGGGTCGCGGTAGTCGAGCGGTACGGCGGCGTTCGCACACTCGAAGCCGCCCTGGCAGTCCGCCCAGGCGAGGGTCGGTACCGGGGCCGGATCCGGTACGGAGGCCGTCCGGGCGGGTGCCGCCTGGACCGCCCCGGCCCCGGCTATGACGAGCGCTATCGCCGCCGCGCCGATGGTTTTGACAGGTCTTATCACGATGTGTTCCCCCTGTGGCTGATGTGACGTCAAGAACCCATCGGTGAAGAGGAGTTCAGGGCCTCGGTAGTTCCACAGGGGGTGCGCGGATGTCGCGGGGTGCGCCTCCGTGGCGTTCTCGCATGTGAACAGAAATCAGCTACACGACTATTGACGTGCTCAGGCCAGCACTCCTACCTTCCGGGGAGAAAGCGCTTTCCAAGTCCTTCCAAGTCCTTCCGAGCACCGCTTCCGGCACATCCGCTCCACCCCTCTGGCACGACCCGCACCGTCCTGGAGATGGAGATCCACGATGCACCTGAGACCCGTCATCGCCTGCGCCGCCCTCCTGGGAGGCACGCTCGTCGCCCTGTCCGGCCCCACCGCACAGGCCGCCACCACGCGCTACGAGGCCGAGACCGCCCCGGCCGTCTGCACCGGCGCCATCGAGACCGAGTGGACCGGCTACTCCGGCAGCGGCTTCTGCAACGCCACCAACGCCACCAGCGGCTACGCCCAGTTCACCGTGACCGCACCCGCGGCCGGCACGGCGACCGTGGCCGTCCGCTTCGCCAACGGCACCACAACCGCCCGGCCGGCGAACATCATCGTGAACGGCACGACGATCAGCACAGCCTCCTTCGAGGGCACGAGCACCTGGACCGGCTGGACCACCAAGACCCTGACCGTGCCGGTCGTTTCGGGCAGCAACACCATCCGGCTCAGCCCGACCACCGCCAACGGCCTGCCCAACGTCGACTACCTCGACGCCACGACCGCGGACGGCGGCACCACACCCCCCGCGAGCGGCGCCCTCTACGTCTCGCCCAGCGGCACCGCCACCGCGGCCGGCACCATCGACGCCCCGACCACGCTCGCCTCGGCGATCGCCAAGGTGGCCTCGGGCGGCACGATCTACCTGCGCGGAGGGACGTACAGCCACTCCTCGACGGTCACCATCCCCGTGGGCAGCAACGGGACATCCGGCGCCCGCACCACGCTCGCCGCCTACCCGGGCGAGACGCCGGTGCTCAACTTCTCGGCACAGAGCGAGAGTTCGTCCAACCGCGGACTCCAGCTGAACGCCAACTACTGGCACATCAAGGGGCTCGTGGTCGAGCGCGCCGGTGACAACGGGATCTACGTCGGCGGCAGCAACAACGTCATCGAGCGCACGGTGACCCGCTACAACCGCGACACCGGGCTCCAGCTCGGCCGGATCGCCTCCTCCACCCCGAGCGCCGAGTGGCCGGCCAACAACCTGGTCCTCAGCGCCGAGTCGCACGACAACGCCGACTCCGACGGCGAGGACGCGGACGGCTTCGCCGCGAAGCTGACGACCGGCAGCGGCAACGTCTTCCGGTACGCCGTCTCCCACAACAACATCGACGACGGCTGGGACCTCTACACCAAGACCGACACCGGTGCCATCGGCCCGGTGACCATCGAGGACTCCCTCGCCTACGACAACGGCACCCTCAGCGACGGCACCACGGCGGGCAACGGCGACCGCAACGGGTACAAGCTCGGCGGCGACGACATCGCGGTCAACCACGTCGTGAAGCGCAGCATCGCCTTCGAGAACGGCAAGCACGGGTTCACCTACAACAGCAACCCGGGCACGATGACGATCTCGAACAACCTGAGCATCGCCAACACCGAACGCAACTTCAACTTCGACGCCGGGACCTCGGTGTTCCGCGGCAACACCTCCTGCAACAGCGGATCCACCGACCGGTACGTCGGTGACGCCGACAGTTCCAACCAGTTCTGGTCCGGCACCAACGGCTCCCGCTGCTCCTCCTACTCCGGCGCCCTGGCCTGGTCCTTCGCCTCCGACGGCACGCTGGTCGTGACGATCGGCGGCACCAGGGTCACGCTGTAGGGCCGCGTCGCGCGAGTGAGGCCCGGGTCCCCGATCCGGGCCTTCCGCGCGCGATACGGCAGTCTGGGACCCGTGAGCGAGAACTCCAGCGAAACCCTGTTCATCAAGATCTGCGGCCTGAAGACCGAGCGGGACATCGACACGGCCGTCGAGGCCGGCGCCGACGCCATCGGCTTCGTCTTCTCCCAGAGCCCGCGCCGGATCGACGCCGCCACGGCCGCCCGGCTCATCCGCCGGGTGCCCGAGCACGTCCTGACGGTCGGTGTCTTCCGCAAGGAGCCCCTGGACTACGTACGGGCCATGGCCGACGAGTCCGGCATCGGCGCGGTCCAGCTGCACGGCCCCGAGGACCACGCGTACTACGCCGACCTCGCCACCGGCGACTGGACCCTGATCCGTGCCGCCGCCTTCGGCGACTCCGTGCCCCGCGTCGGCGAGTACGGCGAGGACATGCTCCTCCTCGACGCCCCCGTCCCCGGCTCCGGCATCGCCTGGGACTGGTCCAGCAAGCCCCACGCCGCCCCCGGCGAGAAGTGGCTCCTCGCCGGCGGCCTCACCCCCGACAACGTCCGCGAAGCCGTCGAGGCGACCAGCCCCTGGGGCGTCGACGTCTCCAGCGGCGTAGAACACGCCCGCGGCGTAAAGGACCCCGCCCTGATCACCGCCTTCGTCAAGGCGGTCCGCCCACGCGGCTGAGCACGAGGGCCGCGAAGCGCCGAGAACGAAACACACCAGCGGCCGGCGCATCCGCCCAGCCCGTCTCCCCGCCCACCCGCACGATCACCGTCCCGCCGGGCTGAGCACGAGACTCGGGGAGTGCGGAAGGTGGAGGGCGGGAGTGGCCGGCGGTTCCGTCCGGCTCGGTTTCGTGTCCGCCCGCACGGTCACCGTCCTGCGGGGCCGAGCACCCGCGGCGGGATGCCGAGGCGGAAGGCATCGCCGGATCTGCCTCCTCCTTCGCCTTCCCGTCCCCCTCCGTACGCTCACCGTCCCGCTGGGCTGAGCACGCGGGTCGGGAAGTACCGAAGGTGAACGTCTGGAGTGGTCGGCGGTTCCGTCCGGCTCGGCTCTGTGCCGTCTGCACGGTCACCGCCCCGTCGGGGTTGTGCACCCGCGGTGGGGATGCCGAAGGCGGAAGGCATCGGCGGATCCGCCCCGCACGGTCACCCGCCCCGGAACTCCCCGCTGCTGTTCCTCACGGTGAGGTCGGGGTCGGGGCCAGTGGGCCTGTCGCGTGGAGGTGGCGGGACAGGCGGGTGGGGTCCGGGTTGTTGCGGGTGGACAGTTC
>NZ_JABERD010000233.1 GCF_013044505.1 Streptomyces sp. S3(2020) | reverse complement strand
CCCCCGGAACGCGGGTCGAACTCACCGGACCGTGGGCCGCCTATTCCTTCGCGGGGGACAAGCCCTGACCGTCGTCGAACACCGGGAGCGGACCACCGCGGACCGTCCGCGGTGATTCACCATCGGTACCAGCGTCCCCTGCCTCCGGCCGCGTTCGTGCTGCGCATGAGGAACCCCAGCAGCCACAGCACGAGCACCGCGAGCGCGATCCACCAGAGAATTTTCACCGCGAATCCGGCGCCGAACAGAATCAACACCAGAAGCAGTACGAGCAGAATGGCAACCATAATGTGAACCTCCTGCGTTCCGGGTTTCCAGGAAACGCGGATTCAGGCACTCTTCCTGCACAGGATTTCTCCGTGCAGTACCGCGAACCAGCCGTCCTGCTGCTTTCCCCACTCCCGCCAGGCCTCCGACACGGCCGTCAGCTGCTCCGGCGTGGCATGGCCGCCCTCGGTGGCCCGCTCGGCGTAGGCCGAGGCCACCGTGCGGTCGGCCCACAGACCGCTCCACCAGGCCCGCTCCTCGGCGGTGGAGTAGGTCCAGGTGCCGGAGGTGGCGGTGATGTCGGTGAGGCCCGCCTCCAGTGCCCAGGACTTCAGCCGGCGCCCCGCGTCGGGCTCGCCGCCGTTGGCGCGGGCCACGCGACGGTAGAGGTCCAGCCAGTCGTCCATGCCCTGGGACGCCGGGTACCAGGTCATCGCCGCGTAGTCCGAGTCGCGGACGGCGATGAACCCGCCCGGCCTGGTCACCCGCCGCATCTCGCGCAGCGCCTGCACCGGGTCGCCCACGTGCTGCAGCACCTGGTGGGCGTGGACCACGCAGAAGGTGTCGTCCGGGTACTCCAGGGCGTGGACGTCCGCGACCGCGAAGCCGACGTTGGTCAGGCCCCGTCCGGCGGCCGTGGCCCGGGCCTGCTCCAGGATGCCGGGCGCGTGGTCGACGCCGGTGACCCGGCCGTCGGGGACCAGTGCCGCGAGGTCGGCGGTGATCGTGCCCGGGCCGCAGCCGATGTCCAGGATCCTCATGTGGGGCTTCAGCGAACCGAGCAGGTAGGCCGCGGAGTTGGCGGCGGTGCGCCAGGTGTGCGAGCGCAGCACCGACTCGTGGTGCCCGTGCGTGTAGACGGCGGTCTCCTGCGGTTTCGACATGGCTGAACTCCCCTGTTCGATGTCCTGTCGGTGATCTCACGGTACGCCTGTGTGTCGAATGATGAGACCCGCGTTTTGCTATATGGACTGACGGATGATCAGTCGACGGTGGCGGGTACGCTGAAGTGGCCGTTTCTCCTTGTGCGGAGGCGGACCCGACCCCGGAGGCTCCCTGCATGCGCCTGCTCCTCGTCCGCCATGGCCAGACCCCGTCCAACGTCGACTTCCTGCTGGACACCGCCGTCCCGGGACCCGGCCTGACCGCCCTCGGTGAACGTCAGGCGGCCGCCCTGCCCGAGGCCCTCGCCGACGAGGACATCGAGGCCCTCTACGCCTCCACGCTGATACGCACCCAGCTCACCGCCGCCCCGCTGGCCGCCGCGCGCGGCCTCGACATCGTCGTCCGCGACGGCATCCGCGAGGTGTCCGCCGGGGACCTGGAGATGCTGGACGGGTACTCGGAGGCGGGCCGGACCTACATGGAGACGATCTTCGCCTGGCCGGCCGGCGACGCGGAACTGCGGATGCCGGGCGGCGAGAGCGGTACCGAGGTGCTCGCGCGGTACGACGCGGTGGTCGCCGAGGCCGCCGACCTCGGGGTCGGGACGGTCGCCCTGGTCAGCCATGGCGCGGCGATCCGCATGTGGACCTCGGCCCGCGCCGACAACGTCGACATCGACTTCGCCGCCGCCCGCCCGCTCGACAACACCGGCGTGGTGGTCCTGGAGGGCTCTCCGGCCGACGGCTGGAAGGCCCTGTCGTGGGAGGGCGCGCTCGTGGAGTCCGCGGGGCGCGGGACGCAGAGCGGGCCGGCGGGGCGGCCGCTGGACGAGGTCGAGTAGCCGCCCGCGCGACGACCGTGTACGGGTGACGGGCGACTGTATGCAGTCTGCCGTGTACGGCTCGGTGTATACAGAGTGGTGTATACAGAGCGGTGCATACGGCTCAGTGCGTATGGCTCAGTGCTGCATGCGGCTGAGCTGCCACGGCGTCGGATATGCGTTTGCCCGGCCCGGCCCCCGACCCGCAGAATGCGGCCCCATGGGACATCTGGAAGCCGCACACCTCGAGTACTACCTCCCCGACGGGAGGGCGCTGCTCGGCGATGTGTCCTTCCGCGTGGGCGAAGGGGCCGTCGTGGCCCTCGTCGGACCCAACGGCGCCGGCAAGACGACCCTGCTGCGGCTGATCTCCGGAGAGCTGAAACCGCACGGCGGGACCGTCACCGTCACCGGCGGCCTCGGCGTGATGCGCCAGTTCGTGGGCTCCGTACGGGACGAGACGACCGTACGGGACCTGCTGGTGTCCGTCGCGCCGCCCCGCATCCGCGAGGCCGCGCAGGCCGTCGACAAGGCCGAGCACCTCATCATGACCGTCGACGACGAGGCCGCCCAGCTGAAGTACGCGCAGGCCCTCTCCGACTGGGCCGAGGTGCGCGGGTACGAGGCCGAGACGCTGTGGGACATGTGCACCATGGCCGCGCTGGGCGTCCCCTACGACAAGGCGCAGTTCCGCGAGGTGCGCACCCTCTCCGGCGGTGAGCAGAAGCGGCTCGTGCTGGAGGCGCTGCTGCGCGGCAACGACGAGGTGCTGCTGCTCGACGAGCCCGACAACTACCTCGACGTACCCGGCAAGCGCTGGCTGGAGGAGCGGCTGAAGGAGACCCGCAAGACGGTTCTCTTCGTCTCCCACGACCGTGAACTCCTCGCCCGCTCCGCCGAGAAGATCGTGTCGGTGGAGCCCTCGCCGACGGGCGCGGACGCCTGGGTGCACGGTGGCGGCTTCGCCACGTACCACGACGCCCGGCGTGAACGCTTCGCCCGCTTCGAGGAGTTGCGCAGGCGCTGGGACGAGAAGCACGCCCAGCTGAAGAAACTCGTCCTGAACCTCCGTCAGGCAGCCTCCATCAGCCATGAGTTGGCCTCCCGCTACCAGGCCGCCCAGACCAGGCTGCGCAAGTTCGAGGAGGCCGGCCCGCCGCCGGAGCCGCCGCGCGAGCAGGACATCAAGATGCGGCTCAAGGGCGGCCGTACCGGGGTGCGGGCCGTCACCTGCGAGGGACTTGAGCTGACCGGCCTGATGAACCCCTTCGACCTGGAGGTCTTCTACGGCGAACGCGTCGCCGTGCTCGGCTCCAACGGATCCGGCAAGTCGCACTTCCTGCGGCTGCTGGCGGGGGACACCGTGGCGCACACGGGGAAGTGGAAGCTGGGCGCGCGGGTCGTGCCCGGGCACTTCGCCCAGACGCACGCGCACCCCGAGCTGCTGGGCCGCACACTCCTGGACATCCTGTGGACGGAACACTCCCAGGACCGGGGCGCGGCGATGTCGAGGCTGCGCCGCTACGAGCTGACCCAGCAGGCCGAGCAGACCTTCGACCGTCTCTCCGGCGGCCAGCAGGCCCGCTTCCAGATCCTCCTGCTGGAGCTGGAGGGCGTCACGGCCCTCCTCCTGGACGAGCCCACGGACAACCTGGACCTGGAGTCCGCCGAGGCCCTCCAGGAAGGCCTGGAGGCCTTCGACGGCACGGTCCTCGCCGTCACCCACGACCGCTGGTTCGCCCGCGCCTTCGACCGCTACCTGGTCTTCGGCAGCGACGGCCGCGTCCGCGAGACACCGGAGCCGGTGTGGGACGAGCGGCGGGTGGAACGGGCGCGGTAGTTCCCCATACGGAGGCCCGGCGGCCCGGATGTTCGTAGAGTGGGTGCAGAAAGGTGAGATCCACGGTTCTGTCCCGGACACCGCTCGGGAGCAGTGCTCACCGGGCGGGCATCCGAAGCCCATGAACGCACCCGACGAGTGGGAAACCGTCATGACCGGAGTCGACCCCAGCAGGCTGGACGACCAGCAGCTCATGAAAGAGCTGGAGACCATCCACCGCACGCGCCACGACACCCTGCTCTACGCCTCGAACGACGCGCTGCGCGCCCACAACGGCCGGATGGCCGAGCTGGAGGGCGAGTATCTGCGCCGCAACCCCCGGCGCCTGGTCGCCTCCGGCCGCACCCGCGAGGGCGCGAGGGAACGCGGACGCGGGGAGTCGGCGACTCCCCACGCCTGACGGCGCCGGGCCGATGTCACCCACTTGGCTGTGCGCGTCCCGCTAATGGGGTCCGGCCGCGCGCGGGGCCGGGCCCGGCGGGCTGTGATGGCTGCGTGCCCTCGCAGCCGCAGGCCTAAGGAGCCCACCTCATGCGCCGCACCGCCCGTGCCCTGTCCGTCGCCGTTCTGGCCTCAGCCGCCGTGGGCGTCGCCGTGCCGGTCGCCTTCGCGGACCCGGCCGCGGAGGTCAGTCCGAGCACCGTCCAGCCAGGTGGCAGCGTCACCGTGTCGGTCGCCTGCGGCGCCACCGGCGGGACGGCGCCGGCCAGTATCGAGGCCACCTCGCAGGCCTTCGAGGAAGGGGCCGTGCAGCTCCAACTGGTCGCCGGGAACGACACCGCGGTCTCCGGACCCGCCTACCGCGGTACCGCCCGGATGGCCCCCGCCCAGGACCTCGAAGGCGGCACCGACGCGGTCGGCGAGGACTCCGCGTGGACCGTCGACGGCACCTGTCCGGCCACGGCCGGCGGGCAGGGCAAGCAGTGGAGCGCGACCCTGACGGTGACCCACAGCGGCGGCGCGAGCCACGCGTGCACCGAGCCGCGCACCGAGAACTGCTCCGCCACCACGGTCCAGCGCGGCGTACGGGCAGGCCAGGGCGGTGCCTTCACCGAATCCGTCCCTGCCCTGATCGCCGGCGGCCTCTTGATCGCGGGCGCCCTCGGCGGGGCCGTGTACCGGGTGCGCCGCAAGGAGCACCGCGCGGACGTCTGAGCCGGGGCGTGCGACCGGCGCGACTCGAGCGGGTTCCTACCGGCGTACGCCACCCTGGGTACACGGACTCCGAGGGCGCCGCCCCCGTCGTACGGAGCGAGAACCGGGGAGCACACCCGACGGCACCGCGACCCAGCAGCTCACCCGGAGGTACGGATGCGGCGGACGGATCCCGAAGGCCACGGCCCCGTCCGCTTCGGGCCGCCGCTGCCCGCCGACGCACTGCCGGTGCTCCCCGAACTGTCGGCCGTGCTCGCCGCCGCGGCCCCCCTGGGCGGGAGCGAACCCGTCGGTGGCGGGCAAGTGCTCCTGGAGGCCGCGTGCGGCTACTGGGCCCGGCGTGGACTGCCCGCCGGGCCCGAGCGTGTGGTGGCGGCACCCGGCGCCCCCTCGCTGCTGCTCGCCCTGACCGCCGCCCTCGGTGGCGACGTCCTGGTGCCCCGGCCCTGCGCGGCCTGGTGGGCGCCGTACGCGCGCCTGTTGGGAAGACCCGTGTTCCATGTGCCGACACCGGCGGAGTGCGGCGGTGTCCCGGACCCGTACGCCCTGATGGAGACCGTGCGCCGGGTCCGTGACGAGGGCGGCGACCCCCGGCTGCTCGTGCTGTCCGTCGCCGACGACCCCACCGCCACGGTGGCCCCGCCCGAGGTGCTGCACGAGACCGTGGAGGCCGCCGCCGCCGAGGGACTGCACCTGGTCAGCGACGAGACCTGGCGCGACACCGTGCACGCCCCGCACGAGACCGTGCTGATCGGCCCCGCCGAGATGCTGCCCGAGAGGGTCACCGTCGTCACCGACCTGGCCGGTTCCCTGCTGCCGCCGGGCTGGCCCGCCGCCGTGGCCCGTTTCCCCGCGGGCGAGATCGGCGACGGCCTCCACGCGCGCGTGCTGGACGTGCTCACCGCCCTGGGTGCCCGCGTCGCCGCCCCCGTCGTCGCCGCGGCCGGGTACGCGCTCGCGGAACCCGAACCGGTCACCCTGCGCGTGGCGGCCACCGTACGTCTGCACGCGCGCGTGGCCGCCGCCGCGCACGCCACCGTCGTCTCCGCGGGCGCCCTGGCCCGGCCCCCGCAGGCCGGCCGGCATCTCTACGCCGACCTCGGCCCGCTGCGCACCGCGCTCGGCGCGCACGGGGTGGGTGACGCACAGGACCTGGAGGAGTTCCTCACCGCCCGGCTCGGCCTGCCCGCCCCGGGCGGCCATCGTTTCGGCGACGACCTGGGCGCCCTGCGCGTGCGGTTGTCGACCGGCTCGCTGCTCGCCGGGACGGACGCGGAACTCGAGGAATGCCTCAGTTCACCCTCACCGTTGGAACTGCCACATGTGCAACGCGCGTTGATCACTTTGAAGTCGGTCTTCGACGACCTCCGCGACGACGCTCAGCGATGGGAGCCTCCTCGATGACGCAGCAGTCCGAGTCGACCAGCACGGGCACGACCGTCCGGGATGCCCGCGATCCGGTGGCCCTGTCCCCCTTCGCGCCCCCCGTCCCGCCGCTCGCCGAACCCCGGCCGCTGGGCGAACGCCGGGTGTGGCCGCGCACCTTCCACGACCGTCTGACCGCCCCGCTGCCCGGCCTCAAGGCCATGGCCCGCTTCGCCCGCGAGGGCTCCGTGCGGCCCGGCCGGGAGAGCCTCGCCGACATCCCGCGCCTGCCGTTCGAGCCCGGCCCGCTGCCCCGCGTGGACGCGCGCACGGTCGCCGTCTCCTGGGCCGGGCACGCCAGTTGGGTGGTGCGGATCGGCGGGCTGACGATCCTCACCGACCCCGTCTGGTCCCGCCGTATCCTCGGCACGCCGGCCCGTATCACCCCGGTCGGCGTCGCCTGGAGCTCGCTGCCCCCGGTCGACGCCGTCGTCATCAGCCACAATCACTACGACCATCTGGACGCCCCCACCCTGCGCCGGCTCCCGCGGGACACCCCGGTGTTCGTGCCGGCCGGGCTCGGCGCCTGGTTCCGCCGTCGCCGCTTCACCCGCATCACCGAGCTGGACTGGTGGGAGGCGGCCGAACTCGACTGTGTCCGCCTCGACTTCGTCCCCGCCCACCACTGGTCCAAGCGCAGCCTCACCGACACCTGTCGCAGCCTGTGGGGCGGCTGGGTGCTCACCGCCCGGGACGGACAGCGCGTCTACTTCGCCGGAGACACGGGCTACGGCCACTGGTTCACCCGTATCGGCCGCCGCTACCCCGGCATCGACCTCGCCCTCCTGCCCATCGGCGCCTACAACCCCCGCTGGTGGCTCAGCGACGTCCACTGCGACCCGGAGGAGGCGGTGCGGGCGGCCCAGGACCTCGGGGCACGCAGAATGGCACCGATGCACTGGGGCACGTTCGTCCTGTCGGCGGAGCCGGTCCTGGAACCGCTGACGAGGGTGCGGACGGCATGGGAGGAGGCGGGTCTGAACCGGGGCGACCTCTGGGACCTGCCGGTAGGCGGATCCCGCGTACTTGTTTAGCCGGCGCTCAGGTGGACCCACCTAGGGGCGCGGGGCTGTATCGATATGCGGCTCCGCCGCGTGGGCGCGACCAGCCACAACGGACCCGCACCCCGCAACGAATCCTCACGCGGCAGCTCGAATCCGCCGCCACAGACCGGGTGCCAGGCTGATGACAACGGTCAGTACCACCGCAGCCACCACCCCTTCCCAAGGCTCCTTGAACAGAGACCCGCCCAGAATCCCGATCAGCTGATACGTCACCGCCCAGGCCAGGCAGGCCGGGAAATTACCCCGCATGAACCGCTGCAGCGGCCACCGAGCCATCAGACAGGCCAGCATCACCGGAATCCGCCCGGCCGGCACCAGCCGTGACAGCACCAGCACCGCCACCCCGTGGTCGGCCAGCTTCGCCTGCGCCTGCGCAAGCCGCTCCTCCGGCGCCCGGGACCGAATCGCCTCCAGCCACCGCGACCCGTTCTTCGACCCCATCCCGCGCCGCCCCAGCCAGTACAGCGTCGCATCCCCGAGAAACGCGGCCAGCGACGCCGTCACGAACACCAGGCCCAGCGCGAAGGGCGCCGTCTGATGGAACGCCACCACCGCCGCCGAACTCACCAGCGCCCCCGTCGGCACCACCGGCACCAACGCCCCGATCAGCACCAGCAGAAACAACGACGGATACCCGAGCGCCTGCTGCGTCGACTCCGGCGGCACCGTCGACGCCGCCAGCCAGCTCACCGGGCCGCCTTGGGGCGCACACTCTGCCCGTGCCCCAGCAGATGCACCGCCACGCCCGGCGCACGCTCGGCCGCGAGCCGCACGAACTCCTCGCCGGGGGCGTGGAATTCATGGGGGCGCACCGCGTCCATCCCGATCGGCCAGTACGTGCCGTAGTGCACCGGCACCGCGCTGACCGGTTCGAGCCGGGCCAGCGCCTCGGCCGCCCGCCCCGCGTCCAGATGCCCTTCGCCCAGGTAGGGCCCCCAGCCGCCGACCGGCAGCAGGGCCACGTCGACCGGCCCGACCTCCTTGGCCATCGTGTCGAACAGCCCGGTGTCCCCGGCGAAGTAGGTGCGCGCCTCGCCCTCGACGACATAGCCGAGCGCGGGGGAGCGGTGCGGCCCCAGGGGCAGCCGGCGCCCGTCGTGGCGGGCCGGAACGGTCCGTACGACCACGTCCCCGACCACCGTCTCGTCCCCGAGTGCCACCTCGTCGACCTGGAGATGGGCGAGCCGGCGCAGCCCCGGCACGGCCTGGGACGCGCCCCGGGGCACGAGCAGTCGGGTGCCCGGTGCGAGCCGGGCCAGCGAGGGAACGTGCAGGTGGTCGGCGTGCAGATGGGAGACGAGCGCCACGTCCGCGCGCCAGGCGGCCGGCGGCGGCACCGCGCCGCGGCGCCGGCGCAGATGCGCGAGCCGGCGGGCGAACAGAGGATCGGTGAGCACGCGGACGTCCGAGTCCTCGACCGTGCAGGTGGCGTGACCCCACCAGGTGATCTCCACCGGCACCTCTTTGCCTCCTTCGCGCGACTCCCCGAAGCCTACGGGCAGGAGTAGGGTCGGCGGCGAAACCCGGAGGTGAGGGGGGACGCCATGGGACCGGTGCGGGTCACGGCGATCGCGAGTCTGACGCCGCTCGAGGAGCTGGAGGCGGATCCCTTCCTGGTGGACTCCCGCAGCCAGCACGCCATGTGCGCTCGCTGGGCGGCGGAGCGGGGCTACATCGTCGGCCGGGAACTCCTCGTGCGGGGTCTGCGCGCCGACCACTGCGTCCTGTGGGACGGCGTCCGCCCGGGCACCGACCTGTTCGTCGCGCCCAGCCGCCGGGTCCTGGAGAGCGCCCTGTCCTCCGTCGAGGAGTTCGTCGCCGAGTGCGCGCGCCGAGGGGTGCGGGTGGAGACGGTGGGGCGCGCCGAACCGTCGTACGACGCCCAGATGAAGGCCCGGATCCACCGCCGTCTGTCGATGCCGACCGCGGGCTACGACGGCCGCTGACACCCGCCCGGGGAAACCGGGGCACCTCCGCGCGTTGTGACAGGGTGGGTGCACGCCCGCACCGACGACGGGCCGGGACGTGAGGTGTGCGGGGCGTGCGAGGCGGGCGTTGGCGGCGGGTCGCCAGTCAGGCGGGGCGGAGCGTCGCGGTGTGGGCGGTCTCCACGGTCACCATGCTCGTGCTCGCCGGCATCCTGCCGGAGTTCCAGCTCCGGTCCGCGGACGGCGACAGCGCCACCGACATCGCGGTCACCGCGGCCCTCGGCGCCGGCGCCTTCGGTGTGCTGTCGGCGCTCGTCTGGCCGCTTCTCGTCCGGCTCCTGCTGCTGGTGCCCGCCCTCGTCCTGGGCCTGCTGGTCTTCTTCCTCAACGGCGCGCTGCTCCTCGTGGCGCTGCGGCTGAACCCGACCGAGCGCGGCGCGGCCGCCTGGGAGACCGCGGTCGTGGTGGCCGCCGTGATGTCGGCCGTCGCCTCCGCCACCGGCGCCGCCCTGGCCGTACGCGACGACGACGCCTACCGGCGCCGGCTCTACCGGCTCGCCGACCGCCGCCGCAGAGCCGCCCCGGCCGGCCCCGCCACACCGGGGACCGTCTTCCTCCAGCTGGACGGCGTCGGCCACGACGTCCTGGAGGCGGCGGTCAAGAAGGGCCTCATGCCCACCGTCGCCCGCTGGCTGGACGGCACCCACCGCCTCACCCCGTGGCGCACCGACTGGTCCAGCCAGACCGGCGCCAGCCAGCTGGGCATCCTGCACGGCAGCAACGAGGACGTGCCCGCCTTCCGCTGGTACGAGAAGGACAGCCAGGAGGTGATGGTCTGCAACCGCCCCACCAGCGCCGCCGAGCTCCAGCGCCGGGCGGTGGCACGCACCGGTGACGGCGGGCTGCTCGGCGCCGACGGCGCCAGCCGCGGCAACCTCTTCAGCGGCGGCGCCGACGAGCAGGCCCTCGTGCTGTCCATCGCCACCCGCCGCCGCAGCCGCGAGACCCGGTCCCGGGCGGGCTACTTCGCGTACTTCTCCGACCCCGCCAACGCCGTCCGCACGGCTCTGTCGTTCTTCGCCGAGGTGGGCCGGGAGATCGGACAGTCATCCAGGAGCCGTGCCTGCCGGGCCCGCCCGCGCGTCAAACGGGGCGGCCTCTACCCCTTCGTCCGCGCCTTCGCGACCGTCGTCGAACGGGACGTCGTCGTCGCCGCGGTGATGGGCGACATGCTCGCCGGCCGCACCGCCGTCTACGCCGACCTGGTCGCCTACGACGAGGTCGCCCACCACTCCGGGCCGCGCAGCAGGGACGCCGAGAAGGTCCTCGAACGCCTGGACCGCTCCCTCGCGTTGATCGAGAACGTCGCCGAGCACGCCCCGCGCCCGTACCGGATCGTCGTCCTGTCCGACCACGGCCAGAGCCCCGGCGAGACCTTCCGCACCCGCTACGGCCTCTCCCTGGGCGACCTGGTGCGGGCGGGCAGCGGACTGCCGGTGCCCCGCAAGGCGCAGCGCACCCACAGCGGCGCCGAGGCCCGCGCCGCGGTGCGGGCCGCGCTGCGCCGACCCGTCGAGGAGCGCGCCGAGCAGCACCGGCCCTCGCGCCGCCGCTCCGAGCCGCTCGTGCTGGCCTCCGGCAACCTCGGCCTGGTCTCCTTCCCGGACGTGCACCACCGGATGACCAAGGAGGAGATCGACGCCCGCCACCCCGCCCTGCTGACCACGCTCGCCAACCACCCCGGCATCGGCTTCCTCCTCGTGCGCAGCGAGGAGCACGGGGGAGTGGTCCTCGGGCCGTTCGGCACCGAGATCCCGCTCGACCGACTCGACGAGGAACCGGGCCCGCTGGCCGCCTTCGGGCCGGGCGCCGCCGACGTCGTACGCCGCACTCACGGCTTCGCGCACACCGCCGACATCATGGTCAACTCCTGGTACGACCCGGTCGAAGGCGAAGTCCTCGCCTTCGAGGAGCAGATCGGCTCGCACGGCGGTCTCGGCGGCGCCCAGGGCCGGCCGTTCCTGCTGTCGCCCGTCGTCCTGTCCGCGCCCGTGACGGACACCGAGGAGCTCTTCGGCGCCGAGCAGGTCCACCGCGTCCTGCGCCGCTGGCTGCGCGAATCGGACGGCCCCCAGGTGCCCTTGACGACCCGTCAGGACGAGGACCGGCGCGCGGCCTAGCCCGCGAGGTCCGCCGCTCCTCCATACCCCCATGAACGGAGGAGCGGCTCACACGGAGGACCGCGCACACCGTGTCACCGCGGCACGGGTTTGCCCAGGGCACATTCCGGTCACTGCCGCACGCCCCGGACGTGCCGCCCCGTCCCACCCGTGAGCGGCTCCGGTGGTACGCCCCTCGTGCGGTGGGCCCGGAAAATCGCGTGCGTGCGCACAAGGTCCCGCACACACTGTTCGCATCGGACCCCGCGCACCAGCGCGGCCTTCTCGAACATCCCCTGGAGCCACTGCGTGCAGGCTGCCGTCACCGTCACTCCCGCCCGGATACCGGAGCTGCTGCTCGGCCTCGCGCCCGTGCGGCCGGTCTTCATCTGGGGCGCCCCCGGCATCGGAAAGTCCTCCCTGGTACGGGAGTTCGCCGAGTCCCTGGGACTGGAGTGCGTGAGCCTGCTGGGCACCCAGCTCGCCCCCGAGGACCTGATCGGGGTGCCGCAGATCCGCGACGGCCGCTCGGTGTTCTGCCCGCCGGAGGCGATCGCCCGCGACGAGCCGTACTGCCTGTTCCTGGACGAGCTGAACGCGGCCGGCCCGGACGTCCAGAAGGCGTTCTACTCGCTGATCCTGGACCGCCGTATCGGCAACTACGACCTCCCGGCCGGTTCGATCGTGATCGGCGCCGGCAACCGCGCAACCGACAACGCGCTGGCCCGCCCCATCGCCTCCGCGCTGGTCAACCGGCTCGCCCACGTCCATCTGGAGGCCTCCGCGAAGGACTGGCTCGCCTGGGCGGCGGGCCACGGCATCCACCCCTGGGTCCTGGACCACCTCATCGACCGGCCCGACCACCTGTGGTCCAAGCCGCCCAAGACCGAGGAGCCGTTCTCCACGCCGCGCTCCTGGCACATGCTCTCCGACGCCCTGCACTCCTTCGGCCGTGGCCTCGACGAGGAGACGCTGAAGGTGATCGCGCACGGCACGCTGACACCCGCCCACGCCACCGCGTTCTGCGGCTACGTCAAGATCGTGCGCGGCCAGTACGGCATCGAGGCGATCATCAAGGGCGACGCCCGTTGGCCGCACCGGGTGGAGGAGCGCGACCTGCTCTACTACCTCGCCGAGTCCTTCCGCGGCCGACTGGTCAAGGAACTGCCGGTCAGCAAGGAGCACATGTCGGCGAACGGCCGGCAGACCGCGTACCGCGCCAAGTCGCTGCTGGTGCAGCTCGCCGAGATCTCCGTCGAGGTCGCGCAGACCGTCATCGCGTCCGACGCCGACGGCAACCCCGTCCTGCCGTCGTGGTTCCTCGTCGAGGCGGCCCGGGACATGCCGCGGCTGGTGGAGGCGCGGCGGTGAACCGCGCCCGCACCAAGGGGGAGAAGAAGCGGGACCTCGCGGCGGAGGCGTTCGCCGAGGGAATGCGGCTGGTCAAGGCCAACCCGGCGCTGGCGGCCGTCGAGTTCGGCGTCTGCCGCAGCGAGCGGTGCTCCTTCGCACCCCGCGACGGGCTAGTGGCCGTCGACTCCGACGGCGATCTGCACATCCACCCGGCCCGGATCGCCGAGCCCGCCCACTGGGCCTGGTCGCTCGCGCACGCCGTGCTGCACCTCGGCTTCGGACACGTCCCGGCGGCCAAGGGCGAGCGCACCCGGCCCGACCGGTACGACCTCGCCGCGCGCTGTGTGGCCGTCAACCGCTTCCTGCTCGGCTTCACCGTCGGCCGGACGCCCGAGGGTCTGCCCGCCTCCTACCCCGACGGCGACGAGGAGGGGCTCGCCGCACGCTGGCGGCGCGACGGACTCCCCACCGCCTACGAACGCTGCGGTACGGCAGGCGCCGAGCCCGACCAGGTGCTCCTTCCCTGGCACGGCTGGTCGCAGCCCCCGGACCACCAGCTGGCCTTCGCCACCGCGCTGACCCGGACCGTGTCCGCGGCGATGGACATGGCCGGTGGCCGGCGTGACTCCCTCGACGGCGAGGCCCTGCGCAAGCGCCCCTGGCAGAACGCCCTGGACTGGTTCGTCTCCTCCTACCCCCTGCTCGGCGCGATCGCGGCCGGCATCAAGCTGGTCGCCGACGCCGAACTCGCCCGCGCCCACGGCATCTCGGTCGCCGCGGTGAACCCGGAGGCGGGCGAGATCTACCTCAACCCGCTCCGCCGATTCGACGACGAGGAATGGCGGTTCATCCTCGGCCACGAACTGCTGCACGCCGCCCTGCGCCACGGCGACCGCTGCGGCACCCGCGACCCCTACCTGTTCAACGTGGCCTGCGACTACGTCATCAACGGCTGGCTCGACGAGATGCAGGTCGGCACCATGCCCGAAGGCCTGCTCCACGACCCGCGGTTGGCCGGACTGTCCGCGGAGGAGGTCTACGACCGGCTCGCCGGCGATCCGCGCCGGACGCGCCGCCTCGCCACCCTGCGCGGCAAGGGCGTCGGCGACGTGCTCGGCGCCCCGCTCGGCCCGCCCGGCGAGTACGTCGACCTCGACGAGTTCTACCGCCGCGGACTGTGCCAGGGCCTGGACCTGCACGAGCGGCAGGAGCGCGGCTTCCTGCCCGGCGGCCTGGTCGAGGAGATCCGCGCGCTCAGCCACCCGCCGCTGCCCTGGGACGCCCGACTGGCCCGCTGGTTCGACGAGTTCGTGCCCCGCCCGGAGCCGGTCCGGTCCTACGCC
>NZ_JABERD010000232.1 GCF_013044505.1 Streptomyces sp. S3(2020) | reverse complement strand
TGGCGAGGGTGTCCGGGTGGTCGGGGCCGAGCAGGTGCTCGCGCTCTGCGGCCACCGCGCGGTGCACCTCACCGGCCTCCGCCCAGCGGCCGAGCCGGCCCAGGCTGAGCCCCGCGTTGTGCCGTCCGGCCAGGGAGGTGAGAGTCTCGGCCGACGGGCGGAGAGCTGGGGCCGTCGCCGACCTCCGACCGTCAGGCACGGGCTGTCCCGAGGTCCACTGTCTCGAGATCTCCCTTATGTCGTCCGGCGGTGCGGCGCCCGGTTCCGTGCCCGTGGCCTGGTGCCCGGCGGTCATGCCTCGTGCCCAGGACGGGAGTTGCGGCTCGTCCGACGCGGGTTCCTCCTGCGCATCCTGCACCGAGGCGGGCATGGTGCGTCCGGCCCGGATGCGATGGCACAACTCGTAGGCGTCGCGCGGGCGGTGTTCGGGCCTTTTGGCCAGCAGGTCCAGGATGAGTCTGTTGAGGTACTCCGGCATGTCGGGACGGAGGCCGCGTGGTGGCCGGGGCTGGGTGTCGCGGTGGGCGACGAGGATGGCCCAGGTGTCGTCGAGGTCGAACGGGGGCACGCCGGTGGCGATCTCGTACAGCACGCATCCCAGCGAGTACAGATCGCTGCGCCGGTCGATCTCGGAGCCGCCGATCTGCTCGGGCGACATGTAGTGCGGGGTGCCCAGCGCGAGGTCGCCGGTGTCGAGGTCGGAGTCGATGGCCATGTCGTGTCCCAGGCGGGCGATGCCGAAATCGCAGATCTTCACCGTGCCGTCGGTCAGCCGCATGATGTCCGCGGGCTTGAGGTCGCGGTGGACGATGCCTTGGGCGTGCGTGTAAACCAGGGCCGCGGCCGTCTGCTCGGCGATCTCCTCGACTTCCGCGATCGGCAGCCGATGCTCCTCGTGGTCCTCCAGGAGCTGGTCGAGGTTGCGGCCCTCCAGCAACTCCATGACGAGGTACAGGATTCCGTCGGACTCCCCGAAGTCATGGACGACGGTGACCCCGCGATGCTGGAGGGCGGCGGCCACCCGCGCCTCGCGACGGAACCGCTCGCGCAACACCCGGGCGAAGGCCGGGTCACGGGACAGGCCCCGCGGATTGAGGCACTTCACGGCGACTTGACGGCCCAGCGACTCGTCGCGCGCCCGCCACACCTCGCCCATGCCGCCGCGCCCGATCAGATCGAGCAGCCGGTAGCGGCCCAGGATCAGCAACGGGGTGTGGACCACCGGTGGGTTGTTCGGCACGACGTACCGCATCTCCGACGTGATCTCGGACCCGGCAGCGGGCGGGGTGGCCGGGGGACGCACGCCCAGTCGTGTCATCAACCGGGTGTCCAGCCAGGTGAAGGGCCGGCTGTCGTCACTCAGACGGTCGGTGCCGTCGGGGTGGGCGAGCCAGGCCGGGAAGTCCGGTGAGCGGCCGACCAGTCGGCCGAGCTGGTCCGTGATGGCGGCAGTGTTGCGCAGCAGCTCGTGCGCCGGCACCGTCCCCAGGAGGATCTGCCGGGCCTCCTCCGAGAAGTCGAAGGCACGGTGCCGAGCCGGCTGGGCAGAGTCGGCCGGGTCGGCACGTCGCATCAGGCCGCCGAGCAGGACTTCCGCGAGATGCCCGATGTCCGTCGGCGGGCCCAACGCGGCCTGCACCAGACGCATGACCGGCACCGACACCGGCGCGACCGCCGCGAGGTGGGCCGCCAGCCGGTAGGCCTCCGGCGACGCCGCATGGCGGAAACGCAGCACGGCGTCCCCGGCGTCGGTCTGTCGAGTGTCGGCGTACGGGCGTGCGGCGGGCAGTGCGCCGTCCGCCAGCAGGGGCAACGTGACGGTGGTCCCCGGCGACGCGACCACGCGCGCCCACAGTCCCACCGCCGTCGGCTCCGGCTCCAGGACCGGTACCGGGACGCTTTCGTAGGACACCAGGTCCGCGGGCAGCACCGGATCCGCCACCTGCCAGGCGGTGGTCGGCCCGCCACGATGCCGGGTCGTCACCTGCCACTGCTGGGCCCGGATGCCCGATCCCTGCCACAGACGGGTGGGCAGGGTATGCACGATCGCCGTGGGCCCATGCCGTGCCCACGCCCGTGCCGCCTTCCCCATCCTTCCGTCCTGCCAGGCCGTGCCCACGCCATCGCTGACGATGAGGACCAGGGTGTTTCCGGTGGGATCGTTCACGATGGACGGCGGTAAGGACACACCGCCGTCGCTGTAGGGGCGACCGCGCAGCACGGGTGCCTTCGGACCCCTGCTGTCCAGGCCGTACACACGAAGGCGGCGGAACGCGCCACTGCGTTCCAGCAGTGCCCGCAGCTCCGAAGCCAGTCGCTGCCAGAGCAGCATGGACACGCCGTCGTCCACCAACAGGGCGAGGCTGAGCCAGCGGGTGCGCGCCGGGCGCAGTACGGGATCGGGGAGTCCCGTCTCGGCCATGGCGGTGACGGTGCGGGTCTCGTCCAGTTCTTGCCTGCGGAGGTCCGGCAGCCGCTGTTTCAGTGGCCGCAGGGCTCTGCCGAGTGGAAGTTCGTGGGTCCCCAGGGACTTCCTCCCGGGCGCCCGCACGGACCGGGCCGAGCGCCCCGGGCGGCTCCGGGTGTCGAGGTTCGAGGCTCCGCCCGTGCCCGAGGCGTGCAGCGGTTCGCCGGGCTGTCGTGATGCGTCCTCGGAAGGAAGCGAGGGCGGATCCGGCGGCGTGCCGGCACTGTCCGCGGCTGACGGCGGATGCTCCTCGGAGACGGCGGGGGGAGCGGAATGCGGGCGACGCAACGCCCGTACCAGCGGACCCTCGTCCTGCGGCAGGCGTGCTGCCAGCCACAGAACGTCCAGCAGCTCCTCGTCGGAGAGCTCCACCCCGCTGTCGGCCAGCACCCGCCGCAGTCGGCCCGGCACGTCGCTACACCGCCCGGCCGAGTCGGTGCAGTACGGCGTTCAACAGGCCGTCGGCATCGAGATCCACCCCTCCCTTGCGGAGGAAGACCGCGTTGAGCAGTTGGTCGGTGGCCAGCTCACCTGGCGCGCGTCGCCCCAGGAACTCCCGCACCAGATCGTCGACGTCCTCCAGAGCGGCGGCTCCCAGATGCGCCTTGACGATGTCGCGCAGTCTCTCCTCGTCCGGCTCGGGCAGGTCGAGGCGGATGCAGCGCCGGAGGAATGCCGGAGGGAACTCGCGCTCCCCGTTGCTGGTGATGACCACGACGGGGAACTCCGTGCAGCGGACCCTGCCCCGGACGACCGGAACCTGATCGTCCGGGTCGTCGGTCAGGACCTGGACCGTGGCCTCGTCCTCCGTCAGCCTGGCGAGTTCCGGCACCTCGAACTCGCCCTCCTCGAAGACGGTCAGCAGGTCGTTGGGCAGATCCACGTCCCCCTTGTCCAACTCGTCGGCCAGCAGTACCCGGGGCCGGTCGCGGGGGACCAGGGCGGTTCCCAGGGGGCCCAGACGGACGTAACTGCCGATCCCGGGCTCGGAGTCGTGACGTTCACGACGCAGGTTCGCCTCCCGGAGCCGGGCGACGGCGTCGTAGCGGTACAGAGCCTCCTGGAGGGTCGAGCGGCTGTTGATGGGCCAGTGCAGAACGCGGCCGAGGCCGAGTTCGTGCGCCACGGCATAGGCCAGGGAGGACTTGCCGGTGCCCGGATATCCCGTCACCAGCAGCGGCCGACGCAGATGGAGGGCCGCGTTCACGACGTCGGCCTCGGCCGCACCGATGAGGTAGGGCGTCGGCCGGGCGGAGCTCTGGTGGGACGGGGTGAACCGGCGCCACGGTGGGGCTTCGGGGATGTGCACATGGCGTGGGGTTCCGTCACCTCGGAACAGCCGCCAGTCGCCGTCCGAGGTGCTCGTCGAGGTGCCGGTCGCTGTCATGCGAGGACGCTTCCTTCCGAGGGGTCCAGCAGTTGCAGCCCGCCTGTCGGGGACGGGTCGGTGTCCTCCCACACCAGCGACGGTCTGGCCGGGTGCCGGGGCGAGTCGCCGTAGGCATCACCCCGGAAGCTCCTCACCCGCTCGGGCAGACCGTGCAGTGGCCCGGTGGGCTGCACCGGGTCGAGCCGGTGCGCATGCTTGTGGTCCTCCGCCGTGCGGTCCCACAGCACCACCGGGACGCCCAGCGCGAGGCACAGTTCCAGGAATCGGGCACGATCGCCGGGCGGCCCGTGCAGCACAACCTGGGCGGTGTCGCGGTGACCGTGCTGCAGCAGCAGGGTGAGACGCTCAGGGCTGCAGTCGGGGTCGACGATCAGGGGTGCTCCCTGCCCGCTCGCCCATCGGCGGTGTTGCTCGGCGTCCCGGGTGCGCACCAGGTCGCTCATCTCCGGGCAGCTCAGCGTGAGTTGGAAGGCCGCACCAATCGGCAGGCCGGGAACGAAGGTGTTGTGCGGGCCCGGGTTCCACTCGTCGACGGGCAGGTGCAGTCCTCCGCGGTCCACGACGGCGGTCACGCGCGGGGCATGGTGTTCTTGGCCGGGTTCCGTCCGGATGCCGTCGATCGCGTCCCGGACGAGCCTCGCGACCTCATCCGCCGTGCGCGGTGTGCTCTCCGAGGAGGGGAGCGGAGTCGGTAGGCCGTCCTTGCGGAGGAGCCAGAGTTTGCACCGGAACTCCCCGTCGGGGTCGCTGGTGTTCCGGTACAGCCGCACGTGGATGTTGCAGACCGGCGAGGGGCGGTGGGCGGCCCAGCGCAGTGCGTCGACACGGCGTTGCGCGAGAGCGGACGGGTGAATGCCGAGACGGTCGGTCACCCGCTCGTTCCATCCCCGCAGTTCGGCCTCCGCAGGTCCGCCCGCCGCCGCGGCGACGCACTCGACGAGATACAGCAGGGCCGGCACCTGCGGCGTCCCGGCCGGCACCGGAGCGCTGTCCGAAACGGCCTCCAACTCCCCTACGGCATGGGCGATGTCGTCGACGGGCAACCGGACCGCGTGCAGGACCTCGGGCAGCGGCGTGAATCGCAGGGCCTCCCGGGCCGCGCGCGGCATCAGGGTGGGATCGGTCCCGACGATCTCTCGCAACTCCGCCAGGAGCCGGTGGTGTTCGCCCACCGACAGCAACGAGGTGATGCCGGTGAACCGGCCGTGCAGGAGGAGACGGGTCAGCGCGGTCCGTGCCTTGTCGTCCGCCAGGCCCGGAGCCAGTGACTCGCTGAGGGTTGCCAGCGCCCGGCTGTGGGTCGACAGCAGGGCCGCGAGCTCGGGAACGGACGGTGCCGAGTCGTCGTCGGGCGCGGTGTAGCCGAGTTGTCGTGCCAGTGTGCGGGCATGGTCCGCACGCGTGGCGGGGTCCGCGAGTAGCGGCCACAGCAGGGGCAGGAGGTCTTCCTCGGCCCGGGTGGGCGCCGAGGCGGCGGGCAGGACCGAGCACTCCTCCAGTACGTCCGAGGCCCCGGCCCTGACCAACTCGTCGCGCACGGCCTGCCACGGCAGGGCACGGCTGCGGCGCACCGTCCGCTGCCCGTCGAAGGGAGTTCCGTCCGGCATGACATGCGCCGCCACCAGGCCCACGGCCACCGGCTGTTCCCGCGACCAGAGAGGACCGCCGCTGTACCCCGGCCCGATGGCCGCACCCGTCAGTGCGGCGTCGAGGTAGGCGATCCGGCCGTCACACAGTTTCACCTCGGTGTCGGCGTAGGTGATCCGCTGCCCGCTGCCGTGCCAGGCACGCAACGGCTGACCTTCGGCCATTTCACCCCAGTTGACGGGAGTCAACCATTCGGGGGCGGCCTCGCTGAGTTCCAGAACGGCCAGATCTCCGCCCGTGGAGGCGGCGGTGCGGACCGGCGGCGAGATCCACAACGACACCCGGGCGACGCGTTGTTGAGGAGCCTCGTACCCATGGCGGAACACGACGGCGATGTCCACGGCGGGCGGGGGGGCCGGGCTCAGCAGGTCGTCCCGTCCCAGCGCGTCATTGACGACGTGGGCGCATGTCAGTACCCGATGGCGGGAGATGAGGGCGGCGGCACCCGCAGCCCTGGTCTCGCCCCGGCGCAGCACGGAGACGATGGGAGCGGGAGCACCGCTCGGACGGAACCATCCCATGGCTCAGCCCCGTGGTCGGGTTGTCCGCCAGGTCGCCGAGACGGTCATCGCGGCCTGGCCCTGGGCGCCCACGATGCCGATCTTCAGGTCCTGGCCGATCTGGACGCCGAACTCGACGCTGATCTCGTCCGGCGGATCGGTGATGGCACAGACCGAATCATGGACCTCCTGAAGAAGCGGCCCGAGAGGACTGAGCACATTCCGCAGAGCATCGGTGGCGAGAGTGGCCATCCGCCGTCGGCCGGTGCCCACGGGCACTTCACTGCCGAAGCCGTCCGGTAACTCCTCAGTCGTGCAGGGGGAATCGACGGCGGGAGGTTCACCGACCGCGGCCAGCTCCAATCGGACGGTTGCCCCGTCCGTGAGGGTCAGCTCCGTGTAGTCAGGCACAACAGCATTGTGCCGATCAAGGGTGGGGCAAGGTAGGGAATGGCTGGATTCGGTCCGAACATCCTCGCCCGTGCCGCTGTCGTTCGTCGGCCCCGTCGATGAGGGAAGGGCAGGTGCCGGGCGAGGGCGGGATTGCGTCGAAGTCGGTGAAGGTCGAGACGAGCGTGACGCGGCCTTGCCAGGTCCGCGGCCGGCCCGTGGAGGACGGCTCTGGCGTGGTGGACGGCCGTTCGGTCGGGCCCGGGGTCGTCGTGGCATCCGGCGATGGTGGCACCGTCTCCGTGGCCGTCTCCGTGGTCGTCATGGTGACCGTCCTGGTCGGCCGGGTCGCCGTCGGCGACGTGATGGCCGCCGGCAGGCCCAGAAAGCCCAGGAGCAGCGGTGCCAGACCGAGTCCGCCGGTGATCAGGGCGGCCCGTACCGCGCTGCCTCTTGGCGGGCGGGGTGCGTCGGTGGGTGGTTCCGGTCGGGCGGGGTGGCGCGCGATGGGGGAAGGCGTCGGTACGTCGTCGGACGCACGGTCTCTGCGCATGGGCCCCTGAACGGTCCTGGGTTAGGACGTAGTTGCCGGGCGTCGGTGTGTTCACGCGTCCGGGACTCTGGTAGGGCGGGACAGCGGAGGTGCCCGGGTTCACGAACGGGGGAGGGCGCGATGACCGCTTTCGTACGGCCGTTGATTCTGGTGCGGGGGTTCGGCGGACCGGATGTCGGTGGCGTTCGGCGCAATGCCTATCAGGGCTTCAACGAAGGGACCGTGTATCCCGGTCGGCGCGGTGAGAACTTCATCTACGAGGGCTTCGTGCTGCGGGCGTTGAAGTATCTGGAGCATCCCTACCGGGACGCCACCAACGTCGTCGGCTACTACGCCCGGCCGCAGCCCGTGCCGCCGGGTGAGTGGGACTGGGACGACGATCTCCTGTCCGGAAACGTGGTCCTCGATCCGGGCATGGCGGAGCGCGTGCTGAGGGACGGGGTGGGCGGGACGCTGTGGATCTACCGCTACTACGACCTCGAACCGAGGACGATCGAGGGGTACGGGGCGGGGCTGGTGCGTCTGATCGAGATCATCAGGCGGGCCGCCGCGGTCCGCAACGGCACGGACGGGGAGCCGTTCCCGGGTGTCGACATCGTGGCGCACAGCATGGGCGGGCTCGTCGTACGCGACGCGCTCCGGCAGATGAGGGCCGCCCCCGCGGGGGAGCCGGGCGCCCGGGAGCTGGTGCACCGGATCGTGACGCTGGGCACCCCGCACCGGGGCATCGCCTTCCAGGTGCTGCCGCGCGGACTCGTGGAGCTCCTGCCGGGGATCGGCGCGGCGGCGGACGAACTCGCGGCGTTCGATCCGGACAGCACGGAGTTCAGGCGGTGGGACGGCTGGTTCCCCGTCCGGCGCGTCCTGACGGTCGTGGGCACGGACTACCGCGGCTTCGGTGTCGCGGTGGCCTCGCTGGCGAACCGGATCGTGAGCCTGACCGACGGCGGCGGCCTGGTCTACAACCGGAGCGACGGACTGGTGAAGCAGGCCTCCGCCCAACTGCCGGGCGCGCCGAGGACGTTCGTGCACAAGTGCCACGGTGGACCGGACTCACTCATCACCTCGCGCGAGGCGTTCGAGATCGCCATGCGGTTCTTCCACGGCACCCACCATGTGCGGCTGTGCCTCGAAGAGGCCGAAGTGCTGCGCGGCAAGGACTTCTTCGGCCGCAGCGAGTTCTACTTCGGCGTCTCGGTGAAACCGCGGGGAGTCGACTTCGACCTGTTCCACCAGAGCCCCGAGGCGGAGAACTGCTACGGCCCGTTCCACGCGAAGGAACTCACCGATGGACCGCCCCCTCTGGAAGGGGAGTTGCACCAGCCCTTGTCGGCCGAGGGAGACCGGACGACCGGCTGGGCCGGACCCGGCCGGCTGATCTGGGAGGGCTGGGTCGACCGCACCGTCCGGCCCGCGACCTCGGACCGGGCGTCGGGGCTGGTGTTCCGCCTCGACGTGTACCTCGGCGAACGCGACTCGTTCGGCGTCGGGTTCTCGGACAACGTCGTCTTCCGCAAGCAGTACTACCTCCAGCTGCTGGCGGAGGACGGTGGCGGGCCCGCGCTGTATCTGCACACCGGTGAAGAACATCTCGCGGACACCGGGGAGGAGTTGGCGGCCGCCACCCGCGATCGGGCCTCGGGCGTGACGCGGGCCGTCGGACCGGTGCAGGAAGGTGAGTGGCGCGTCCCGGTCCGGGGCACCGGATTCGAGGCGACCCTGGCGGTGACGTTCACCGAGGAACTCGACCCCGTGAAGGACTAGGAGGCCCGACGGGACGTCAGCCGGTGAAGCCCAGTTCGCGCAGTGTCTCCTTGATGCGGGACCGGTGGTTCGTCTCCCAGGTGGGCAGGGGTTCCTCCGCCTCCTTGGTGAGTTGTGTCCGGGCTGCCGTGAGGATCTCGTCGCGGCGGGCGGCCGGGGTGATGACGATGCCCTCCTCGTCGGCGACCACGATGTCGCCGGGGTGGATCAGGACGCCGCCGACGCGGACCGGTTCGCCGAGGGTGCCGAGTCGGTTCTTGGTGCCGGGGATCGGGATGACTCCGCGGGCGAAGACCGGGAAGGCGGCCTCCCGGACCTCGGCGAGGTCGCGGATGAGGCCGTCGAGCACGAAGGCCGCGATGCCCCGGCGCCGGGCCACGGCACAGACGTTGCCGCCGGCCAGCGCGTAGTCCAGGTCGCCCGACTCGACCACGACGACCGCACCGGGCTCGGCGCGATGGATCGCGGCGTGCAGCATCAGGTTGTCGCCGGGCTCGCAGCGCACCGTGTACGCGGGGCCCGCGACGCGCGGCGCGTCCCACAGGGGGCGGATGCCGATGTCCATGACCTGCTCGCGGCCCAGCAGGTCGGCGAGGGTGGTGGGGGGAATGTCCTCGAAGGCGTCGGTGAATGCGCTGAATGCGGTGTCCATCGTTCCATTCGACCCGGACACCGTCGTAGCGCTCAAGATCCAGCACGGTAAAGAGCCGCTGCGAAAAGTTGCCCGGCGTCCCGAGTCGTGCCGTCATGGACGGGGGATCACGGAGTCTGGGAGCACGTATGACCGACGCGGCGATGTCCGGCGACGACCGTCCCACCGCTGCCGCCTGGCGCAACCTCGTGGTGGCCACCGTCGGTTTCACGCTCACCTTCTGGGCGTGGAACCTCATCGCCCCGCTGGCCGCAGACTTCGACGACGAACTGCACATGTCGTCCTTCGCACAGTCGGAACTGGTCGCCATCCCCGTGCTGGTCGGTTCCCTCGGACGGGTGCCGGTGGGCGCGCTCACCGACCGCTACGGGGCGCGGATCATGTTTCCGCTGGTCAGCGCCCTGACGATCGTGCCGGTGCTGCTGCTCGTCCCGGCCCATGACTCCTACCTGGCGCTGATCGCCGTCGGTTTCGTGCTCGGCCTCGGCGGCACGACCTTCGCCATCGGTGTCCCGCTCGTCAACTCCTGGTTCCCGCCCCGGCAGCGGGGAGCGGCGCTCGGCGTCTTCGGGATGGGAATGGGCGGTGTCGCCCTGTCCGGCTACTTCACGCCCCGCATGTACCGGCACAGCGAGAACCTGCCGTTCGTCGTCCTGGCGATCGCCCTCGCCGTCTACGCCGTGCTCGCCTACTTCCTGATCAACGACCGCCCCGACCGGCCCGGCCCGTCCACCCCGCTCACCACACGCCTTGGCCAGGCCGGCCGGCTGCGGGTGACCTGGGAGCTGTCCGCCCTGTACGCGATCGGGTTCGGCGGCATCGTCGCGTTCGGTGTCTATCTGCCCACGTATCTGAAGACCTGGTACGAGCTCGACGCCACCGACGCGGGCACCAGGGCCGCAGGGTTCGCCCTGGTCGCGGTGGTGTTCCGGCCGATCGGCGGGTGGCTGTCGGACCGGATCCACCCGGCCGTGGTCACCGCCTGGGCGCTGGGCGCGGTGGCGGTCCTGGGGGTCGTCCAGGCCTTCGACCCGGCCCTGATGCCGGGCGCCACGGTCTGCCTCCTGGTGATGGCGGCCGCCCTCGGCGCCACCAGCGGCGCGGTCTTCGCCCTGGTCGCCCGGGTCACCCCGCAGCCGCAGGTCGGCAGTGTGACCGGCATCGTCGGCGCGGTCGGCGGCCTCGGCGGTTTCGTCCCCCCGCTGGTCATGGGCGCGGTCTACAGCGCCAAGGACTCCTACTCCATCGGCTTCATGCTCCTGTCCGACCTCGCCCTGGCCGGCTGCGTCTACGCCTACGGCCGGATGCGCGACGCCGGCCGCGACACGGCACCGACCCGGTCGGCGTCGGAGAAGGAGCGGATCGCCGGCTGAGCCCCGGCGGGCCCACGGGAGGTCACGGTCCGGCGGCGAACAAACGTGTGGTGAATCAAACTATCCATCGTGATGTTGACTTCCGGCTGAATCAGCCAGAAGAATCCGGATGTGACCCCTTCAGTGCTCCCGGCCACCGGCCCCGTCCTCCCGTCCGACCTGGACGAGGCGGCGCACCGTTGTCTCGTCGCCGGGTTCGACGGCACCACCACCTTCCCCGACACCCTGAAACGGCTGGTTGACCGGGGTCTCGGCGGGGTCATCCTGTTCACCCGCAACGTGCGGGACGCGGAGCAGGTCCGCGAGCTCACCGACGCGCTGCGGGCGATCCGGCCGGATCTGCTGGTCGCCATCGACAACGAGGGCGGCGGCATCGGACACCTGGTGGCCGCGGGCGCCCCCGAGGTGCCCGGCTCCTACGCCCTCGGCGTCGCCGACGACCCCAACCTGACCGCACGCTGCGCCGACGCGCTCGCCGGGCATCTGGCGACCCTCGGCATCAGCGTCTCCTACGCCCCCGTCGCCGACCTCCAGCACCTGCCGAGCAACCCGATCGTGCGCACCCGCTCCTTCGGCGCCGACCCCGAGGTGGCCGCCCGGCACCTGCGGGCCTGGATCACCGCCACCGAGGCACGCTCCATCGCCTCCTGCGCCAAGCACTTCCCGGGCCACGGCGGCACCGACACCGACAGCCACCACGGCATCGCGGTCGACCCGCGGCCGTACGACGCGCTCCGCGCCGACCTGGAGCCGTTCCGTGCCGCCGTCGCCGCGGGGGTGCCGATGCTGATGAGCGCGCACGTCGTCTTCCCGGCGCTGGACGCCAACCGGCCCGCCACCCTCAGCCGCCGCATCCTCGGCGACCTGCTCCGGCACGACCTCGGTTTCGACGGCGTCCTGGTCAGCGACGCCCTGGAGATGAAGGCGATCGCGGACGAGTACGGGGAGGCGGCCGGGGCGCGGATCGCCCTCGCGGCCGGAGCCGACCAGGTCATCGTCGCCGTACCGGACCTGGAGGTCACGCTCGCCTGCCGGGACGAGGTCCTCGACGCGCTGCGCTCCGGCGTGCTGCCGCAGGAACGGGTGTGGGAGGCGGCGGAACGGGTGCGGCGGCTCGCCGAGCGGTACGCGACGCCCACCGAGAGGGTCGCCGCGTGGGACACCGATGCCGGGCTGGAGGCCGCGCGCCGGGCCGTACGCGGCCAGGGGGCGCCGTCCGCCGTGCGCGGCGCCCATGTCGTCGACCTGTTCCCGCACCCGCACCCCGCCCTCAACTGGGGCGGCGAGGACCTGCTCACCGAGGTCCGTGCCCTCGACCCCTCGGCCGTGGGCACCGCGGTCGCCGGTGAACCGGAGGATCCGGCCGCCCTCGTCGAGGGGATACTGGCCCGCGAACGGCCCCTCGTCGTCGCCACCTGCGATGCCGGGCTCCACCCCTGGCAGGCCCGGCTGCGCGACACCCTCCTGGCCCGGCGGCCCGGCGCGGTACGCGTGGACACCGGGCTGCCGGAGGGTGGTGCGCTGTGCTCCTACGGGCGGGGGCGGGTGAACCTGCGGGCGGTGGCGGAGGTGCTCACCGGAAGCTGATCAGGACGGTCGTACGACCTCCTTGATTCCCCGCGCGGCCAAGTACCCCTCGTCCCGCGCCCGTTCGGCCAGGACGACCGCCGGGCGCACCCCGTCCGCGCGCCACCGCATCCACTCCTCGAAGTACTCCCCGCCCGGGCCCGACACGGACCGGGTGGCCGGTGTGCAGTCCAGCACCAGGGCGGTGGCGCGGGGTCGGGGTGTGTGCGGCTCCTTGATCGCCTCCACCAGCGCCTCGGCGATCGGCTTGCGACGGCCGGCCGAGTCGAACAGGCCCAGCGTGTACTCGAGTTCGGGGAAGTCCGCGAGGGAGCGGTCCACGTCGTGCGAGCACCACCAGGTCACGCCCCACAGTCCCTCGCAGTCGGAGGCGTTGCGGACCGTCGCGCGGGCGAACTCCGGGGCGTCGGCGGCCGGGATGTGCGGTTCGGGGGCGCCCGTCTCCTGGACCCACACCGGGCGGGCCGGGTCCTCGGCGTAGGCCTTCGCCAACTCGGTGCCGTACTCGGCGAGATGGCGCACCTGCGGCGAGCGGGGGCCGTAGCGGCGGGCGCAGTCGCCGGAGAACACCCAGGGGTGGACCGTGGTCAGGTCACCCTTGCGGGCCGAGGCCTCGGGGGTGAAGGGGTGGTCGTCGCCGTACCAGGCGGCGTCGTACGCGGAGTGGGTGACCATGCCCCGCTCGCCGAGTCCGTCGCGGGCGGCGGCCAGCAGGGTGTCGAGGTAGTGGTCCACCTCGGCGGGGGTCACCGGGTTGTGCTCGACCAGGTTGTTGAGCTCGTTGCCGAGCTGGAGGCCGAGCAGATGGGGGCGGCCGGCCAGGGCGCGGCCGAGGGTGCGCAACAGGTCCGCCTGGGCCGCGATGGCGTCCGGGTCGGTGAAGACGTTGCGGTGGTGCCAGCTGCGGGTCCACTCCGGGTAGAAGTCGAAGCTCGACAGATGGCCCTGTACGCCGTCCACGAGGACGTCGAGTCCGGCCTCGCCTGCGATGTCGACGAGCCGCGTGAGCTGGTCGACGGCGGTGGGGCGGATGACGTTCCTGTTGGGCTGGAGGAGCGGCCACAGGTGGAAGACACGGACGTGGTCGAGTCCCAGGGCGGCTATCTGCTCCAGGTCCTCGCGGGCGTGCGCCGGGTCGAAGTCCTGCCAGGAGTGGAACCAGCCGCGGCGGGGCGTGTAGTTGACGCCGAAGCGGAGCGTACGGATGGGATCCTCCTCGGGTTCGGTACGCGGGTCGGTACGGGGTCGGTACAGGGGTCGGTACGGGGTTCGTTACTTGTCGGCTCTTGTCCTGCGCGAATGTATCAACCACCATAGTCAGTGATGGGCAATGATTTGAACCAGAACTTGGCGGACCCGGGCGACACGCGGCACGACCTCGTCGTCGGTCTCGACGCGGGCGGCACCCGCACCCGTGCGATGTGCGCGTCCGCGGCGGACGGCCGACTGCTGGGCGAGGGCTCGGGCGGCCCGGGTAACGCCCTCACCGTCCCGGAACCGCAGCTCACCGACCATCTGACCGAGGCCATCGCCGCGGCGGTGCCGGAGGCTTCACGGGGCCGGGTCGTCGCCGTGGCCGGCGGGTTCGCGGGCGCGACGGGGGCCTCGGCGGACGACCCCGGGTACGTCCACGCCCGTACCGCGCTCACCGCGGCCCTCCGCCGGCTGGGCATCCCGCCCGGGCCGCTCGCCCTCTGCAGCGACATCGAGGCCGCCTTCGCCTCCGCCCCCGGCACCCCGACCGACGGTCTCGCCCTGGTCGCGGGCACGGGTGCGGTCGCCATGCGGATCGCCGGGCGCCGGGCCACGACCACGGTGGACGGCGATCCGCATGGCGACCGCACCCGTGCCTGCCGCTTATACACATCC